>NZ_MTBE01000018.1:0-78042 GCF_002916785.1 Diaphorobacter sp. LR2014-1 | reverse complement strand
TCTTACTGTGTCACAAACGTAGTCGAGCGCTAATGGCGGCGCAATGCGGGCAATGTCCCAGGGCGCCTGCGAGTGCGACGCTCAACTGAAGGCGCAGCGTCCTGATCGAGTCCGGCACGTGACGCTGCGCGCGCTGGGCTTGCCCGAGGGATGTAATCCGGGGAAACGGCAGGCACTTGGCGTTTGACGAAGTTTTTTTTACCTCCTGCATCGCTGCCGGCTTTCAGCCGCTGCTCCATCAGGAAACCGTAAGCGGCGATGCTCAGGCTGGCGTGATGGTGAAAGCCCCGCCAACCCCGTCCCTCATAGTGGCCCAGCCCCAGGTCCTGCTTGAGATCCTGGTAATCGCGCTCGATGCGCCAGCGCATGTGCGCGGCGCATACCAGGTCGTTCAGTGCCGTGGTTTCGGGCAGCGTGGACAGGTAGTACTTCTCGGGCTCGGCCTGATCTGCGGGCCACTCGATGAGCAGCCACTGCTGGGGCAGAAGACGCGCCTTGCCGACGTTGCCCCCGGCGCAGCGTACCCGCAGCGCCGCAAAGCGACCCGTCAGGCGCCCGTTTGTGCCTTCGCGCCAACTGATGTTCTGGAATGCGCTGTCCGGCAAGGACTGCGCCAATACCTTGACGCTCACAGGCTGTCTCTTAGCGGTGCGCCGTGGCATCACCGGTGGACGGCCCATGCCGCTGTAGGGCTTCGGCGGCAGGGGCTCCACTCCGGGTGGCCAGACCACCACGGCCGAGGTGATCCCGACCACGTAGGACAAGCCCAGATCGGTCAGCCCCTGACGAAACGCGTAGTCGATCCCGTAGCCGGCGTCGGCCAACACGCAGTGCCTGGGTGCTCCTTCAGAGAGCAGACCCCGTAGCTTTTGCAGGGCAATGTGAGGCTTGGTCGCAAACTCGATGTCTTCGGGAATCCCGGCCTTGAGTCTGCGCTCGGTGTCTTCGGCCCAGTTGCGGGGCAAGTACAGCTGCCAGGCCACCGGCAGGCTGCCTTGTTCGCAGGCCAGCGAGACGCTGACAGCCACTTGGCAGTTGTCCTGCTTGCCCAGCACCCCGCAGTATTGGCGTGTCACGCCTACCGAGTGCACTCCTTTCTTGGGAAAGCCTGTGTCATCGACGATCCACCAGCCGCCAGCACTGAAGTCCATATGCGGCACCACCCACTGCGCCACGCGATTGAGCAGTTGCTGGTCGCTCCATTGGGCCTTGGCAACAAAGTGATGCAGGGCTTGGTGCCGGGCGCTGGCTCGCAGCGGATCGACGCGGGCGGCCATGGGCTCGACGCTCTTGCGCGACAGGGGCAGCATCAGGCCGGTGCAATACCCAGCCAACCCTGCTTGACGGTCGGCATGGCCAAGCCCTTCGGCCAGATGAACCATGTAGCGATCAAATTCTTTGGATATGTCCATCGCACCCCATTCACAGGGACAGGTGGGCATATCATGCATTACTTTTTATGACACAGTAAGATTAGAGCGGCGCAGCCGGTAGCGCGAGGCCTCGTCGCTGTGCAGGCTCAGCACCGGGAAGCGGTCCAGATAGGGGCTTTTGCGGAACATCTTGCGCGCCTCGGGCCAGGTGGCGTCCAGCAGCACGAACAGCGGGCGCGGGCCCTGCGGCGCAGCGGCGGGCGCAGCCGCGTCGGCCTGTGGCGCCACGGCCTGCACCACGCGCGCGGCCTGCGCGAACTCACCCGGGAACACCACGTAGGGCTGCCACTGCGGGTCGGCCAGCAGCGCCAGCAGGGCGGGATCGACCTCGGTGCGCGCCCAGCCAAACGCGTGGGTGTCGGGCACCAGGTCGGCGATCAGCCAGCCCGTGTTGCTGGGCTTGAGCGGCTCGGTGTCCGCCATCAGCAGGCACATACCCGCGCGCACCGCGGGCTGCGGGCGCAGCGCGCACTGGCAGTGGCTCAGGGGCAGGCGGCAGTCCTCGCAACGCTCGCGGCGCGAGCCGCCGCGCGCCAGGAACGGCTTGGCGCTGCGGGCCAGGCGCGCGGCGCGCAGCAAGGAAACGGCATGGGGCATGGAAGGGCGGCGTGCGCCGCAACGGGCGCGCACAAGGGTCGGCAAGGCGGCGATTGTGGGGCATGCGCGCGGCACGGCCGCCGCTTTCATCAGGGTAAGCCCTCGCATCGCGGCGCAACTGTTTTAGGGCCTGTTCACACTATTTTTGCCAGTGCGAATGGCGTGAAAACCGCGCCAATCTAGGCGCGTGACGACGCCAAGGCCGGGGCCTTGGCTAGGAGGGCAACGACGNAATGGCGCGGTTTTCACTCCGTTCCCTCCGGGTTGCGATCAAAAAGGGCCATTCGCGGCGTTGCCAAGCCTCGCTGGGGTAGCACCCCAGCTTCGTTTGGCGCCTTGCGCCTGGCCCTTTTTGATCGCAACGCATCTGGCAAAAATAGTGTGAACAGGCCCTAGCCATTGAAATTTGAAACACGGTCTTTGACCAACCACGGCACCCACACCTAAATTTCATGACAAATCACGTTTCATCCAAAGAAACACACGCCATGCCCCCCACCCCCTCCAGCGCACGCCCCAAGGCCGTGGTGAACCACCTGCCCGGTGGCAGCACGTCCACCGTGGAGCGCGCCATGCGCGTGCTGCGGGTGATGTCCGAGGGCGGCAACGCGCGCCTGACCGACATTGCCGCTGCGGCCGAACTGGACAAGGCCACCACACTGCGCCTGCTGGAGGTGATGGTGCGCGACGGCTTCGTCGCGCGCGATGCGCAGAGCAAGCAGTTCTCGCTGGGGCCCGAACTCATGGTGCTGGGCGCGGCCGCGCTGCGGCGCTTTGACCCGCGGCCGCTGGCACGCCCCAGCCTGCTGCGGCTGGTGGGCCAGTTCGAGGACAGCGTGGTGCTGTCCATCCCCAGCGGCGTGGAGTCGCTGTGCATCGACGTGGAGGAAGGCACCTACCCCATCCGCGCCAACTACCTGCGCGTGGGCAGCCGCCGCCCGCTGGGCGCCGGGGCCGGCAGCCTGGCGCTGCTGGCCTGGATGCCCGAGGCCGAGCGCGAGGCGGCGCTGGAGATCCTCGCCAACCAGATGAGCCGCTACCCGCGCATCACGCCCGCGCTGCTGCGCGAGCGCATCGCCGACGCGCGCGAACGCGGCCACGTGGTGCTGCTGGACGTGGTGGTCGAGCGCATGGGCGGCATCGCCGTGCCCGTACTCGACCCCGAGGGCCGCCCCGTGGCGGCCCTGAGCATTGCCGCGCTGAACGAGCGCATCCTCGCGCGGGAAGCCGCCATGGCCCAGGCGCTGATGCGCGAATCCACCGTATGCCAGGTGCGCTGGTCCGAGGCCGTGCGCACCAGCCGCCGCCAGGCCGGCGCAGCCTCCCCCTCAAGAACCCTCCCGGAGACCCCGCGATGACCCCACCCTCCCCCGCCTACCTGCGCGGCGCGGGCAGCACACCCTTTGGCCGCCACGAAGGGCGCGGCGCGCTCGACCTGATGGCCGGCGCCGCGCACCAGGCGCTGGCCAGCGCCGGCCTGGCACGCGCCGACATCGACGGCGTGCTGTGCGGCTACGCCACCACGCTGCCGCACCTGATGCTGTCCACGCTGTTCTGCGAGCGCTTCGCACTGGCGCCGCGCTACGCACACAGCATGCAGCTGGGCGGGGCCACGGGCGCGGCCATGCTGATGGCCGCGCGTGAGCTGGTGCGCTCGGGCCGCTGCCGCAACGTGCTGGTGGTGGCGGGGGAGAACCGCCTCACGGGCCAGTCGCGCGACAGCTCCATCCAGACCCTGGCCCAGGTGGGCGACGCCGACTACGAGGTGCCCAACGGCGCCAGCGTGCCCGCGTACTACGCGCTGATGGCCTCGGAATACATGCACCGCACGGGCGTCACCAGCGCCGACCTGGCCGAGTTCGCCGTGCTCATGCGCGCCAACGCCGCACGCCACCCCGAGGCGCACCTGCGCACGCCCATCACCCATGCCGAGGTGCTGGCCGCCAAGCCCATCGCCGCGCCGCTGTCGCTGCTGGACTGCTGCCCCATTTCCGACGGCGCCATGGCGTTCGTCGTCTCGGCCGAGCCCGGCCCGCACGCCCCGGTGCGCCTGGCGGGCGCGGGCCAGGCCCACCGCCACCAGCACCTCACCGCCATGGCGGACGTAATGCGGTGCGGCGCATCCGATGCCGCCGCCCAGGCCTTTGCCGAGGCCGGCCTGAGCCCTGCGGACATCGACTACCTGGGCATCTACGACTCTTTCACGATCACGCTGGTGATGCTGCTCGAAGAGATCGGCTTCGCGCCGCGCGCCGGCGCCGCCGCACGGGCCCGCGCGGGCGACTTCGCGCCCACGGGCGCGCTGCCGCTGAACACGCACGGCGGCCTGCTGTCGTTCGGCCACTGCGGCGTGGCCGGCGGCATGGCCCACACCGTGGAGGCGTGGCGGCAGATGACGGGCCAGGCGGGCGAGCGGCAGATCCGTGCGCCGCAACGCGCCTTCATCCATGCCGACGGGGGCGTGATGTCGTCCCACGTGAGCCTCATTCTTTCAACGGAGGGCTGACCGCCATGACCTCGCTGGCAACCCCTTTCAACGACGGCCTGCGCGCGGGCGTGGTGCGCTTTCAAAGCTGCGCCGCCTGCGGCCATGGCCAGACCCTGGCGCGCTACGCGTGCCAACGCTGCGGCCACGACGGGCTGGACTGGCGCGACGCCGCCGGCACCGCCACCGTGCGCGCCACCACGGTGGTGGCGCGCGCGCCCTCGGAGGACTTCCGCGCGCTGGCGCCCTACACGCTGGCGATCGTGCAGCTCGACGAGGGCCCGCGCCTCATGGGCCACGCGGCCGCGGGCGTGCAGATCGGCGAGCGCGTTCGCGCCGAATTCTTCGAGCACCTGGGCCGGCCGCTGCTGCGCTTCGTGCCAGATGAAGCAACCCCCCCCTGAGACGCTTCGCGTCCTCCCCCCGCTCTCGCATTGCTGCGCAACGCGGGCAGGGGGACGCAGCCCTCGCTGCGGGGCGGCGCGGCCGGCCCAGGCCCCTGCTCGGCTGCCCTGGTTTCGGTTGCGCCAGTTGCATCGGCCGCGCTTTTCATCCATCGACTGAAAGATCACAAGGAGACAAACCATGCCATTCACCTCTTTACACCGCCGCCGCTTCACGGGCCTGGCCTGCGCCGCGCTGTGCGCCGCCGCCACGCCCTTTGCCTGGGCCAGCGACTACCCGAACAAGCCCGTGAAGCTGGTCGTGCCCTACCCGCCCGGCGGCCCCACCGACATCGTGGCGCGCGTGGTGGCGCAAAAGCTCCAGGAGCAGATGGGCCAGCCCTTCGTGATCGACAACCGCCCCGGCGCGGGTGCCAACATCGGCGCCGAGGCCGTGGCCCGCAGCCCCGCGGACGGCTACACGCTGGTGGTGGCCACCACGGCGCATGCCATCAACCCCTCGCTGTTCAGCAAGCTCAACTACTCCATCACCAAGGACTTCGCGCCCGTCTCGCAGCTCACCAGCGGGCCGCTGGTCATCGTGACCCACCCCGCCACGCCCGCCAACAACGTCAAGGAGCTGATCGCGCTGGCCAAGTCCAAGCAGGGCGGGCTCAACTACGCGTCGTCCGGCAACGGGCAGTCCACGCACCTGTCGGCCGAGCTGTTCAGCGCGTCGGCCGGCGTGAAGATGGCGCATGTGCCGTACAAGGGCAGCGCGCCCGCACTCACCGACGTGATGGGCGGCCAGGCGGACCTGATGTTCGACACCATGCTCTCGTCCATGCCGCACGTGAAGGCCGGCAAGTTGAAGGCGCTGGCCGTCACCAGCAGCCAGCGCTCGCCCAGCGCACCGGCCATCCCCACGGTGGCCGAGTCCGGCCTGCCCGGCTACGAGGCCATCGCCTGGAACGGCGTGCTGGCGCCCGCGGGCACACCCAAGGAGGTGGTGGACCGCCTGAACGCCGAGCTGAAGAAGGCGCTGGACAACCCCGAGGTGAAGCAGCGCTTCGAGGCCCAGGGCTTTGCCGCCGCCTGGAACACGCCCACCGCCTACGCCGGCTTCCTGCAGGCCGAGGTGGACAAGTGGGGCAAGGTGGTCAAGGCCTCCGGCGCAAAGATTGACTGAGGCCCGCTGAATGACCGCGCCGCGCGCTACACGCTCGCCCCGCTGGGCGCTGCGGGGGCGGCGCGGCCGGCTTCAGGCCCCGGGCGGGTTGCCGCCGAGCTGGCGTGTGCTGGCTGCCTGCGCCGCGCCCCTGTCCCTGCCATTGCATTCCACGCCCCTGCCTGCGGCGGGGCGACTGAACGCTCAACGTCTCGCGACCCATCATGTCTGACCTTCTTACCTCCGCACTCAACCCCCGCTCGGTCGCCATCGTTGGCGCCTCCGAGAACATCCACAAGATCGGCGGCCGGCCCATCCACTACATGCAGCGCCACGGCTACCGGGGCACCATCTATCCCATCAACCCGGCGCGCGAGGAAGTGCAGGGCCACAAGAGCTACGCCGGCCTGGCCGCGCTGCCCGAGGTGCCCGACCTGGCCGTGATTGCCGTGGGCGGCGACAAGACCGTCGCCGCCGTGGAGGAATGCGCCGCGCGCGGCGTGAAGTCCGCCGTGGTGATCGCCTCGGGCTTTGGCGAGACGGGCCCCGCCGGGCGCGAGCTGCAGGACCACATGGTGGCCACCGCGCGCGCCGCCGGCATGCGCCTGTACGGCCCCAACACGCAGGGCCTGGCCAACTTCGGCACGGGCGCCATCGCGGGCTTTTCCACCATGTTCATCGAGGTGCCGCCCATGGATGGCCCCGTGGGCATCGTGAGCCAGAGCGGCGGCATGAGCGCCATGGCCTACGGCCTGCTGCGCGGGCGCGGCCTGGGCGTGCGCCATGTGCACGCCACGGGCAACGAGGCCGACGTGACCGCGTCCGAGATGGCCTGGGCCGTGGCGCACGACCCCGACGTGCGACTGCTGCTGCTGTACCTGGAGAACATCGCCCACCCCGAGATGCTGGCCGCCACCGCCGCCTACGCGCGCGAGCGCGACCTGCCCATCGTCGCGGTGAAGGCCGGGCGGTCAGCCAGCGGGCAGAAGGCCGCGTCGTCCCACACGGGCGCGCTGGCCAACGAGGACCGCACGGTGGACGCGTTCTTCAAACACCACGGCATCTGGCGCGTGCGCGACCCGCATGAGCAGGCACGCGCCGCGCACGCCTACCTGAAGGGCTGGCGCCCCGAGGGCCGCCGCCTGGTGGTGATCAGCAACTCCGGCGCCAGCTGCGTGATGGGCGCCGACGCCGCCGAAGACATGGGCCTGTCCCTGGCGGAGCTGAGCCCCGCCACGCAAGCCGAAGTGGCCTCCAAGCTGCCGGGCTTTGCCACCGCCAGCAACCCCATCGACGTCACCGCCGCGCTGCTGTCCAACAGCGGCCTGTTCGGCGACGTGCTGCCCGCCGTGGCGCAGGACCCGGCGGCGGACCTGTTCTTCCTGAACATTCCCGTGGCCGGCGCGGGCTACGACGTGGGCCGGTTCGCCCGCGACGCCGCGGCCTTCGAGGCCGCGACGGGCAAGCCCGTGGCCGTGGCCGCGTGGCAAGAGAGCGTGGCCGCGCCCTTTCGCGCGCACGGCATCGCCACCTTCCCCAACGAGGGCGAGGCCATCGCCGTGCTGGCCCAGGTGGCCGGCCACACGGAACGGATGCGCCAGCCGCGCGCCACGTGGCCCGCATTGCCCCACGTGCAGGTGCCGGCCGGCGCGCAGGGCTTTCTGAACGAGGTGTACAGCCTGGCCCTGCTGGCGGGCCACGGCGTGCCCACGGTGCCCATGCACCTGTGCCGTACCGCCGACGAGGCGCGCGCAGCGTTGGACGCCATCGGCGCGCCCGCGGTCGTGAAGGCCTGCTCGGCCGAGGTGCCGCACAAGTCCGAGCACGGGCTGGTGGCCCTCAGCGTGCAGACGCGTGAGCAGGCGGCCGAGCTGTTCGAGCGCTTCTGGGCCAAGATGGACGCGATGGGCGTGCAGCGCGACGGGGTGATCGTGGCGGCCACGCGCAAGGGCCAGCATGAGTTCATGGTGGGCGCGCGCATGGACCCGATCTTTGGCCCCGTGGTGGTGGTGGGCGACGGCGGCAAGTACGTGGAAGCGCTCAAGGACTGCGCCGTGCTGCTGCCCCCGTTCTCCGAGGCCGACGTGCAGGCCGCGTTGCGCACGCTGCGCATCGCCCCGCTGCTGGATGGTGTGCGCGGCGAGCCGCCGCTGGACGTGGCCGCCCTGTCGCGCATCGCCGTGGCCGTGGGCCAGGTGATCGCGGGTGCCGGCGGCGCCATTGCATCGCTGGACCTGAACCCGGTGATGGTGGGCGCCGCAGGCCAGGGCGCCGTGGTGGTGGATGCGCTGGTGGAAGTATCAAAAGCATAGCTGCTCGCGCTTGCTACATAAGCGCTAGAGCCGTTTTTGACCATGAACTGGCGCGCTGGCCGGGGCGCGGCGCACGTCCACCGCTGGTGCGTCCGCTTGTGCCGCGCCGGGCCGGATGCGTGAGGGCTCACCGCGCCACGCGTGCGCCCTGGGCGGGGTGAGCCTCGGGCGGTTTAGCCCCGCGCCGGGATGCCCCGCGCCGGATTAGCCCCGCGCTGGGATGCCCCGCGCCGGGTTAGCCCCGTGCCGGGATGCCCCGCGCCGGGTCAGCCCCGTGCCGGGATGCCCCGCGCCGGAATCTCCAACCCCCGCTGCACGGCGGGGCGTGCCACGAAGGCCGCCAGCACGCGCTGCACCTGCGGGAAGGCGTCAAAGCCCACCAGATCGCCCGCGCCGTAGAAGCCCACCAGGTTGCGCACCCAGGGGAACACGGCGATGTCGGCGATGGTGTAGTCGCTGCCCATGATCCAGTCGCGGCCCGTCAGGCGTTGCTCCAGCACGCCCAGCAGGCGCTTGGATTCGGCCACGTAGCGGTCGCGCGGGCGCTTGTCCTCGTAGTCCTTGCCCGCGAACTTGTGGAAGAACCCGAGCTGCCCAAACATCGGCCCCACGCCGCCCATCTGCCACATCAGCCACTGCAGCGTCTCGTAGCGCGCGGCAGCGTCCTGCGGCAGAAAGCGCCCGGTTTTCTCGGCCAGGTAGACCAGGATGGCGCCGGACTCGAACAGCGCCAGCGGTTGGCCGCCGGGGCCGTGGGGGTCGAGGATGGCGGGGATCTTGTTGTTGGGGTTGAGCGCGAGGAACTCGGGCGAGAGCTGGTCGTTGGTCTCGAAGCTCACCAGGTGCGGCTCGTACGGCAGCCCCGTCTCTTCCAGCAGGATCGACACCTTCACGCCGTTGGGCGTGGGCAGCGAATACAGCTGCAGCCGGTCGGGGTGCGCGGCGGGCCATTTGGCCGTGATGGGGTGGGTCCATGCCATGGGCAACTCCTTTATCAATCCTTGACGAGGCCGCAGTCCACCACCAGGTTCTGCCCCGTCACGGCGCGGCCCCACGGCGAGAGGAAGAACAGCACCGCGTCGGCAAACTCGGCCGGCGTGGTCACGCGGCGCAGCGGAGTCATGCTGGCGATCAGGTCGAACACCGCCTCGGGCGTGGCGCTGCTGGCGTCGGTGGTGCGCAGCAACCCGCCCGACACCATGTTCACCGTGATCCCATCCGGCCCCAGGTCGTGCGCCGCCGTGCGCGTGAGCGACAGCAGCGCGGCCTTGGCCGCCGTGTAGTCGTGGTACGGCACCACCGGGTTCTGGAACAGGTTGGTGCCCACGTTCACGACACGCCCGAAGCCCTGCGCGCGCATGCCGGGCAGCGCGGCCTGCATGGTGTTGAGCGCGCCCTTGACCGCGCCCTCGATCTGCTGGCTGAAGCGCTCCCAGGTGATCTCGCCCAGCTTGGGGCGCGCATCGCCGTCGAACGAGAACTGCGCCAGCGCGTTGTTCACCACGGCGCTGATGGGGGCGCCCGTGCGCTCGCGCGCGGTGGCAAACAGGCGCTGCACGGCGGCGGCGTCAGTCACGTCAGCCTGCAGCGCGATGGCGCGCGGGCCCAGCTCGTCGGCCAGCGCCTTGGCGGCGGCATCGCTGCGGTGGTAGTTGATGACCACGCCCGCGCCCTCGCGCGCCACGGCGCGCGTGATGGCCTGGCCCAGGCCCCGGGCGCCGCCCGTGACCAGCACCCATTGTTCAGACAGTTGCATGCGTGAAAGCTCCGGGGGTCAGGCGGCCTTGGGCGGGCGGTGCAGCACGCACAGCTTGTTGCCGGCCGGGTCGCGCAGGTAGGCCAGGTACAGCCGCCCGCCCGGAGCGTTCTCACGCCAGCCCGGCGGGTCTTCGCACGTCACGCCGCCGGTGGACACGCCCGCCGCGTGCGCCGCATCCACCTGCTCGGGGGACTCGGCCGCAAAGCCCGTCGTGGCGCCGTTACCAAAGCAGGCCGGCTCGCCGTTAATGGGCGCGGAGATGGCAAAGGTGTTGCCCGCGTGGCGCCGGAAGGTGCGGCCCTTGGGGTCGGTGAAGCCAGGCTTGCAGCCCAGGGCGCCCAGGAAGGCGTCGTAGAACTGCTTGGATTGGTCGGGGTTGCTGGCTCCCAGCATGACGTGGCTGAACATGGGGGGTGGGTCTCCTTGGTGAAATGCTTGGTGGGCACCTGGAGGACAGGCGCGCGGCACATGCGCCGCGGGCACAGATAGTAGCGGGCGAAGCGCTGGGCCGCAGGAAAGCTGCAAGGAGGTATCAACGACCAGTCCCTGCTTGTGCAGCCGATGATCGTGGGACGAGTCGTATGCCTAACGCCGAAAGTAAGCCGACCGCCGTAGGCGGGTCGGCTTGACTGCCCGGTTAGACCCAGAAGCCAAAACGGGAAACCTGTTAGTGCCCATTGCTCGCATTCACATTGATTGCTGACATCAGAAGATATACCGCTGAAGTTGCGACGATGAAAGGCGGGGCAACGAAACCGATGAAGAAAAATGCAGCGGGAACACAAAGCAACAGCGCAATACCCGTCTTCTTCAATATCTTCCAAACCTCAATCCCGTAAGCGATCGCCCTCGGATCCTTCGATTTTTTGCAAACCCAGGCAAGTATCAGAAGGAGCAGCAAGTAGAGTGGGCCAGCGAACATCGCCTCAGAACGACCGGGGTCCATGGGGTTCCCGGCACTTCCAACGTTCGCTAAGCCCGCGTAGCCCCAAAAAAAGACTGCCGCCAATGCTGCGCCGAAGACGGACGAGGATATTCGAAGGTCGATTGACATGAGCGCTAACGGACTAGGTAAGCCGCCCGCAGAATGCGGGTCGGCTTGAGCGCCGGGTTAGGTGTGTTAACGGCCACTAAACACCCGATATCCGGCGAAAGTAAAAACGATGCCGACCAGTAGCCATAGCAGACTGCCTACAAGCCCACCAGCGCTAGCACCAAGGAACTGCGTGACCAATAAAGACAAACCGCAAATGGACTTACAGCTAAGCCCACCGTTCTGCGCCGCACCCCCAAGCAGAAGGTTTGCACTTACTGCGAGTGCAAAAATCCCAAGCGTCAGAACGAATGCACCTACTATTTTCGCTTCTCGTCGCATTTGTGCCTAACGTAGAGGTGAGGGGCGGCCAAAATGCGCAGCATTTTGGGCGTCCCGCTCGACCGCCATGTTATGCCTTTACAAGCTTGGCAATTTTCACTTTGAGTTCCGCCCCGACTTCGAGGCCGCGCTGATAGCTGGCAGCATGGGTTTCGTGCGGTGTGGCCTCATGATTGCGGTTATCAAGCAGGCCATCGGCAACGCCCTTTTTGAACGACAACCCGTGACCGTGGGGAATCTCTGGAATTTCAAGTTCGATCTTGTGCATATTTTCCACCCTTATTTTTTCATCAGGCCCATGCTAGGCACTACGTCGTGATACTCGAAGTCTGGGCCGTTAAACCGAAAAACATAGCGTTTGGCGCCCACGTAACCACCGAGCCGGTTCTTGGCATTAACTTGGCAAATGACGAGATAGCCGTAGTCGGTATCGAAGCCCACGCCTTTCCAAATCCATGCCTCATTCGATACGTCACTGCATTCCACCACTGCGCTGTACGGATCAATAAGTGTGTTTTTCAAGTACCCTTTGATCTTGGTCATGGCTTCCTCCTTTGTGGGTTTCGGCCAGTACTTGACTTGATTTATCGGTTTTACTGTGGCGGCACACCCTGCCAAGGCGAGTGACAGAAAAAACGTGGTTGCTACGAACAGTTGCTTCATTGATGCGCTCCTTTTAGGCCTAACGCCTTGAGTTCAGCCGCCGCCGTAGGCGGTCGGCTGCGACGAACAGTTAGAGCAGAGAAATGGCTGGCAATGTATTTGGCAGATTGATTTCAATGGCATTCCATATGTCCGCCTGGGAAAACCGTGCATGGCTTTCCGGTTTGATTGTTGATGACCGTTCTAGGATGGCTTGGCGTGTTTTGGTTGTTAATGATAACCCTTGTAGGCTCTGGCATATTTAACATTGATCGCAATTTTAGACACTCTGCTCCCTCACGACGTTTTTTATTAGTGATCGTATTCTTTTCCATATCGCAACGTCGCGTTTGCTCTGATACGGTGACGTCATAACGAACGCCCGGCGGAGCGGACTGACCTTGCACTGGCTGCGGTCGTGTGAGTTGTTCGTTAAGTTGTTGCTCGCGGCGTAAGGCTTGCTGTTGTAGTTTCCGGTTCTCCGCCTCAAGTGCCTGCAAGCGCTCTTGGTAGATTTGTTCCGGATCTTTCTTTTCTTGAATTAATACTCCCGTCGATCCGGCTTGACAAGGAGCATCAGAGAATATAGTGCGACCATTGACGATGCATTTGTAAACTTGGGCATACCCTGTTGTCATTGCAAACGCAAGAAAGAGGAATGCAAAGATCTTTCGTTTTTTCATGTTTATCAACTCTAACGGCCAAGGTAAGCGGCCCGCAGAATGCGGGTCCGCTTGAGCGCAAAGTTAGACCCGAAGGCCAAAAGGGAACGCCCTGCCTTGAAGAAGGGCGCGGCCCACCAAAAAGCGCTGGGCCACGGAAGCGGCGCAGCACTGCAAGAATGATAGCTGGTGGTGCTTGGCTGGCAAGCGCTTGAGGCCAAAAAGACAGATAAGCCTTTTGAACAGGGCCGAGCGCTGAAATAAGTGGCTGAGCGCATAAAGCGGGTGATGGGACTAACGCCCGCGGTAAGCTGCGCCGGAGCGAAGCGGAGGGTACCAACAGGCGGAGCCTGTTGGCGTCAGCTTGACCAAACAGTTAGGCTGGGGAGCGGAGGCAGCTTGTTGCACTTGATATCCCCTATGTTTTTGCTGATAGCGGTTCATAACCAGCATCCAAAGGCGCAACCACTGAAATGAACCGAAGTGGGCCAACGCTGGTGCAAAGAACACCGTGCACCTGCCCTTTGTTTGCAACTACGATATCCCCCGGAACAATTGCAACGGTGTTGCCTTGCTCGTCAATTTGATATTGACCTTCCCCTGAAAGGATGGTCCATGTATCTTGTCCGTCGGGGTGAATATGTGGCGCAATAGTTTGGCCGGGCTCCACATGCCAAGCCACGATAACTGAATGCGAAGATTCAACAACAACAGACCGTATTGGTTCTTTCTCGGCTGGCTGCATGAATTCATGGGACTTATACACGCGGTGAGTGCTCATTTTTTGCTCCGTAAATGCAAGCCTTTGGGCAGCAAGATTCGCGCCGCCCAAAAGTCTAACGCCTAAGGTAAGCCGCCCGCCGCAGGCGGGTCGGCTTGAACGCCAGGTTAGACCCGAAGGCCAAAAGGGAGCGCCCAACCTTGAAGACGGGCGCAGCCCACGAAAAAGCGCTGGGCCACGAGAGCGGCGCAGCGCTGCAAAAATGATAGCTGGTAGCGCTTGCCGCACAAGCGCTGGAGCCCAAAAAGGCTTGAAAAACTTTGGAACAGGGCCGAGCGCTGGAACAAGTGGCTGCGCGCATAAAGCGGGTGATGGGACTAACTAGGATTAGACAATCGTACGAACGCAGTCAAAGGCGTGCCAAACACACGTGCGGAACATACAGCACCGCATATTTCTGAGCGTTGTGGAAATTTAGACCGCCTAAAATTTAGCCGATGCACACGCACTGCGTTCCTCCCTTTTATTCCGTGATGCTGAAACATTGAATTAAGCGCGAGGCACTATCACGCATTCGGTGAAGGTCTGCTTGGGGCCAATGGGCACGTCCCACCACAGCAGGTAGTCGTCTTCGAGTTTCTGTTCCAGCCGCTCGGCCAGCCTGCGTTCACCCGACTGCATGCGCCCCGCGCATGAGCCAAATGCGGGTATCAACGTCGCCATTCCTCCCCCGCCCGTCCTATGTGTTTCGGATTGAAACCTTATAGTCGGCGAAGCTGATTCCAAACTGACGAAAACCCCGAGCCTGCGGCATCCGGCTGGATGGGGACGCGGTGCGCGGCTTAAGACGAAAACAGCCCCTAGCGCTTATGTAGCAAGCGCTAATAGCTATTCAATCAGGAGCAACTTGAATTCAGGGCGTCAAATGCCCGACAGACACGGCGCTGCACCAAGGGCAGCAGGGGAGCACCACATCCCGGCGGCGCGGCAAAGCCCGCTCAGCGCGCCGGCAGGGACGTGACCGCCCCGTCCACCGTCTGCTCGCGGCTGCCCCGCGGGCACGGTTGGTCGGTGTAGATCACGCGGCCATCGGGTTGCTGGCATTTGCGCGGCGGCGCCAGGGGCGCCGACGCGGCACCGGCCGCGCCCTGTGCAGCGGGGGCGGGCCGGCCGGCCTTGCCCGGCGGCAGGGTGTCGGGGCCGGGGCGGGTGATCTTGCGCCACATCTGCGCGGCCCAGGGGGCGGCGTGGGGCGTCCATTGGTCGGCCGTCCACCACGCGGCGGCGGCGCCGGCAATGACGGCGGCGGCCAGGCCGCCCCAGAAGATGCGCTCGCCGCGGCTCAGCATGGCGTCAGGCCAGGTGCTGGCCCAGGATGCCGGCCAGCTCGAACATGCCGATGCGGTCCTTGCCGAAGACGGCGCGCAGCTTGTCGTCCGCGACGATGGTGCGCTTGTCCTGCGGGTCCTGCAGGTTGTGGGCCTTGATGTAGTCCCACATCTTCTTGACGGCCTCGGGGCGCGCCACGGGTTCAGTGCCAATCACGGCGGCCAGTTGGGCGCTGGGCGCCTTGCCGGCGGCGGTGCTGGCCTTGCGCGGGGTCTTGGCGGCCGTGGTTTTGGCCGCGGCCTTCTTGGCGGCGGCCTTGGTGGCGGGTTTAGAGGCTTTTGCGGCTCCAGCGCCCGTCCCACGTGCGCTGGCAGCTCCTGTTTTTGCAGCAGCCGTCTTGCGCGGCGGGTATTTGGATTCGCGCTGCTCGAACTCGAAGTTGACCTTGCCCGCCTCCTTGTCCCAGGCCAGGAAGGCCTTGAACGCGCGGCGCGTGCGCATGCTGACGAACTTGTCCAGCAGGTCGGTCTTGCCGGTGGCCAGCAGTTTTTGCATCTGCGCGCGCTCCACGGGCTGCTGCAGGATGACCTTGCCGCTCTTGAAGGTGCACGACGGCGTGGGCTGCTGGGCGGTGGGCACGGATTTGCTGCACACGTAGTTGCTGCCGTGTTCGTACACGGGCACGCCGCAGCTGGGGCAGGCACCTAAGCTTTCCTGGCCGGCAAAGTCCACGATCTCGCCCGATTCCTCGGCGTTTTTGTCGTCGCCAAAGTCGAATTCGAGCTTGTAGTTACCCGCCTCTTCGTCGCGGGCAATGGTGACCTCGGCCACGAAGGGCCAGCCGGCCTTGGAGCGGAAGCCCTCCAGCGGGCCGATGCGGCGGTCGCGCAATAGCTGCTCGGCCTCGGCGGTTTCAAACGTGCGGCCCGCGGGCGACTTGGTGAACGAGAAGCCGCAGCCCTCGCCGTTGCCGCCCGCGCCAGCACCTGAAGCGTCGTCCGACCGGCCGACGCAGGCGTAGCGGCGGTAGTTCTCCTTCACCACGCCCCCGCAGTTGGGGCAGGGCGTGGACAGCGTGGCGTAGTCGCCGGGAATGGTGTCGCGGTCGTATTCCTTGGCCTTCTTGACCAGCTTCTCGGTCATGGCCTGGATCTGCTGCATGAAGGCTTCGCGGCTCAGCTGGCCCTTTTCCATTTGCGCGAGTTTGAATTCCCACTCGCCCGTCAGGTCGGCGCGGCACAGCTCCTGCACATCCAGGCCGCGCAGCAGCGTCATGAGCTGGAAGGCCTTGGCGGTGGGGATCAGCTCGCGGCCCTCGCGCAGCATGTATTTTTCGGTCAGCAGGCCTTCGATGATGGCCGCGCGCGTGGCCGGCGTGCCCAGGCCTTTCTCCTGCATGGCTTCGCGCAGCTCGTCGTCGTCGATCTGCTTGCCGGCGCTTTCCATGGCGCCGAGCAGCGTGGCTTCGGAGTAGCGCGCGGGCGGCTTGGTTTTCAGGCCCTTGGCCTCGGCGAACTCGGTGTGGGTCATCTCGCCGGGCTTGACGGGCACCAGCGGCTGGCCCTTGTCGCCGGCCTTGCCGTCTTCGACCTCGTTGGCGGCTTCCTTGCCGTAGATGGCCAGCCAGCCGGGCTTGACCAGCACCTTGCCCTCGGTCTTGAACGAGTGGCCCACCACCTGGCTGATGCGCGTGGTGACCTGGTATTCGGCACTGGGGAAGAACACCGCCATGAAGCGGCGCACCACCAGGTCGTAGAGCTTTTGCTCGGCCTCGGACAGGCCGCTGGGGGCCTGCGTGGTGGGGATGATGGCAAAGTGGTCGCTCACCTTGCTGTTGTCGAAGATACGCTTGGACGGGCGCACGTAGCCGTCGTCCAGCGCCTGCTGCGCGAACGGCGCCAGGTGGCGCATGCCGCTGCCGGCCAGCATGCCGAAGGTCTGCCTGGCCACGGGCAGGTAGTCCTCGGGCAGCGCGCGCGAGTCGGTACGCGGGTAGGTCAGCGCCTTGTGGCGCTCGTACAGGCTTTGCGCCAGGGCCAGCGTGGTCTTGGCGGAGAAGCCGAACTTGCCGTTGGCCTCGCGCTGCAGGCTGGTCAGGTCGAACAGCAGCGGGCTGGCCTGGGTCGTGGGCTTGCTCTCCTCGGTGACCGTGGCGGCCTTGCCGCGCACGGCGTCGGCGATCTCCTTGGCCTGGTGGTACGACCAGACGCGGTCGGCGCGGGCCTCGGGGTCGTCGCTCTTCTTCCACTTGGGGTCGAACCACTTGCCCAGGTATTCGCCGGCCTCGGCATGAAAGCCCGCGTGGATTTCCCAGTAGTCGCGGCTGACGAACTTGCGGATTTTTTCCTCGCGCTCCACCACCAGCGACAGCGTGGGCGTCTGCACGCGGCCCACGGTGGTCAAAAAGAAACCGCCGCCCTGCGAGTTGAAGGCCGTCATGGCGCGCGTGCCGTTGATGCCCACCAGCCAGTCGGCCTCGGAGCGGCTGCGCGCGGCGCTGGCCAGGCCCTGCATCTGCTGGTCGCTGCGCAGGTTCTCGAAGCCGTCGCGGATGGCCTGGGGCGTCATGCTCTGCAGCCACAGGCGCTTCACGGGCTTGCCCAGCCCGCCCTTGGCGCCGCCGGCGTACTGTTCGATCAGGCGGAAGATCAGCTCGCCCTCGCGGCCCGCGTCACAGGCGTTGACCAGTTCGGTCACGTCCTTGCGCTTGGCCTGCTTGACCACCGCGTTCAGGCGGCTCTTGGTCTTGTCCACGGGCTTGAGGTCGAAATACGGCGGGATCACCGGCAGGTGGGCAAAGCTCCACTTGCCGCGCTTGACGTCGAATTCCTCGGGCGCCTGGATCTCCACCAGGTGGCCCACGGCGCTGGTGACCACGTAGCGCTCATTCTCGAAATGGTCCTCGTGCTTCTCGAACTTGCCGGCAACCGGCGTGAGGGCGCGCACGATGTCCTGCGCCACCGAGGGCTTTTCTGCAATTACCAGTGTTTTGGTCATTTTGTGGGTCTCTTACGCCATACCGCGCCCTGCTGGCGCTTCTACAATCCGCCTCACACGCGCGCACGCGCACGCATGTGTGCACACATTCAAAGTAACAGAGTTTCCCCATGCCCCGCACCGCTTCCACCGCCGCCCCCACGCCCGCCGCCGGTCGGCGCATCCAGACCCGGCGCTCGGGCGTGCATGGCAAGGGTGTGTTCGCCGTGCAGGACATTGCCGAGGGCGAGGTCCTCGTCGAGTACACGGGCGAGGTCATCAGCTGGCAGGAAGCCCAGGACCGCCACCCGCACGACCCCGCGCAGCCCAACCACACCTTCTACTTCCACGTGGATGAAGACCGCGTGATCGACGCAAAGTTCGGCGGCAATTCCTCGCGCTGGATCAACCACAGCTGCGACCCCAACTGCTTTGCCGACGAGCAGGGCGGCCGCATCTTCATCACCGCGCTGCGCAACATCCGCGCGGGCGAGGAACTGAACTACGACTACGGCCTGATCATCGAAGAGCGCTACACGCCCAAGCTGAAGGCCGAATACCCCTGCTGGTGCGGCAGCAAGAACTGCCGCGGCACCCTGCTGGCGCCCAAGCGCGGCTGGGCGCCGCCGGGCCTGGCGCCCCAACCTCCCACCGAAAAAGCCGGGAAGGCCCCAAAGACCCGCAAGGCCCAGGAAGCCAAAGGCAGCAGCAAAGCCGGCAAGCCCGCCAAATCCGCGAAACCCCGCCAGGGCCGCAGGAGCGCCCAGCGGTGAGCCCCGCCGCCACCCCCGTGCGCTGGCCGGCCGAGGCCCTGTGGGAGGCGATTGCGCCGCTGCTGCCCGGCTTCACCGTAGAGGTCCTGCCCAGCATCGACTCCACCAACAGCGAGCTCATGCGCCGCGCGCGCGACGGCCGGCTGGAGCCCACGCTGCTGGTGACGGAGGAGCAGACCGCCGGCCGCGGCCGCCTGGGGCGCGACTGGCACAGCGCCGCCACCTACCGCGACACCGGCGTGGTGCCCGCGCTCACGTTTTCGCTGGGCCTGCCGCTGGCGCCGCACGACTGGTCGGGCCTGTCGCTGGCCGTGGGCGTGAGCGTGGCGCAGGCGCTGCAGCCCGTCCTGCCCCCCGAAGGCAGCGGGCACCCGCGCGTCCTGCTCAAGTGGCCCAACGACCTGTGGCTCCAGGATGGGCGCAAGCTCGGCGGCATTCTGGTGGAGACGGCCACCCTGACCGCGCCCGGCGCGGCCGTGCCGCCGCTGATGGCGGGCCAGAGCCGCTACGTGGTGGTGGGCATCGGGCTGAACGTGTTGCCCGTGCTGGCCGACGGGCTGCGCACGCCTCCCGCGTGCCTGCGCGAGGTGGACACCACGCTCACCGCGGCCAGCGCGCTGCAGCGCATCGCGCCGCCGCTGGTGCATGCGCTGCTGGGTTTTGCCGAGCATGGCTTCGCCCCCTTCCAGGCGCGCTTTGCGCAGCGCGACCTGCTGGCCGGGCGCGCCGTCACGCTGAGCGACGGCACGCAGGGCACGGCCCACGGCGTGACCGAGGACGGCACCCTGCTGGTGCACACCGCGCGCGGCATGCAGCCCGTCACCAGCGCCGAGATCAGCGTGCGCCCGCAATGACCGCCACGCCGCGTTCCCCGCGCTTTTTGCGCGCCCCCCGCACCCTGAAGGACTGAGCCATGCTGCGCCTTGCCGTCGTGCTTCTGCTGCTGGCCAACGCCGGCTACTACGCCTGGTCGCAAGGGCTGCTGCGCGGCTGGGGCCTGGCGCCGGTGGATGAGTCCGAGCCGCAGCGCATGGAGCAGCAGATCGCCCCGCAGAACCTGCGCCTGCTGCCCCAGGGCAGCAAGGGGGCCGCGTCGTCCGCGGCACCGGCGGGCCCGGCGTCGTCCCCCGCAACCGCCGCCGCGCCCCCGGAGCCCCCGGCCTGCCTGCAGGCGGGCGTGTTCGACGCGCGCCAGGCCGACGCGCTGCGCCAGGCGGCGGCCGTCTTGCCCGAGGGCAGCTGGACCCTGGAGCCCACGCCGATCACGGGCCGCTGGATGGTGTACATGGGGCGCTTTCCCGACGAAGAGGCGGTGGCCAAGAAGCGCGCCGAGTTGCGCACGCTCAAGATCCCCTACGACCGGCCCGGCGCGGCACTGGAGCCGGGGCTGTCGCTGGGGCGCTTTTCCACCGAGGAGGCCGCGCAGCGCGGCATGGCCCTGCTGGCCAACCAGGGCGTGCGCACCGCGCGCGTGGTGCAGGAGCGCGCCGACGCGCCCGGCTTCATGCTGCGCCTGCCGGCCGTGAACGACACGCTGCGCACACGCCTGGACACCACGCTGCAGCCGGCGCTGGCCGGCAAGACGCTGCGCCCCTGCGCCTGATCCCTGGCACGCCGCCGGCGCGGTTTGCCGGCCGCCGTGGCCTGCGCGGCATGGCGCGCGGCAGCCTTGATGGATGGCGGCCTTCGCGCCGGCAGCGCTGCTGCCGGCCCGCCGTCAGCCGTCAGCCCGCGTCCAAGCTGATCTGCGCAAAGCGGCTCACGCGCCGCATCTTGTCCACTTCCTTCTGGATCTGGGCCCCGAATTCCGCGGGCAGCGAACCCGAGGGGAACAGCCCGTGGTCGGCCAGCGCCTTGCGCACGGCGGGCTCCTCCAGCGCCTGTGCGACGGCGTTGCGGCGCGCGCGGACCACGACGGCGGGCGTGCCGGCGGGTGCCACCAGACCGAACCACGACGGATCGTTGTTGGTGAACAGGCTCAGCTCGGCATAGGTGGGCACCTTGGGCAGCACGGCCAGGCGCTGATTCCACGACACGGCCAGCGCGCGCAGATTGCCCGCCTGGATGTGCGGCAGCGACGACGCCACCTGGTCGCAGTACACCTGCACCTTGCCCTCCAGCAAGTCGGCCACGGCGGGCGCCGCGCCGCGGAAGGGCACGTGCTTCATGGACGTGCCGGTGGTGCTTTGCAGCAGCTCGGCCCACATGTGGCCGATGGTGCCCGCACCGGGCGTGGCATAGGTGATCTTGCCCGGCTGGCTCTTGAGCAGCTTGATGAACTGCTCGAAGTTTTGCGCCGGCACGCTGGGGTGCACCACCAGCACGCCCGGAGCCTTGACGATCTCGGTCACCGCCGCAAAGTCCTTGATCGCATCGTAGGGCAGCTTCTTGTACACGGCGGGGTTCACGCCATGCGTGGAGAGCGTGGCCACGCCCAGCGTCATCCCGTCGGCCGCGGCCTTGGCCACCGCCTGCATGCCGGTGGCGCCGCCCGCGCCGGGCAGGTTGTCCACCTTCACGGGCATGCCGAGGATGCGCGACAGCGGCGCGGCCAGCACACGCGCGGTGATGTCGGTGGCGCCGCCCTGCGGGAAGGGGACCACCAACCGCAGGGTGCTGCTGGAGGCCTGGGCGCTCGCCAGGCCGGGGATGGCGCCAGCGGCCGCCAGTGTCAGGATGTCTCTACGCTGCATGCAATGCTCCCTCAAGGTTGGTCTTTGGTAACAAACCATTCTGGTAACCCCGCGGGTCGCTGACCAATGAGCGTTGCGACACATCTCATTCCAATGCGGAATGCACTGCCGGCGCACACCGCGGCGGCGCCCGGTGGCCGCCGCGAAAGAATCCCGCATCCACCCTTGCCTGGTAAGCGCCAGCAGCTATGTTTTTTATCGCCACTGGCCTGCACAAGCGCGTGGAATGACAAAGGCCCGTCCATGGGAACGGGCCTTGCGTTGGGAACCTCGGTACAGCCGACCGCGGCCCCTTCGCTGCCGAGGCCGCCGCCTGAATGCCGCCGCCAGCGATCAGCCGCGCGGGTCGGTCGCCAGCAGAGACTCCACCAGCGCGCGCAGGTCGGCGCGCAGCCGGTCGAACCCTGCCGGCAGGATGTCCAGCGTCTGCTCGTCCATGTAGAGCTTGCGGTTGATCTCCACCTGGATGCTGTGGCGATGCTGCGCCGGGTTGCCGTAGCGGCGCACCAGTTCCACACCCTTGTAGGGATGGTTGTAGTCCACGCTGTAGCCGCGTTCGCGCAGGAATGCGCAGATCTGCTGCGACAGCGCCGGGCTGGCGGTGGCCCCGTCGCGGTCGCCCACCACGAAGTCGGCATGGTGCAGGCCCGGGTAGAGCGTGGCGTGGCTGGCGGCCACGGCGGGCATGGAGTGGCAGTTGAGGTGGATGCTGTAGCCATGGCGCGCGTGGGCGGCGTCGATCTCGGCCGCCACCGCCGCGTGGTAGGGCCGCCAGCAGCGATCGATGCGTGCACGCACCTCGTCCACGCCCAGCGGGCGGTCGTAGATGGGCTCGCCCTCGTCGGTGAACTTCCAGATCAGCCCCTTGCCCAGGCGCACCTTCTGCAGTACCACGGGGTCGGCGGTGACCGGGTCGGGCCAGGGCGCGTCCAGCAGGGTGGCGTCCAGTTCGGTGGTGTCGCGGTTGGCGTCCAGGTAGATGCGCGGGAAGTGCGCCTCCACCCAGCCCACGCCCAGCCCGGGCGCGAAGGCGTAGAGCTTTTCGACGTGGGTGTCCTCCGCACGGCGCAGCACGGGCAGGTCCAGCGCAGCGCGGAAGTCGGCGGGGTAGACGGTGCCGCTGTGCGGCGAATCCAGCACCAGGGGCGTGCGCCCCGCGATGCGGGAGACCATGCGCGCGGGTGACGCAGCGGGCGGCGCCGCAGGGGCGCCGGCTGCGCCGGGCTCGGCCTGCAGGTACTGGCTGTGGATCAGTTTCAGCACTGCTTGCATAGGCACACTCCGTGGAAATCAATCCAGTTTGATCTTGGCATAGGCTGCCACCTGTTTCATCTTGTCAATTTCACGCGCGATCTGCGCGGAGAACTCGGCGGGCGTGGTGCCCGACGCATACAGCCCCTGGGCCGCCAGGCGATCGCGCACCGCCGGCTCCTTGAGGGCCTGGGCCACGGCCTGCTGCACGCGCTGCACCTGGGCCGCGGGGGTGGATTTAGGCGCCACCAGGCCGAACCACGACGCATCGTTGGCCTGCTTGTACCCCAGCTCGGCATAGGTGGGCACGTCGGGCAGCACGGCCAGGCGTTCGTGCCAGGACACGGCCAGGGCCTTGAGCTTGCCGGCCTTCACGTGCGGCAGCGACGAGGCCACTTGGTCGAAGTACACCGGCACCTGGCCGCCCAGCACGTCGTTGGTGGCCGGACCCGCACCGCGGTAGGGGATGTGCACCATGCTGGTGCCCGTGGCGCTCTTGAACAGCTCGCCCCACATGTGGCCGATGGTGCCGTTGCCCGGCGTCGCGTATTCCACCTTGCCGGGATGGGCCTTCAGGTGCTTCACGAGGTCGGCGAAGTCCTTGACGGGCAGCACCTTGGGGTTGACCACGATGATGCCGGGCGCCTTGACGATCTCGGTCACGCCGACGAAGTCCTTGATGGGGTCGTAGGGCAGCTTGCCCAGCACGGCCGGGTTCACGCCGTGGGTGGACAGCGTGGCCACGCCGAAGGTCAGCCCGTCGGTGGCGCGCGCCACCTCGGCCATGCCGATGGAGCCGCCCGCGCCGGCCTTGTTCTCGATCACCACCGGCTGGCCCAGCAGGCGCTGCAGGGGTTCCTGCAGCGAGCGGCCGGCAATGTCGGTGGCGCCGCCCGGCGGGAAGGGCACGACGATGCGCAGGGGACGGCTGTTGTCCTGGGCGAAGGTCATTCCAGAAACTACAGAGGTAACCGCCAGCGCGGCAATCAGTTTGCGACGTTGCATGGACTCAATCCTTTGATGGTGCACGAAAGATAAACGAAGGGGTGCGGACGGAAAAGCAATAGCTGTGCCTGTTATCATTCCATTGTGGAATGTTTTGATCGGCAAATCCCATGATCCTGCGCCGCCTTCACCCGCCGCTGCATCTGCTGCGGGCGTTCTGTACCGTGGCCCGCTTCGGGGGCATCTCGCGCGCGGCCGAGGCACTGCACCTCACCCAGAGCGCGGTGAGCAAGCAGGTGCAGGAGCTGGAGCGCTGGGTGGGCGTTGCGCTGTTCGAGCGCAGCCGCAAGCGCCTGTCGCTCACGCCCGCCGGTGAGCGCTACGAAAAGGCCGTGAGCGCCCTGCTCGCCCGCCTGGAGGCGGCCACGCTGGAGCTGATCACCAGCGGCGACGAGGGCGGCGCGCTGCACCTGTCGGTGCTGCCCACGCTGGCCGCCAAGTGGCTGATTCCGCGCCTGCCGCAGCTGCGTGCGCAGCACCCGCAGATCACGCTGCACTTCGTGCCCTACGTGCACGGCTACGACTTTGCCGACCCCGAGCTGGACTGCTCCATCCTGTTCGGCGACGGGCATTGGCCGGGCGCACGCGCGCACTACCTGACGGGCAACGACGTGGCCCTGATCGGCCCGCGCGCCGGGCTGGCCGGCGCGCCGCCCCTGCACAGCCCGCAGGACGTGGCACGCCACACGCTGCTGCGCCACGTGAGCGTGCCCGGCGCCTGGCAGCACTGGGCCGAGGCGCACGGCGTGAACGGCCTGGACCCGCTGGCCGGCCCGCAGTTCGACCAGTTCCAGACCATCATCCGCGCGGTGTCGGTGGGCATGGGCCTGGCCCTGGTGCCGCGCTGCCTGGTGCAGGACGAGATTGCCGCCGGCACCGTCACCGAGCCGCTGCCCGGCGGCGGCTACACGAGCGACCTGGGCTACTGGCTGTGCTACCCCGAGTCGCGTGCGCAGCTGGCCACGCTGGTGCGCTTTCGCGACTGGCTGCTGGCGCTGGCGGACCCCGCGGCGGGCACGGCCGCACCGGCTGCTTGAATCCACATCAAAATGACCTCCAGCGCTTGCCCATCAAGCGCGAGCAGCTATTTAATCGATAGCATCGGACAGCGGCAGCGCTATGGCCCCGATTCGCGTGCCGCGAAACGCACGCTGAAGCGCGCGCCGGGCATGGCCGCGCCGGGGCGCACGTCCTCCAGCTCCACCTCTGCGCCGTGCTGGCGCGCGATCTCGCGCACGATGGGCAGGCCCAGGCCGGAGCCGTCGGCGTCCGTCCCCAGAGCGCGGTAGAAGGGCTGGAAGACCAGTTCGCGCTCAGCCTCGGGCACGCCG
Source organism: Diaphorobacter sp. LR2014-1 (assembly GCF_002916785.1). Classification (NCBI taxonomy): domain Bacteria; kingdom Pseudomonadati; phylum Pseudomonadota; class Betaproteobacteria; order Burkholderiales; family Comamonadaceae; genus Diaphorobacter; species Diaphorobacter sp. LR2014-1. The sequence continues at coordinate 53,147 of NZ_MTBE01000018.1, read as the reverse complement.
GGGCCCGAGTCCTCCACCTGCAGCAGCAGCACATGGCTGAACGGGTCGGGCAGCACGCGCGCGGTGATCACGCCGGGCTGCTGCGCGCTGGACGGGGTGTAGTTGATGGCGTTGTCCACCAGGTTGCGCACCAGTTCCTTCAGCAGCGTGGGGTTGCCGTCCATCCACACGCCATTGGTGCCGGGCTCGACGCCGTCGTAGCCCAGGTCGATGTGCTTGTCCATGGCGCGCGGCACGCTGTCGCGCACCACCTCGATCACCAGCCGCGCCAGGTCCAGCGGCTGGCGCTGCACCACGGCGCTGCCGCCCTCGGCCCGCGCCAGCGCCAGCAACTGGTTGACGGTGTGCGTGGCGCGGATGGACGAACGCCCGATCTGCTTGAGCGACTGCTTGAGCTCCTCGGTGCTGGTGCCCTCGCGCTGCGCCAGGTCGGCCTGCATGCGCAGCCCGGCCAGGGGGGTCTTGAGCTGGTGCGCGGCGTCGGCCAGGAAGCGCTTTTGCGTGGCCATGGATTCCGACAGGCGCCGCAGCAGGTCGTTCACCGAATCCACCAGCGGCGCCACTTCCATCGGCACGGCCTTGTGGTCCAGCGGCGAGAGGTCGTCGGGCTTGCGCGCGCGGATGCGCTCCTCCAGCTGGTGCAGCGGCTTGATGCCGCGCGCCAGCGCCAGCCAGACCAGCAGCACCGCCAGCGGCAGGATGACGAACTGCGGCAGCATCACGCCCTTGATGATCTCGGTGGCCAGCACGCTGCGCTTGGCGCGTGTCTCGGCCACCTGCACCAGCGCGGCGGGCGCATCGGGCAGCGGCACGCGCACCCAGATGTAGGCCACGCGGATGTCGATGCCGCGCAGCTCGGCGTCGCGCAGCCGCACCTCGCCGGAGAACGCCTGCTCCTCGGGCGGCGGGCGCGGCAGGTCGCGCTCGCCCGAGAGGTAGTCGCCCGTGGGCGAGAGCACCTGGTAATAGACGATGTCGGACTCGTCGGCGCGCAGGATCTCGCTGGCGGGCTGGGGCAGGTTGAACAGCACCTTGCCGTCGTGCACCGTGACGAGCTGCGCCAACGCATGGGCGTTGTACTCCAGCGCGCGGTCGAAGGGCTTGTTGGCCAGGCCCTGGGCCACCAGCCAGGTCAGCGCCAGGCTCACCGGCCACAGCAGCAGCAGCGGCGTGAGCATCCAGTCCAGGATTTCGCCGAAGAGGGAGCGCTGCTCGCGCTGGAAGATTTTCAAGGTGGTGGGTGTTTTTGGCCGCGAGCGCTTATGCATCAAGCGCAAGCAGCTATCAATAACAGAGCATCCACGGATCCCGTCAGCCGGGGATCTTTTCCAGGCAGTAGCCCAGGCCGCGCACGGTGGCGATGCGGATCGGCCCGCGCTCGATCTTCTTGCGCAGGCGGTGGATGTAGACCTCGATGGCGTTGTTGCTCACCTCCTCGCCCCACTCGCACAGGCGCTCCACCAGCTGCTCCTTGCTCACCAGGCGGCCGGCGCGCTGCAGCAGCACCTCCAGCAGGCCCAGCTCGCGCGCGGACAGCTCCACCATCTTGCCGTCGATGGTGGCCACGCGGCCCGCCTGGTCGTACACCAGGGGCCCGTGGCGGATGGCGCTGCTGGTGCCGCCCATGCCGCGGCGCGTGAGCGCACGCACGCGCGCCTCCAGCTCCGACAGCGCGAACGGCTTGGCCATGTAGTCGTCGGCGCCCAGGTCCAGGCCCTTCACGCGCTCGTCCACGCTGTCGGCCGCCGTGAGGATCAGCACCGGCAGCGCCGAGCCGCGCCCGCGCAGGCGCTTGAGCACCTCCAGGCCGTGCATCTTGGGCAGGCCCAGGTCGAGGATCAGCAGGTCGAACTCGTTGTTGGTCAGGAGCGCGGTATCGACCTCGGTGCCGCTGGCCACATGGTCCACCACGGCGCCCGAGCCGCGCAGCGTGCGCAGCAGCCCGTCGGCAAGCACCTGGTCGTCTTCGGCAATGAGGATGCGCATGGGGTGTCTCTCCTGGTTGTCGTGCGCCGGCCTGCGCTCTGCCTGAATTTTAGGCCGCCGTGCCCTCGCCGCCGGCATAGGCCTCCAGGCCCAGCGCGACCACCGTGGCCACGTCCTGCCCCACCTCGGCGCGGAACTCGCCCTCGGCCTGCGCCACCGCCGCGCGAAACGCCTGCAGCCACGCCAGTCCCGTGGGCGTGAAGCGCACCAGGCGCGCACGCGCATCGCGCGGATCGGGCTCGCGCGTGACCAGGCCCCAGGCCGCGCACTGCTCCACCAGCGCGGCCATGGACTGCTTGGCCATGCCCGCGCGCTCGGCCAGGTCGGTGAGGCGGTCCCCCTGCAGCGACAGATGCCGCGTGATGTGGATGTGCGCGGCGCTCACCTGGTCGCGCGCCGCGAGGTTGGACAGCGCCAGCGGCACCTGCACGTCGCGCGCCATGAGCTGCAGCACGCGCGCATCGAAGCGCCGCATGGCATGGCCCAGCAGGCGGCCCAGGTGGGTCTGGCGCCAGCGGTCGTCGAGGCTGGGGGGAGCGGTCATCCGCATATTGTCAGCCAAACTGACCAAAAATTGATTGGATAACGCATCAACCGCCCATAAACTACTGTTCAAGCATCCAGCCTGTCATTGGAAACAGTTTCCAGGCAGGCACACGATTTCACCGCGACCCCGACCCGAAGGAGCATTCCATGGACGCCACCGTCAAAGGCAACGCAACCGCCGTCAACAGCGAAAAGGCCAAGGCCCTGCAAGCCGCCCTCGCGCAGATCGAAAAGCAGTTTGGCAAGGGCACCATCATGCGCCTGGGCGAGGGCGAGGCCATTGAGGACATCCAGGTGGTCTCCACCGGCTCGCTGGGCCTGGACATCGCCCTGGGCGTGGGCGGCCTGCCGCGCGGCCGCGTGATCGAGATCTACGGACCGGAAAGCTCGGGCAAGACCACGCTCACGCTGCAGGTCATCGCCGAGATGCAGAAGCAAGGCGGCCAGTGCGCTTTCGTGGATGCCGAGCATGCGCTGGATGTGCAGTACGCCAGCAAGCTCGGCGTTCAGCTCACCGACCTGCTCATCAGCCAGCCGGACACGGGCGAGCAGGCGCTGGAAATCGTGGACAGCCTGGTGCGCTCGGGTGCCGTGGACCTGATCGTGGTGGACTCGGTCGCCGCCCTCACGCCCAAGGCCGAAATCGAGGGCGAGATGGGCGACGCCCTGCCCGGCCTGCAGGCACGCCTGATGAGCCAGGCACTGCGCAAGCTCACCGCCACCATCAAGAAGACCAACTGCATGGTCATCTTCATCAACCAGATCCGCATGAAGATCGGCGTGATGTTCGGCAGCCCCGAGACCACCACCGGCGGCAATGCGCTGAAGTTCTACGCCTCGGTACGCCTGGACATCCGCCGCACCGGCACCATCAAGAAGGGCGACGAGGCGATCGGCAACGAGACCAAGGTGAAGGTGGTGAAGAACAAGGTCTCGCCCCCGTTCAAGACGGCCGAATTCGACATCCTGTTCGGCGAGGGCATCTCGCGCGAGGGCGAGATCATCGACATGGGCGTGAACGCGCGCATCCTGGAAAAGAGTGGCGCCTGGTATGCCTACAACGGCGAAAAGATCGGCCAGGGCCGCGACAACGCCCGCGAGTTCCTGCGCGAGAACCCTGGCCTGGCCGTGGAGATCGAGAACAAGGTGCGCGAAAGCCTGGGCATCGCACTGCTGCCCACGGGCCACGCGAGCCCGGCGGCCGATCTGCCCGAAGACAAGCCTGCGCGCGGCAAGAAGGCCGACAAGACGGGCGAGATCGAGGCGTAACCACGCACCGGGGTTTTTGAACGAAATCTGCCTCCAGCGCTTGACCATCAAGCGCTGGAAGCTCTTTTTTCAATAGCATTCATGGGATTCACCGCCCTCTCCCTCAAGGGCCGTGCGCTGCGCCTGCTTGCCCAGCGCGAGCATTCGCGCAGCGAACTGCAGGCCAAGCTGGCGCGCCACGTGCAGGAGGGCGACGATCTGCCGGCGCTGCTGGACGAGCTGCAGGCGCGCGACTTCATCAATGCAGAGCGCGTGGCCGAGTCCGTGGTGCACCGCCGCGCGGAGCGCTTCGGCACCCAGCGCGTGCTGCAGGAGCTGCGGCGCAAGGGGCTGGACGAGGATTTGGTGCGCAGCACCGCCGCCCAGCTGGCGGGCACCGAACTGCAGCGCGCCCGGGCCGTGTGGCGCCAGCGCTTTGGCGACCAGCCCGCCGACACGCCGCAGGAGCGTGCGCGCCAGATGCGCTTTCTGGCCACGCGTGGCTTCGCCGCCGACGTGGTGCGCCGCGTGGTGCGGGGTGGTGATGAATGGGAATAGAACGGGGCTTGGCGCGCTTCTGTCCAGCGTCAAAGCTATTTCATCCATAGCAGCTGTCGACGCGCAGTCCGCCACCGGTCGCACCCCGCAACGCCGCGCCGTCGTGCAATGCCAGGCCGCGCAATACGCGCGATGGCTTCAGCGCCGCCGCGGACATGCCAGAGGCTTGAGGCCCGCGGCGCGGCTGTGCGCAGCCGGCCCCCGTTGTGCGCGTTGGGCCGCGGCGCGACCGCTCAACCCAGCAGGCGCTCCGGGTTGGCGTCCAGCTTGGTGAGCGCATCGCGCGTGGCGCGCAGCGTGAGGCTCTCCTCCTCCTGCGCTACCAGCAGACCCGCCTGCAGGTAGGCCCCCAGCCGGCGCAGCTGGATGAGGTAGCTGCCGCCATCGCGCGTGGCAAACAGGTGCAGCTGCTTGCGCTGGCTGTGCCAGGCGTATTGCACCTGCGTGGACGCGCCGTTGTGGTCCAGCGTGAACCAGGTGCCCAGCGGCAGCTGCTGCGCCCAGGCCACCATGTCGTCCTGCACAGGCGCGCCATTGTCGGCGATGACGTGGATGGACGAGGCGTCGATGCCCAGCAGCAACTCGATGTTGTCCGCACTCAGCGGCATGTCGCCCAGCGCCTCGTCGCCGATGTAGTCCTCCAGGTTCGCCAGGCGTTTGGCCATGGCATCGATGTGCGCCTGCGGGATCGAGGCCGTCTTGGAGAGGAAAGCGTCGGCCAGCGTGTCGGTGATTCCCTTGATCTGTGCGTCCTGCTCGGGCCCCGCCACGCCGATCAGCGCCAGCCCCTGGCGCAGGCTCTGCAGCAGCGCCGGCAGGTTCTGGATGACCAGCGCACGGTCGGCGCGGTTGGGCTTGGCGCCCGCCGCCCACACCAGGTCGGCCGCGGCGCGCTTGAAGGCCGCGGTACTGGCATGCTGGGCCCCGTCGCGCACGGCCGACATCGCCAGCACCTCGGCCCATGTCTTGAACAAGAACTCGCGGATCTCGTCGCGCACCGGCATGTCCTTGAGCAGCGCGCGCAGCTCGATGGTGTACTGGATCGCCAGCGTCTCGCGCTGCTCCACCTGCTGGGCCACGCTGACGATGCGCGAGGTGCCCTGCTTCTCGGTGAGGAATTTGGCGAGGAATTTCTCGAACTCGTCATGCACCAGCTGGAACACGCGCTGGCCGGTCTCGGGGTACTGCTCGATCACCTGCACGATGCGGCGGATCTCGGCCTCCAGCGCGCTGCCGTTGATGGAGCTGGCGTCAAAGCCCAGCACGCAGGCGCCCATGCGGTCGATGAGCTGGCGCGCGGGGTGCGTGAGGTTGCTGAAGAACTCGGGCTCGGCCAGCGCCACGCGCAGCACCGGCACCTGCAGGCGTGCAAACCACACGCGCACCGAGGGCGGGATGCGGTCTTCACTCAGGATGCTCTGGAACATCAGCGCCACCACCTCGATGATGGCCTTCTCGCTGGCGGTGCTGGCCTTCTTCTTGAACTCCACGGACCGCTCGCGCACGGCGCTCGCCACGCGGACCACGGCCTGTGGGCTGTAGTCCTCGACCAGCGTGGCCACGTCGCTGTAGTAGCTGTCGGCCGAGACGCGGTGCGCCGCCAGCGCATGGGCCAGCGCCGCGGACGCGGGGGGTGCCTTGACCATGTCGTAGCCCGTGGTGGGCTGCGTGAGCAAGCGCCGCAGCTGCACCATCACGCCCTGGGCGCGCTGGCGCGCGCGCACCAGCGGGCTGCCCATGCCGGCCATCGCCGGCTGCCCGCGCATGCCGGGGGGCGGAGGCATGAAGGCCGACGCCGCATGTCGCGTGGGGGCAAATTCCGTGGGCCGCCCCAGCGCGGCGCGCGACTGCTGCAATGCCTGCGAGGCCAGCCCCACGGGACCGGACGCGGGCGGCGGCTCGGCGGGGCTGCCGGTGTTGGGGCCGGCGGCCGCGCGGCGCACGCGGGCGCGCAGGTCGTCCTGCGCCACGACGCCCTGTTCGTCGTACAGCTTCACAAGGGCCTGGTACTGCGCCAGCGCCAGCGCCGCCAGTTCGCGCTGCAGCGGGTCGATCACCATCTGCAAATGGTCGCGCTGCAGGCCCACCTCCAACCACTGCTCGACCAGATGCAGGCACAGGGTTTCGGGGCGCAGGATATCGGTGCCGGCCAGCTCACGGCCTTCCAGATGCTGTGTGCGCTGCCGCGCGGAATCGAAAGGAGCGGCCACATGCTCGGTGAGGGTCAGCGCCATCCGCGAGGCGATGATCTTGTTCTCCAGCACGTCGTCGCCCAGCAGTTCAAGCCCATCGAACGCCTTGGACGCGTTGAGGGTGCCGCGCCCCGTGACGGGCGGGGGCGCCAGGCTTTCCCGCCAAGCCCGGCCCAGATGTTCCACCCAGGTCTTGCGGTGGGCCTGATGGCCCATCCAGGCATCGCGCCGCAACTGCATGTCGCGCTGCGTGGCGGTCTGCCCCATCAACTCGGTCAGGAAGTCATGGACTGTTTTGTCCAGCGCCGGCAAGCCGGCGCACAGCCCCTCCACGAAACGCTGGCGGGCCAGGTGGGCCAGCCGTCGGTGGGCAGTGGAAGTGGGCGAAAAATCCATAGGGCTCCGATATTAGCCCCAGCCGCTGTCGCGCCCCGGCCTTTGCATCGGCACGCGGACAAGGCGGCTGCGCACGCGCATCGTCAGACCACGGCGCCGGAGTTCGGGTCGGCCGGGTCGCCTTCCTTGCGGGTCGGCGCCTTGACCAGGTCTTCGCGCTTGACGCCCAGCCACATGGCGATGGCCGCGGCAACGAACACCGACGAGTAGATGCCGAACAGGATGCCGATGGTCAGCGCCAGTGCGAAGTAGTGCAGGCTGGGGCCCCCGAAGAAGAACATGGACAGCACCATGGCCTCGGTGGAGGCATGGGTGATGATGGTGCGGCTCATGGTGGAGGTGATGGCGTGGTCGATCACCTCATGCGTGTTGAGCTTGCGGAACTTGCGGAAGGCCTCGCGGATACGGTCGAAGATCACCACCGACTCGTTCACCGAATAGCCCAGCACGGCCAGCACGCCGGCCAGCACCGACAGCGAGAACTCCCATTGGAAGAACGCAAAGAAGCCCAGAATGATGACCACGTCGTGCAGGTTGGCGATCACCGCTGCCACGCCGAACTTCCACTCGAAGCGGAAGGCCAGGTAGATCACAATGCCCAGCACCACCATGCCCAGCGCCATCAGGCCGCCGTGCACCAGTTCTTCGCCCACCTGCGGGCCCACGAACTCGGTGCGCCGCAGCGTGACCTCGGGGTCCTGCGCCTTCAGCGCGCTCAGCACCTGCTCGCTTTGCTGGGCCGAGGTGACGCCCTTTTGCACGGGCAGGCGGATCATCACGTCGCGCGAGGTGCCGAAGTTCTGCACCACCACGTCGGCATAGCCCAGGCCCGCGACGGTGTCGCGCACCTTGCCGATGTCGGCCGTCTGCGTGTAGGCCACCTCCATGACGGTGCCACCCGTGAACTCCACCGACAGGTGCAGGCCCCGCGTGACCAGGAAGAACACCGCCAGCGCGAAAGTGATGAAAGACACCGCGTTGAGCACCAACGCGTACTTCATGAACGGGATGTCTTTTTTGATGCGGAAAAACTCCATGGTTTTCCCCTTTCTTAGTTGCTGTTGCCGCGGGCAGCCACCGAGCGGTGCTCATCGCCCTCGGGCTTCCACACCTGGCCGATGGACACGCTCTTGAGCTTCTTCTTGCGGCCATACCAGAGGTTGACCAGGCCACGCGAGAAGAACACCGCCGAGAACATGCTGGTCAGGATGCCGATGCAGTGCACCACGGCAAAGCCGCGCACCGGCCCCGTGCCGAAGGCCAGCAGCGCCAGGCCCGCAATCAGCGTGGTGACGTTGGAGTCCAGGATGGTGGCCCAGGCGCGCTCGTAGCCCGTGGCGATCGCCGCCTGCGGGGCCACGCCAGCGCGCAGTTCCTCGCGGATGCGCTCGTTGATCAGCACGTTGGAGTCGATGGCCACGCCCAGCGCCAGGGCCATGGCGGCGATGCCGGGCAGGGTCAGCGTGGCCTGCAGCATCGACAGGATGGCGATCAGCAGCAGCACGTTCACGCCCAGCGCGATCGTGGAGAACACGCCGAACAGCCTGTAGTACACGCACATGAAGGCCGCGATGGCCACCATGCCCCAGACCACCGACTGGATACCCCGTTCGATGTTGTCGGCACCCAGGCTCGGGCCGATGGTGTATTCCTCGATGATCTCCATGGGCGCGGCCAGCGAGCCGGCGCGCAGCAGCAGTGCGGTGTCGTTGGCCTCGGCCGTGGTCATGCGGCCGGAGATCTGCACGCGACCACCGCCAATCTCGCTGCGGATCACGGGCGCGGTCACCACCTCGCCCTTACCCTTTTCGAACAGCACGATGGCCATGCGCTTGCCCACGTTCTCGCGCGTGATGTCCTTGAAGATGCGCGAGCCCTTGGCGTCCAGCGTGAGGTTCACGGTGGGCTCCTGGGTCTGGCCGTCGAATCCTGGCTGCGCGTCGGTGAGGTTCTCGCCGGTCAGCACGACCTGCTTCTTCACGATCACGGCCTGGCCGTTGCGGTCCAGGTATTTCTCGGCACCGAACGGCACGGGGCCCGTACCCATTTCGGCGGCGCGCGCCTCGGTGCCCTCGTCCACCATGCGCACTTCCAGCGTGGCGGTGCGGCCCAGGATGTCCTTGGCCTTGGCCGTGTCCTGCACGCCGGGCAGCTGCACCACGATGCGGTCCAGGCCCTGCTGCTGGATCACGGGCTCGGCCACGCCCAGTTCGTTGATACGGTTGTGCAGCGTGACCATGTTCTGCTTCAAGGCCTGCTCTTGCACCTTGCGCAGGGCCTCGGGCTTGATGGTGGCGCGCAGGCGCATACCGTCGCCGTCGGCGCTGCTCACGACCGCCAGGTCCGGGAACTGGTCGGCGATCAGGTTGCGTGCCGCCGTGAGCGTGGCCTCGTCGCGCACGCGGATGTCCACGGCCTGCCCTTCGCGGCCGATGCCGCCGTGCCGGATGTTCTTCTCGCGCAGCGCGCTGCGCAGGTCGCCTGCGTACGACTCGATCTTCTTCGTGATCGCCGCCTGCATGTCCACCTGCAGCATGAAGTGCACGCCGCCGCGCAGGTCCAGGCCGAGGTACATGGGCCGTGCATGCAGCGCGGTGAGCCAGTCGGGCGAGCGCGACACGAGGTTCAGCGCCACGATGTAGGAAGGATCGCTCGGGTCGGGGATCAGGGCCTTCTCGATCGCGTCCTTGGCCTTGAGCTGGTTGTCCGGCGTGTCAAAGCGCGCGCGCACCGAGTTGCCGTCGAACACGATGGAGTCCGAGGCCACGTTGGCGGCTTTCAGCGCGTCCTCGACGCGCTGCTGGACCGCGGCGTCGACCTTCAGCGTGGCCTTGGCCGACGACACCTGCACCGCGGGCGCCTCGCCAAAGAAGTTGGGCAGGGTATACAGGGCCCCAATGAGCAACACGATCACCAGGATCGCGTACTTCCAGACCGGATAACGGTTCATGATCGCGCTCTTCAATCCATGCGGGGCAGCGGCCGCGGGATGCGGCGCAGCACTGCCCTCATAACAAGGCCCGTGGGCCTACAGCTGGGACGGTTTACTTGACCGTGCCCTTGGGCAGCACCTGGGCCACGGCGCTGCGCTGCACCTGCACCTGCACGCCAGGCGCAATCTCCAGTTGCAGGTAGCCTTCGCTCAGGCCCGCCACCTTGCCCAGCAAGCCGCCGGCCGTGGCCACTTCGTCGCCCTTGGCCAGCGCGTCGATCATGGCGCGGTGCTCTTTCTGGCGCTTCATCTGGGGACGGATCATGATGAAGTACAGCACCACGAACATCAGCACCAGCGGCAGCATGCTGGTGAGCGATCCCATCAGGCCGGCCTCGGCGGCTGCGGCGGGGGCGGTCTGTGCAAAGGCAGAAGAAATCAACACGGGAAGGACTCCACTGGTAGTAATAGGTGCAAAGGGGCTCCGCCGGGAGGCGCCAGGGCCTGCGGGCGGTGAGCCGGCCATTGTATGCGGGGGGCTGCCGGCCAGGGCTGCGCGCACCGGCGGCCGGCGGGCTGCGGGCGCCCTCCGAGATTCAGTATCAAAACACCTTGCAACGCCCGTCCAATGAGCGCCAACAGCTATCACATATATAGCATAAAGCCCCGGACCAGGGGCGGTTAATGCATCGGATGCGACGCGCCCATCGTCGGCCTGGGCCTACGCCGGCGCCTGGCAGGGCTTCGTAGCATGCCTGTGTGCCGCCCGCAGCGGCCGGCGCCGCGCCGCGGCCCCTTCCCTCCCACCCCCCGTGTCAAGAAAGGAAACGCTTTCCATGGATTTCGCATCGGTATCCGCCTGGCTGGAGACAGAGTGGTTCTGGGGCATGTCCGCTGCCGAGGTATTGGCGGCGGCGGCCACGGCCATGGGCATCTACCTGGCGCTCACGCTGCTGCTGCGCTGGGCCGTCGCGCATGCCGACCGCAAATCCGGCGGCGGCGATGCCGGCGCGGCAAGCCTGCTGGCGCAGGTGCTCGCCGGAACCAGCCGTCTGCTCATCCTGCTGGCGGCACTGCTGGTGGGCACCGGCATGCTGGACCTGCCCGGGCGTTGGCATGACCGTGTGAGCCAGCTCTGGTTCCTGGCCGTGGCGGTGCAGCTGGGGCTGTGGGGCACGCGCGCCATCAGTCTGGGGGTCGAGCGCTACCGGCGCCACCATGGCGCCGCGGGCACGGGGCAGATCAGCGCCTCGGCCACGCTCATGTCCTGGGGGCTGCGCACGCTGGTGTGGGCCACGGTGCTGCTGGCCATCCTCTCGAACCTGGGGGTGAACATCACCGCCTTCGTGGCCAGCCTGGGCGTGGGCGGCATTGCGGTGGCGCTGGCGGTGCAAAGCGTGCTGGGCGATCTATTCGCCTCCATGGCGATCGCGGTGGACAAGCCCTTCGAGGTGGGCGACTTCATCGTCGTGGGCGCCATCGCAGGCACCGTGCAGCAGGTGGGCGTGAAGACCACGCGCATCCGCGCCCTGAGCGGGGAACAGGTGGTGATGAGCAACACCGAGTTGCTCAAGCAGACCATCAACAACTATCGCCACATGCGCGAGCGCCGCATCGTGTTTGGCTTTGGCGTGGCGCAGGACACCTCGCCCGAGCAGGCGCAGGCCCTGGCACAAGCGGTGCGCGACATCATCGAGGCCGAACCGCAACTGCGCTTCGACCGCGCGCATTTCAAGGGATTTGGCGCCAGCTCGCTCGATTACGAAGTGGTCTACATCGTCAAAAACCCGGACTACAACCTCTACATGGACCTGCAGCAGCGCATCAACCTGGCGTTGCTGGGCCGGCTGCAGGCGCTGGGCATGCGGCTGGCGGTGCCGGTCAGCCGCGTGCAGCTGGCCGACCCGCCGGCCGGGCAAGAAGGCCCGTCCAGTGCGGCCGGCATGCCCATTCCTCAGAACGCGTGAACGACCGCGCTGCCCTGGGGCAGGGGCAGGCGGCGACGGGCGGGGTCAGAAGGAATAGGCGGGGAAGGAATAGGCGGGGAAGGAATAGGCGGGCATGACAGGCCCGCCCACCGTCTCAGGCCACTTGGCGGGGCGCACCCGCGTGTGGGGCGCGCCAGCGGTCCATGAGCGCGAACCACTTCTTGCGCGCGGCCTGCAGGTGGCGCTCCTTCACATGGCCGTAGCCGCGGATGTCCTCAGGGATACGCGCGATCTCCACCGCCAGCGCCAGACGCTCGGCCGTCAGGCCCTTCAGCAGTTCCTCGATGCAGGCGCGGTATTCGCGGATCAGCGCGCGCTCGGTCTTGCGCTCCTCGGTCCGACCGAAGACATCGAGCGCCGTACCGCGCAGTCCCTTCATGCGAGCCAGCACGCCGAAGGCCTTGCGCACCCAGGGCCCGTAGCTTTGCTTGACCAACTCACCCTTGTCGTTGTGCTTGGCCAGCAGCGGGGGCGCCAGGTGGTGCACCAGCTTGTAGTCGCCTTCGTACATCGCGGCGATCTTGTCGGTGAACGCCTTGTCGGTGTGCAGCCGCGCCACTTCGTACTCGTCCTTGTAGGCCATCAGCTTGAACAGGTAGCGCGCCACCGCCTCAGTGAGGCGCGTGCCCTGGCCCAGTGAATCCTCGGCCGCGCGCACCTTGTCCACGAAGGCCTGGTACTCGGCCGCATAGGCGGCGTTCTGGTAGCCCGTGAGGAAGTCCACACGCTTGGCGACCATCTCGGCCAAGCCGGGCTTCTTCACGAACTGGATCACCTGCGCGGCCTGGAACAGCGCCTGCACCTCGGCCAGGTTGTGCGCGCAGCGGCGTCCCCATTCGAAGGCGGCCTTGTTGTTCTCCACCTGTACGCCATTGAGCTCCATGGCGCGCATGAGCGCGGCGTGGGACAGCGGCACGCGGCCCTTTTGCCACGCATAGCCCAGCATCAGCGGGTTGGTGTAGATGCTGTCACCCAGCAACTGGCTGGCCACCTGCTCGGCGTCGAACACACCCAGCAACTCGGCGCCCACGGCCTGTGCGATGGCGGCCTCGCAGCCGTCAGCCGGGAACTGCCAATTGGGGTTGTGCACAAAGGCCGCGGCCGGCGTGCCGTGGCTGTTGAGGGCCACGAATGTGCGCCCCGGCTGCATGGCGGCCAGCGTGGCCTTGTTCGCGGCAACGATGGGGTCGCAGCCGATCACCAGGTCCGCCTTGGCCGTGTCCACCTTGGTGGTGTGGATGGCCTCGGGGCGGTTGGCGATCTGCACATGGCTCCAGGTGGAGCCACCCTTTTGCGCCAGGCCCGCCGCGTCCTGCGTGATGACGCCCTTGCCCTCCAGGTGCGCGGCCATGCCCAGCAGGGACCCGATGGTGATCACGCCCGTGCCGCCCACACCAGCCACGACGATGCCCCACGCGGCTTCGGCCGCCGGCAGCACCGGCTCGGGGATGGGCGCCATCGTGGACAGGTCGCCCTTCTTCTCTTTCTTGGGCTTCTTGAGCTGGCCGCCCTCGACGGTGACGAAGCTCGGGCAGAAGCCCTTCACGCAGGAATAGTCCTTGTTGCAGGTGCTCTGGTTGATGCGGCGCTTGCGGCCGAACTCGGTCTCCACCGGCTCCACCGACAGGCAGTTGGACTGCACCGAGCAATCGCCGCAGCCCTCGCACACCAGCTCGTTGATGACCACGGTCTTGGCGGGTGTGGCCAGCAGGCCGCGCTTCCTGCGGCGGCGCTTCTCGGTCGCGCAGGTCTGGTCATAGATGATGGCCGTGCAGCCTGCGATCTCGCGGAACTCATGCTGGATGCGGTCCAGCTCGTCGCGGTGGAAGACCTCAATGCCCGGCGGCAGGTCGTTGAGCAGCTCGGGGTGGCCGACGCGCGCGGCGTTGGCCGGGTGCGTGCGGCCGTGGTACTTCTCGGGCTCGTCCGTCACCACCACCAGCCGGACCACGCCCTCGGCGCGCAGGCTGTGGGCGATCTGCGCCACCGAGTGCCCTTCGGGGCGCTCGCCCACCTGCTGGCCGCCGGTCATGGCCACGGCGTCGTTGTAGAGGATCTTGTAGGTGATGTTGGCGCCCGAGGCGATGCTCTGGCGGATCGCCAGCAGGCCGCTGTGGAAGTAGGTGCCGTCGCCCAGGTTGGCGAACACGTGCTTGTCCTTGGTGAACGGCGCCTGGCCCACCCAGGTCACGCCCTCCCCGCCCATCTGCGTGAAGGTGCTCGTGGCGCGGTCGGGCATCCAGTTGGCCATGTAGTGGCAACCAATGCCGGCCACGGCGCGCGAGCCCTCGGGCACGCGGGTGCTGGTGTTGTGCGGGCAGCCGCTGCAGAACCACGGCATGCGCTCGCCGGTGTCGGTCTTCACCTCCAGCAGGCCGCGCTCGCGCGCCTCCACCACGGAGATGCGCGCGTCCATGCGCGCCACGATGTCCTCGGGCACGCCCAGCTTCTTCAGGCGTTTGGCGATCGCCTTGGCGATGATGGCCGGCGTCAGGTCGGCCTTGGGCCGCAGCAGCCAGTTCTGGCTGGGATTGGGCATGCTCCATTCGCCGCCGGAGTTGTCACCCTCGATCTCGTCGAACTTGCCCAGCACGTTGGGACGCACGTCGGCGCGCCAGTTGTAGAGCTCTTCCTTGATCTGGTATTCGATGACCTGGCGTTTTTCCTCCACCACCAGGATCTCCTGCAGCCCTTGGGCGAAGTCGCGCGTGATGGTGGCTTCGAGCGGCCACACCACGTTGACCTTGTGCACGCGGATGCCCAGCTGACGGCAGGTGTCGTCGTCCAGGCCCAGGTCCACCAGTGCCTGGCGCGTGTCGTTGTACGCCTTGCCGCTGGCGATGATGCCGAAGCGGTCCTGCGGGCCCTGGATCACGTTGTAGTTGAGCTTGTTGGCGCGGATGTACGCCAGTGCCGCGTACCACTTGTAGTCCATGAGGCGCGCCTCCTGCTCCAGCGGCGCATCGGGCCAGCGGATGTGCAGGCCGCCGGGCGGCATGGTGAAGTCCTCGGGCATGACGATCTTCACGCGGTCGGGGTCCACGGAGATGCTGCTGGACGACTCCACCACCTCCTGGATGGTCTTGAGTCCGGACCACAGGCCCGAGAAGCGGCTCAGGGCAAAGGCGTGCAGCCCCATGTCCAGAATGTCCTGCACGCTGCTGGGGAAGAACACCGGCAGGCCGCAGGCCTTGAAGATGTGGTCGCTCTGGTGTGCCGCCGTGCTGCTCTTGCTGATGTGGTCGTCGCCCGCCACGGCGATCACGCCGCCATGCCGCGCCGTGCCGGCCATGTTGGCATGCTTGAACACGTCGGAGCAACGGTCCACGCCCGGGCCCTTGCCGTACCAGATGCCAAACACGCCGTCGTACTTCTTGGACTGGGGGTAGATGTCCAGTTGCTGCGTGCCCCAGACGGCGGTGGCGGCCAGCTCCTCGTTCACGCCGGGCTGGAAGACCACGTGGTGCTCCGCCAGGTGCTTGCGGGCGCCCCACAGGGCCTGGTCGTAACCGCCCAGGGGCGAGCCACGGTAGCCGCTCACGAAGCCCGCGGTATTCAGGCCCACGGCTGCATCGCGCTGGCGCTGCAGCATGGGCAGGCGCACGAGGGCCTGCACCCCACTCATGAAAGCGCGGCCGTGGCCCAGCGTGTATTTGTCCTCAAGGGTGACCGTCTCCAGCGCGCGGCGGACGTGTTCGGGCAGCGGGGCATTCATGTCTTGTCTCCGTGGGTTCTGTGATCCGCCGCCTCTGTTGGGCGCGGCGTGCGGGACGGTGCCGTGTGGGCGCCACCCGATCTGCGCAGTGTATGCGCGAGACACCGATATGTGTTTGCTTTATTTGCCGCGTTTACCCTGATGCGCGAAAGCTTCTTTCTTAAAACAATCCAAAAATGGAAACCTTGGACAAATACGACATCGCCATCCTGCGCGAGCTGCAGGCCGAGGCGCGCCTGACCAACGCCGAGCTGGCGCAACGCGTAGGCCTGTCCGCTGCACCGTGCTGGCGGCGCGTACGCGCCCTGGAGGAAGCGGGCTACATCCGCGGCTATCACGCGGAAATCGACCGCCACAAGATCGGCCTGGGCGTACTGGCGTTCGTGCGCCTGGACGCCGAGCGCAACACCGGCGACCTGACGCTGGCCATGGAGCAGGCCATCGCCCAGATCCCCGAGGTGGTCTCATGCCACTACATCAGCGGCACCGGCACCTTCGAGCTGCAGGTGGTGGCGCGCGACCTGGACAGCTTCTCGCAGTTCGCACGCACCGTGCTGCTGAACCTGCCCAACGTGAAGGACATGCACACCAGCTTCTCGCTGGGCGAGGTCAAGGCAGGCGGCGCGCTGCCGTTGGCGCACCTGGGCCCGGTGCGGCCCGTGGCGCGTGGCGCGTGGCGCCGCAGCGTAGGGTCACTCCTAATTCAGTAGCTGGCGCCTATTTCCCCATAAGGGTTTGACCGCATTTTCATTGCAACCGGTGCCCGGGCGCCACGATCCCAGCAACCCGCTGAAGCCGGCCGCGCATCGGGGCGGCGTTGTTCCAGCGAGGTCAGACTCCAGCGCGTTCAGGGAACATGACGCCAACGGCCATCGCGCCTGGCGGTCCTTCTCGTGGTGTCAGGCAGATGGCACACTCGCATTTTTTTACGCACCGCTGGCTGCATGAGCAGTCACACTTGAGCGACGGGCCTCTCGCCCTTTCACCTTCCCATGCAAGACCGCCTGAAATGGACGCAGTCCGCGCTGGTACGAATCCTTCGCCCCGCGGTCAGGCTGGCGTTGGCGATGGGACTGAAGCACGCCCAACTCGAAGAAATCCTGAGGGACCTGCTGCTGGAGGAGGCGCGCCACCTCTGGCGCAGCCAAGGCATTCCCGACCCCAACCTGAGCCAGATCTCGGTCACCACCGGTCTCAATCGCAAGGACGTGACCGCCAGAGTGCGCCAAGTACGCGATCCTTTGCCTGCCACCGAAGGGGCGTCGGCCGCCAAGGCTTTCACGGCCTGGTTGCAGCTGGCCGCCGAGGAGCCCAGCCGGCGCCGCCTTCCTATTGTGGACACCGGCCATGGCCCCTCCTTTGAACTGGTGGCGCGTCTCGCCACCCGCGGCGATGTGCACCACAGAACCCTGCTGGAGGAGCTTCAGCGCCTGAATCTGGTCAGGGGGCTGACGGGCGACGGCGAAGGCGAGGTGGAACTGGTGGGCGACGGCTTCATCCCGGCCACCAGCCTGCGGGACATGCTGGCCTTCACCGGGGACAATGTGCGGGACCATCTGCTGGCCGCCGTCAGCAATACCTTGGGGCAGCAGCCCCGGATGCTGGAACGCTCCGTCTATGCCTCGGGCTTGACCGTGTCGGAGTGCGAACGCATCCACCAGTTGGCACGGGAACATTGGGATTCCGTGCATTACCGCCTGGTACGGGAAATGACCCAAGCCCATGCCTCTGCGGCAGGCATGGGAACTGCACGCATGCGCGTAGGGGTGTATGTCTACCATGAGGACGAGCCGCCGGACGTGAAGCCGACCACCCGTGCAGGCTCTGCAAGGCGCAGGAAAAAAACATGAGGACTGGGATATACGCGCTGATGACCACGCTGGGGCTGGTGCTCGCAGCCTGTGGAGGCGGCGACGGCGTGGGCTCGGGCGGCACCGGCATCGCCATGTCTTCCGTGGCCATTGGCAGCGTCGACAGTCTCGGCGAATCACCCAGCGGGTCGTACATGGTTGTGAACGGCGTGCGCTTCGATATCAGCCACGCCCAGGTGGAAGTGGAAGGCGTCTCGCAGGAAGACGCCAATGGTCAGCAAGGCCTGAAGAGCGACCAGAGCAGCCTGAAACCTGGCATGACCGTGCAAGTGAACGGCACCCTCGATACCGGATTCAGCACGGGTACGGCCGCGCACGTACTGTCGATACCGGAGCTACGGGGGGCGGTGGATGCCGTGGACGCGGCGCTGGGGCGCATCGAGGTAATGGGTGCGCGGGTATATGTCGATGACGAGACCGTGCTCGACGGGCTGTCCGGCTTGGCCGCCTTGCAAGTCGGCCAGATCGTGCAGGTACATGCGTTGCCCACCAGCAGTGGGCTGATGCGCGCGACCCGGCTGCAGCTGACCACCGCCACGCTCCCCTCGGTACAGCCCGTGCTGTGGGGCAGCGTGCAGGCCCTCGATACGGTGGCCCGCCGGTTCCAGTTGGGCACGATGCAGATCCAGTATGCGCAGGCTGCCTTTTTGAACGGTCTGGAGGCGGGCATGCTGGACAACGGCATGCCGCTGTATGTGCATGCAGCCCAGGCACCGTCCGGCAACGTGCTCGTGGCCCGCGTGCTGCGGCCAGCGCACAGCCTCTCACGCCAGGCAGACGCGCCCGTCGTGCTGGAAGGTGTGGTGACGAACTTCGCCTCTGCACAATCCTTTGCGCTGCAAGGCACGGATATCGATGCCTCGGGCGCGCAAATAACCGGGGGGCGGGCTGATGACATCCGCAACGGCGCAACGCTGGAAGTGGCGGGCCGGATGTCTGCCAACGGCGTGCTGGTCGCGCAGCGGATACGCGTGCGGCAAAGGGCTGTAGTTGACCCTCCATCCGCGTTGCCTCCTCCCGCAAACACCAACGGCAACGGGAACGGGAATGCCGGAGGCAACGGCAACGGCAACGGGAATGCCGGAGGCAACGGCAACGGCAACGGGAATGCCGGGGGCAACGGCAATGGGAATGCCGGGGGCAACGGCAACGGCAATTCCAACAGAGGCTGAACACCGTTTCGCACCCGCCGGGATTGCGGCCCCGGCGCAGCAAGCGCGCCGCATTCCCGTCACAATGGCCACACATGCCGCCCCAGCCCCTCCAAGACAGCGGACCGCTGAGTTCACCACCCACACCTCCAGGCCCCGACGCGGCCTCCGCCGCCGCCCACACCGCCGAGGCCGCCGCCACAGCCGAGTTGCAGCACAGCGCGGCGCAGCGTGCGCCGCAGTCGCCCTTCGCGCCGCTGTCGGTGCCGGTGTTCCGCATGCTGTGGCTCACCTGGCTGGCGGCCAACACCTGCATGTGGATGAACGACGTGGCCACCGCCTGGCTGATGACCACGCTGACCGATTCGCCTGCCCTGGTGGCGCTGGTGCAGACGGCCTCGACGCTGCCCGTGTTCCTGCTGGGCCTGCCCAGCGGCGCGCTGGCCGACATCCTGGACCGGCGGCGCTATTTCATGGTCACGCAGTTCTGGGTGGCGGCCGTGGCGGTGGTGCTGTGCGTGGCCATCCTCTGGGGCGGGCTCAACCCCTACCTGCTGCTGGCGCTGACCTTCGCCAACGGCATCGGGCTGGCGATGCGCTGGCCGGTGTTTGCGGCCATCGTGCCGGAGCTGGTGAACCGCCAACAGTTGCCCGCGGCGCTGGCGCTCAATGGCGTGGCCATGAACGCCTCGCGCATCATTGGCCCGCTGGTGGCCGGCGCCATCATCGCCAGCGCGGGCAGCGCCTGGGTGTTCGTGCTGAATGCCGTGCTGTCGCTGGTGGCGGGTTTCACCATCATGCGCTGGCGGCGCCAGCCCATGCCCAACCCGCTGGGGCGCGAGCGCCTGACCAGTGCCATGCGCGTGGGTCTGCAGTTCGTGCGCGAGTCGCCCCCGATGCGCGCCGTGCTGTGGCGCATCTCGATCTTCTTCCTGCATGCCACGGCGCTGCTGGCGCTGCTGCCGTTGGTGGCGCGCGACCTGCAGGGCGGCGGCGCGGGCACCTTCACGCTGCTGCTGGCCTCCATGGGCGCGGGCGCCGTGAGCGCTGCCATGTTCCTGCCGCGCCTGCGCCAGATGATGTCGCTGGACCAGCTGGTGGCGCGCGGCACGCTGCTGCAGGCGCTGGCCACGGCCGTGGTCGCCATTGCGCCCAACGTGTACGTGGCGGTGCCGGCCATGCTGGTGGGCGGGGCGGCGTGGATCACCACCGCCAATTCGCTCACGGTGGCCGCACAGCTGGCGCTGCCCAACTGGGTGCGCGCGCGCGGCATGTCCATCTACCAGATGTCCATCATGGGCGCCACGGCCGTGGGCGCGGCGCTGTGGGGGCAGGTCGCCGCACTCTCCAGCGTGCACATGAGCCTGGCATTGGCGGCACTCACCGGGGTGCTGGTGATGGCGCTGGTACAGCGCCTGGTGAGCAACCGCCATGGCGAGGAGGACCTGAGCGCCTCGCGCGCCTTCCAGGCACCGCGGGCCGACAGCCCGCCCGCCGCCGGCCTGCGGCTGGTGGTCAGCATCGAATACTTCATCAACCCCGCGCGGGCGGCGGAATTTCGCGCCGTGATGCAGGAAAGCCGCCGCGCGCGCCTGCGCCAGGGCGCCTTGAGCTGGGAGCTGCAGCATGACATCGCCGACCCGCGCCGCTACGTGGAGCGCGTGGTGGACGAATCCTGGACAGAGCACCTGCGGCGCTTTGACCGCGTCACCGCCTCCGACGTGGCGCTGCGCGACCGGCGCTTTGCCTTCCACGTGGGCGACTCGCCGCCCGTGGTGTCGCGCTACGTGGTCGAGGGCGAATGAATCACTACCATATTGATAGCTTGTAACGCTTGTTTTACGGGCATTTCAGCATTAATTTGTATTGAAAGCAGCACAAATCAAGCGCGAACAGCTTCCAAATCAATAGCGCTACCGCGGCCACAACGCCCATAGGCGCAGGCCCTGCTTCAGGCGCCCGGCAATCTCGCCCGCCTCGGGGCCCCAGCCGGTGAAGTAATCCGCGCGCACCGCGCCCAGGATGGCGCTGCCCGTGTCCTGCGCCAGCACCAGGCGCGACAACTGCGCCGTGGGGCCGCTGGAGGCCAGCCACACCGGCGTGCCGTAGGGGATGCTCTGGCGGTCCACGGCGATCGAGCGCCCCGGCGTGAGCGGCACGCCCTGCGCGCCCTTGGGCCCGAAGGCGGCGTCCAGCGCGTCCAGCGGCTCCTCGCGAAAGAACACGTAGCGCGGGTTGGACCACAGCATCTCGTTCACGCGCTGCGGATTGGCCCGCACCCAGGCGGTGATGCCGGGCCAGGTGGCGTCGCGCACCAGGCCCTGGTCCAGCAGCCACTTGCCCACGCTCTTGTACGGCTGGTCGTTGGTGCCCGCGAAGGCCAGGCGCACCAGGCGCACGCTGCCGTCCGCCTCCTGCACGCGCAGCCGGCCCGAGCCCTGGATGTGCAGCACCATGGCTTCCACCGGGTCGCGCACCCAGGCGATCGCGCGGCCGGCCAGCGCCGCCTGGGCCTGCGGCAGGGTGTCGATCTGCTGGCGCGTGTACCAGGGCTTGCGCGCCGCCAGATCGGCCGGGGGTGCATACAAAGGCACGCTGAAGCCGTTGCCCGGTTGGCGCGCGGCGTCCAGATAGGGCTCAAAGTAGCCCGTGAGCAGGCCGTCGGCCGCTCCGTCCAGCGACTCGACGCGGTAGGGCTGCAGGCGCTGCATCATCCAGCCGCGCTGCTCCTCGGGCGACGCGATGCTCAGGCGGCGCACATCGCCGCACAGCGGCGCGAACGCCGGCGCGGGGCGCTCGCAGCTGCGCAGCCAGGCGTTCCAGGCCTCGTGCAGCGCATCGCCCTCAAACCCCGGCAACTCGCCCCAGCCCACGGGCACCCAGCGGCTCTTGGACTGCGTGAGCGTGCCCGGCACAGGCACCGGTACAGTGGGCGCGGCGGGTGGCTGCACGGACGGCACGCTGGGCGTCACGGGCGCCGGAGGACGGGTGGAGCACGCGGCCAGCGTTCCTACAATCAGCGCCGATACCACCAGGCGCAGGAGACGAAGATTCATGGGGCTGATTTTGCTTGAAGCATTGCTTGCACTGGTGCTCCTCGTGGGCATTGTCTGGTGGACCATGTTCAGCGGCCGCAAGGGCGGCGAGCCGCCAGCGGCCCCCAGCGAGCCCCCCTCACGGGACGACGCCCCGCGCAACGGCTGAGGTCGTTCTCGGGTTGTGGCCTGGCATCTGCGCGGCCCATCGAACGCAGGCCGATCGGCCCCAGGCCGCGCACGCGCGTTGCGCCGCGTCCTACAGACGAGGCTCCGCTGGATTGCTACGCTGCTCGCACTGGCCCAGCCGCCCGCTGGAGGGCTGCGAGCCGACCGAGCAACAACAAAGGAGTTCTCTCATGCGCAAACCTCTCCTCATCGGCAGTCTCGCGGTGGTCATGCTGGCCACAGGCTGTGCCAACATGACCGACACCCAGCGCCGCACCGCCACCGGCGCCGGCGTGGGTGCGCTGGGCGGCGCAGCCATCGGCGCCATGACGGGCGGTCATGCGGCGCAGGGCGCCGTGATCGGCGCGGGCGTGGGCGCCCTGGGCACCTACATCTGGTCCCAGCACATGGAGCGCCAAAAGCAGGACATGCAGGCTGCCACCCAGGGCACCGGTGTGACGGTGACGCAGACGCCGGACAACCAGCTCAAGCTGGACATCCCGAGCGATATCTCGTTCGCCACCAACCGTTCGGACATCCAGCCCAACTTCCGCCCCATTCTGGACCGCTTTGCCGAGGGCCTGCGCAACAATCCGAACACCGAGGTGCGCATCGTCGGCCACACCGACTCCACCGGCAGCGATGCGATCAACAACCCGCTGTCGCTGGACCGCGCCGAGAGCACGCGCAACTACCTCACGGCGCGTGGCGTGAACGGCAACCGCATCCACGTGGAAGGCCGTGGCTCGCGTGAACCTGTGGCCTCCAACGACACCTCCGACGGGCGCGCCCGCAACCGCCGCGTGGAGATTTATGTGGGTGAGCGCCAGGGCCGCGGCTGATCTGCGGCGGGCCGTCGGCGCGGCAATCCTGCCCGCCGACGATGTGAAGACGAAGACGACGCGCGCCCGCAAGGGCCCGCGTCTTTTTTTACGCCGGTGGCGCGGCGCGCAGCAGGTTGGCAAGCTCCACCGCCGACTTGACCTGCATCTTGTCGAACACGCGCGCGCGGTGCACCTCCACCGTGCGCACGCTGATGTCGAGCTGATCGGCGATGAGCTTGTTGGGCAGGCCTTCGACCACCAACCGCATCACATCGCGCTCGCGGTCGGTCAGGTCGGCCAGCCGGTCCTGCAGTTCGTGGCGCGCGCGGCAGGCCTCGATGTGCCGGGCCGACAGCTCCAGCGCTGCTTGAATGCGGTCCACGAGCTGATTGTCGGAAAACGGCTTCTCGCAGAAGTCGAACGCGCCGCGCTTGACCGTGGCCACGGCGGTGGGCACGTCGGCGTGGCCCGTGAGGAAGATCACCGGCATGCCCGCGGTGTCGCCGCGCTCCACCATCTTGTCGAACAGCGCCAGGCCGCTCATGCCGCCCGGCATGCGCACGTCCAGCAGCAGGCAGCAGGGCTGGCGCTGCATGAGGCCGCTGGCGGTGCGCTCGGCCAGCATGGTCTCGAACGCTTCGGCGCTGGCGAACGCCTCGCTGAGCACACGGCGCGAGCGCAGCAGCCAAGCCAGCGCCTCGCGCACCTCGGCGTCGTCGTCCACGATGTACACAGTGGCGTTGGAGGCGGGTTCCATCAGGGGTCGGCTTTCTGAAATGCGGGCAGGGTGAAAGTGAATACCGTACCACGCGGCTCACGCGCCGCATGGTCCAGAAAGCCCCCATGCTGCTCCACCACGGTGCGGCACAGGCTCAGCCCCAGGCCCATGCCCTCGACGCGCGTGGTGTAGAACGGCGTGAACAGGCGCTCGGCCACGTCCTCGGGAATGCCCATGCCCATGTCGGCCACCGAGAACTCCAGCCAGCTGTTGGACGCATTGGAGGCCGCGCGCCGCACCCGCAGATCGAGGATGCGCGGATGGATCTGCGGGTCGTCCATGGACTGCATGGCGTTGCGCGTGAGGTTCAACAGCACCTGCTCGACCATGGTGCGGTCGCACAGCGCGGGCGGCAGGCCGTCCTCGATCGACAGCACCACGCGCACGCCCAGCTTGCGCGCCTGCAGCCGGATGATGGGCAGCACCGCGTCGAACAGGTCCTGCGCGGTGACCGGCTCGCTGGTCTGGTCGCGGCGCCGCACGAAGTCGTGCACGCTCTTGATCACGCGACCCGCGCGCTCGGCCTGCGCTGCAATGCGCTGCACGCCCACGCGCACGTCCTGCAGGTCCTGGGGCGACGGCAACTCGGCGCCCGGCGCCGGCTCCAGCAGGTTGAGCGAGCCGTTGGCATAGCTGGAGATGGCCGCCAGCGGCTGGTTCAGTTCATGGCTCAGCAGCGATGCCATCTCCCCCACCGTGGCCAGGCGTGCCGTGGCCTGCAGGCGCTCCTGCGAGGTGCGCGACAGCTCCTCCACGCGCCGCTGCTCGCTCACGTCGAGAAACGAGCCCATCCACCCCGTGTGCAGGCCCTGTGCGTTGATCAACGGCGCTTCGTAGATCATGACGGGAAAGCGCGTTCCGTCCCTGCGCATGAAGGTGGATTCGTACCCTTCGCGCGGCGGGTCGAGCCGGCCCGACATGCGCACCACCTGCCGCTCCGCATATTCCTGCGCGTGCTCGGGCGGCCAGTAGGGCAGCGGCGACGTCTGGCCCACCAGCTCGGATGCGGGAAAGCCCACCATGTCGCAGAACGCCGGGTTCACATAGGTGATGCGGCCGTTGAGGTCGCGCGCACGCAGCCCCGTGACCAGCGAGTCCTCCATCGCCTTGCGAAAAGCCAGCGCGTCGCCCAGGTCGCGCTCGGCGCGCAGGCGGCGCCGGTTGTCGCGCACCAGCACCACCAGCACCGACACCAGCGCGATCGACATGGCCGTGACCAGGGCCGTGAGGACGTTGGGAAACACGCTGGGCGCGGCGTGCCAGCCGTCCATGCGCAGCACCAGGGTGTTGCCCGGCAGGTCGAACAGCTGCTGCGCCGTGAACATGCGCGAGCCGCGGCGCAGCGCGCCCACCAGCGCCAGCCGCGTGCCGTCGGCCTCGGTGAACGACACCTCCTGGGTGCGCTGCAGGCTGGGCGCCACCAAGTCCTGCAGCACGGTCTGCAGCGCGTAGGTCGCCACCAGGAAGCCGCGCACGCGTCCGTCCTGGATCAACGGCAGGCAGACCTCCATCATCTCGGCGCCCATGCCGTCGGGCAGGGGCTGGAAATAGCTGCTGGAGTACGACGGGCCGGTGATGCGCCGGGCGTTGGTACAGGCCAGCATGGTCTCCGAATGCGTGCCGCTGCGCGTGGTGGCGTCCCACGGCAGGGGGCGATAGGGCGACTCCGCATGTGCGCGCAGCAGCAGCTGCGTGTCCCGCCATTCGATGCGCACCAGCTCGCGGCGCGTGCTCAGCAGCTCGGCAGCGCGCGCCTCCCACGCGGCCAGGTCGGGGTCGCCCGCCTGCAGCGCCTGCAGGTTCTGCAGGTTGTGCGCGAAGGCGTTGCGGATGTCGGCCACGGCGTCGGCAGTGTCACGTTCCAGGCGGCTTTGCACCTGGCTGGCCTCGTAGCGGCCAGCCAGCCATACCTGGGTGACCAGCATGCCCGCCACCAGAGCCACCAGCAGCGTCCACAGGGACCAGCGCCGCCACGCACCCACCCAGCGGCGCCACCGGCGGGGTACCTTGTCCTGGAGCCCGTCTTCTGGCGCCGAAGGGGGCAGCAGCGACTGCGGGCCCTGCTGCGGGCCCGCAGCACCCCTGTCCCGTCCGCCCGCCGGTCCGCCGCGCTCCACGGTGCCGCCCATCAGAGCACGCAATGCTCAAGCGCCGGCAGCTGGCGGCGCACCTGGCGCAGATGCGCCGCATCCAGCGTACCCAGGACCACGCCCGCGCCCTCGGGCTGCTGGGCCAGCACGCTGCCCCAGGGGTCCACCAGCATGCTGTGGCCCCAGGTGCGCCGGCCGTTCTCGTGCGTTCCGCCCTGCGCCGGCGCCAGCACATAGGCCAGGTTCTCCACGGCGCGCGCACGCAGCAGCACCTCCCAGTGGGCCCGGCCGGTGGTGTAGGTGAAGGCGCTGGGCACCAGCAGCAGGTCGGCACCCGCGCGCGCGTGCTGGCGGTACAGCTCGGGGAAGCGCAGGTCGTAGCACACCGACAACCCCACGCGCCACACGTTGCCATCCCGCGCCGGCAGGGCAAAGCGCACGCTCTCGCGCCCGGCCTGGATCACGCGCGCCTCATCGAAGCATTCAGTGCCGTTGTCGAAGCGGAACAGGTGGATCTTGTCGTAACGCGCCACGCAGTCGCCCGCGGGCGAGAACACCAGCGTGGTGTTGTGCACGCGCTCTTCGCTGTCGCACACCAGCGGCAGCGTGCCGCCCACCACCCACAGGCCCAGCTCGCGCGCCGCTTGCGCCAGAAACCGCTGGACCACGCCGTCGCCCATGGTTTCGCGCAGCGCCAGCTTGTCCGCATCGGCCAGGCCCATGGCGCAGAAATACTCGGGCAGCACCGCCAGCTCCGCGCCCGCCTGCGCGGCCTGCTCCAGCAGATGGCGCGCCTGCGCCAGGTTGGTCTGCAGCGCGACGCCCGAGACCATTTGCAAGGCTGCGACTTTCATGGTTTGTCTCCTGATGCCGGTGGAACGGCAGGGCTCGCTGCGCCTTCCGGCGCAGCGCTTTTGCGGCGCTGGATGCGCTCCACACGCGGTTCTGACCAGGTGCCGTCGATGCGGAATTCCTGCGTGGCGGCCTGGATCAGCGGGCCGCGCAGGAAAACCTGCGCGAGGAAACTGCCCAGGCCAATGACGGGGTTGATCGCCGTGGCCACGAGGGAAGCCGTCATGGCGTTGATTTCGGGCACGACCACCACGTGCAGGTCCTGCGTCTCGCGTTCGATGTCGGCGCTGCCTTCCATGAGCACGGCGGCATTCACGCCCTTCATCTGCAGATTGTTGGTGGTGGCCACACCGTTCTCGATGCGCATGTCGCCACGCACGAAGTCGAATGCGAAGCCTTCGCTGAACACGTCGCGGAAGTCCAGCGCGAAGCGCCGCGGCAGGGATTGCAGGCTCAACACGCTCAGCAGCTTGGCCAGTCCCGGGTCGGCCTGGAGGAACTGGCCTGCCTCCACGTTCACGTTCATCTGGCCGCTCATGGTGCGGTAGTCGGGTGACAACGGCGAGCCCAGCCAACCCACCTGGCCCCCGATGCGTCCCTTGCCGTGGCGCACCACGCCGTCCATGCCAAAGCGTGCCAGCAAGGCGCCGCAATCGCGGATGTCCAGCTCGAAGTCCATCACCGTGCGCCGTTGCGCCTGCGCCCCGCTGCCCACCAGCGCCCAGTGGCCCTGCGAGGTCAGCACGGCCTCGGGGGCGGTCAGATTGAACTTGGACAGGCGCCACTCGCGCTGGCCGCCCTCCGTGCCGCGGTTGCGCGCCTCGATCTCGATGCGCCCCAGGCGCCGTCCGCGCAACTCGAAATCCTCCACCACGATGTCCAGCGCCGGCAGCGTGCCCGGTTCGCGCGCATCGAGCAGCGCGTTGACCTGCGTCTCGGCCATCTGCGGAATGGCCAGCCGCGCCAGCCGGGCGTGCAGCAGACCCTGGGCCGCATCGGCACGCGGCGCGGACGCGCCGGCAGGGCGGTACTCCAGGTACCCGTCCAGCTCATCGGCATCCACGTTGGCACGCCACACGGCGCCCTGCCGCGACGCGCCCACCACCACGTCGTGCAGCGTGCGCCCATGCAACGTGAGAGTGGCGGTACGCACGGCCAGGCTGGTGGGCAGGTAATCAGTGGTCAGCGCCTCTCCGGAGGGCGCGGGTGCCGGCACTACTGCCTGTGCCTGTGCCTGTGCCTGTGCCGACGGTGCCGAGGGCTCCTGCAACAGCGCCGTCCACGCATCCACGTCCAGCGCACCCAACACGGCGTGTGCCGCGACACCCTGGGCGGGAGGCGCGGGCATCTGCGCCGGCGGCACGCCGATGGCGAGCGCGCCGCGCAGCACGCGCGCCTGCGGCCCGTCCAGTGCGCGCAGGTAGTTGAGCCTGCCCACGTCGCCCAACTCCAGCGTCAATTCGTCCTGCAAGGGCGCGGTATCCGAGGCTGCGGCCTCGGGCGTCAAGCGGTTCTCGAAGCGCACGGGCAACGGGGCCTGCGCTGCCTTGCCCAGTGGCGCGGGCGCCGTCAGCGAAAGACCGACGAGGTCGCTGGCCACCTGCAGTTCGGCCACTCCCCGCCGCACCCCCACGGCCACCGTGTAGGCGGCGCTGCCACTGGCGCCGCGCACCAGCCGCGACACCAGGCCCAGCTGCTGTGCCTCGCGCAGACCCTGGGCGGTGGCTGTGCCGCGCGCACGCACGCGCACCGAGGACTCTCCAGCCCCCGCCGGCGCCGCATTCATGCCGCCTTCCAGCCGTACCTCGCCCCCCAGGGCGCGCCCCTGCACGCCAACCAGCGTGAAACCGCTCTGGCTGAACTGCACCACGCCCCGGGCCGCGTTCACCAGGGGCGCCTCGGGCACAAAGTGCACGTCGTTGCCCGCCAGGGTGACGCTGCCGCGCACGGTGGACTGGTCGATGTGGCTGATGGGCAGCGTCAGGCCCAGCTGCAGTTCGGCCACGCCGGTGGCGGCGGCCCGGTCCAGCGCCCCCTGCGTAAGCCGGGAGATGGGCGAGGCGCTCACCAGCGCCAGCATGTCGGGCAGCGGGCCGCGCACGTCGGCCCCGACCACCACTTCGGTGTGCTGCAGGTCCGCGATCTTCGCGTTCACTTTCTGCACCCGCAGCGCGGGATACCCGGCAAAGCGCCCCGTGGCGTTGCGCACTTCCATGCCCGCGCGGTCAAACACCAGCTCCCCCGACAGTGCCGTGAGAGCCGGCCAGGGCCGGTCGCCCGCGTGCAACAGCGCCGGTGGCACATAGCCGTACGTCACGTCCTTGACACGCGCTGCGATGTGGAATTCGCCCTCGCGCGGAACATGGCCATAGGGAAAGTCGTGCAGGTCGCCCTTCACGCGGAACTGCACCTGGCTGGCGGTCCCCGCAAGGATGGCGTCGCGCACATAGTGCCGCGACTCCGCTGGCACGGTGAGCGGCAGGTAGCGATGCACGCGCGTGCCATCGGCCCGCGACAGCGTGCCCGAAAGGTCCAGCACCCCCGGAAAGCGCGCGCGCGCAGGCGACGCCGCAGGGTCGCCCGTGTGCCAGCTCAGCCGCGCCTCGCCCTGGGCGTCCGCATTGGCAAAGCGCAGCTGGCTGGTCTGGACCGCGATGCGCTCGCCCTCGATCTGCCAGCGCACCCCCGCTTCCAGCCGCTGCACGGGCACTACGGGCTCTTCAAACACGCCGGGCAGGCGCAGAGTCCCGTCGGCCATGGCCAACTCGGCCTGCCCCCCCGCCTGGGTGAGATCGAAAGACACCTGCGCACCACTGAGGCCGGCGACGGTAGGCACGGCGTCGTCCGCCGCCAGCGCCAACCCTGCGACCTTGCCGCGAACCTGGTACTTCTGCGGCTGCGCCAGCGGCCCTTGCCATTCGGCCCGCAACTGCTCCACCAGACCGCGCGGCGCATAGTCGCGCACCGCGCCGTGCACGGTGTCGCCCAGGGGCAGCCGGCTCGCGATCTGCGCCAGGGCGGCCAGGTCCAGCCGGTCTGCCTGCAGTTCGCCACGCTCTCGGCCTGCCTGGCCCTGTCCGCTGTGGCGCAGCGCCAGATTGCCGCCGGGCCAGCGCAAGCCATCGTCGGCCACGAACTGCAGATTCTGGGTGGACAGCTCAAAGCCGTGGTCCAGCCAGCGACCGCCCACCCGCCCCGTCACCGTGCGCAGCGCCAGTGGGCGCAGGTTCTTGCCCAGGGTAGCGTTGACCTCGTCGAGTGCCATGTCCACCGTGCCGCCGCCGATCTGGCCGCGCTGCACATCCACCCACGCGCGCACGGCGCCCCGGCCCTGCGCGACCTGCAGCCCCTCCAGATCGGCGTGCCGGTGCAGGCGCGACACGTCCACGCGCGGGAAGTGGGCGAACAGCTCGCCGCTCCAGCGCTGCCAGTCGCCGCTGTGCGTGGACAGCAACGGCTGGCGGAACTGGCCGCGCAAGGTGAAGGGTGCGCCCCAATCGGCGGGTGGCGTGGCGTCCAGGCGCACCTGGTGGCGGCGCGCGCTGTTGCGCAGCACCACACTCACCTCGGTGAGCGCCAGCGGCTCGGCGCCACGCAGCTCGTCGGTCCAGCGCAGCGTGCCGCCGCGAATCGCCACCTCGGCCTGGGAGAACAGCCAGTCGGCCGCCGCACTGTCGCCCTCGGCGCTGTCGCGGAAGGCCAGGCCCGCGATGACGATGCGCCCGTCGCGCTCACGGCGCATGTCCAGCTCGGGGCCTTCGATATAGATCTGCTCGAACCCAAAGCGCAGCAGCGAGCGCGGCGACAGCGCCACCACCACGCGCGGCAGGCGCAGCGCCTCGCGCCCCTGGGCGTCCAGCAGGGCCACGTCCTTCAGCTCCACCGAGGGGATCAGCCCTTCGCTGCGCGCGCTGATGGAATGGATGCGCACAGGTACCCCCAGTGCCCGTTGGGCCTGCTGTTCCAGCTGCGGACGGAAGTCGCCGATACGCGGCACAATCCAGCCATGCAGCCCCCCCCAGGCGGCCGCCAGCAGCAACCAGAAGGTCACCAAGGCGACCAATCCCCATCGCGCACACCCCGCCACGAGTTTGAGAAGGCGGGAGGGATGGGGCGGAGACTCTGTCATGGCGGGCGAAACGATGGCAGGAATTATGACCCGCACATCCCCTGAGGGTTCAGCACCCCACGGTGTCGTTATGTACGGCCGCGCCCCGGCGTGGCCCGCGAGCGCACCGAGCAGCCCTTGCCATGCAGATGCCTTCGACTGATCCCGTGACCGCCGGCAGCCCGCCGTCGGAATATTCGCGCTTCCACCAGCGCCTGCACCGCCGTTACCAGGCCGAGCTGGCGCTGCTGCCCCCGGGCGCGCCCACCCGCGAGACCATGGCCCAGGCCTGCGACGCCCTGCTGGCGCGCGGCCACGACCTGGGCGCGGCGCTGCGCATCCTGCGCCAACTGGTGATGGAGCGGCTGATCACACTGGATTGCGACCAGGCCGCGCCGCTGTCCGACATCACCCTGGCCGTGACCCGGCTGGCCGAGTTGGCACTGGACCGCGCCTGCCGGCACGCCCGCGCCGAGCTGGACACCCGCCACGGCGCGCCGCTGGGGCCCCAGGGCCAGCCCGTGCAGCTGTGGATCGTGGGCATGGGCAAGCTCGGCGCGCGCGAGCTGAACGTCTCCAGCGACATCGACCTGATCTACGTCTACGAACACGAGGGCGAAACCGCCGGCCAGCCCGACGGGCGCGGCAAGCTCTCCAACCATGAATACTTCGCCCGCGCGGTCAAGGCCATCTACAGCCTGGTGGGCGACACCACCGAGCACGGATTCGTGTTCCGCGTGGACCTGGCCCTGCGCCCGCACGGCAACTCGGGGCCACCGGCCGTGTCGCTGGCGTCGCTGGAGGAATACCTGCTGGTGCATGGCCGCGAATGGGAACGCTTTGCCTGGCTCAAGAGCCGCGTGGTGGCGCCGCTGGACTGCCTGGGCATGCCGAACGTGCAGGCGCTGCGCGGCGTGGTGCTGCCCTTCGTCTTCCGCCGCTACCTGGACTACAGCGTGTTCGATGCACTGCGTTCGCTGCACCGCCAGATCCGCGACCATGCCGCCAAGCGCAGCGCCGGCCACCCCGAGCGCGCCAATGACGTGAAGCTCTCGCGCGGCGGCATCCGCGAGATCGAGTTCACCGTGCAACTGCTGCAGGTGGTGCGCGGCGGCCAGTTCCCCGAACTGCGCTGCCGTCCCACGCTGGAGGCCCTGGAACGCCTGGCCCGTGCCGGCCTCATGCCGCAGGAGACGGCCGAGCAGCTGGCGGCCGCCTATACCTTCCTGCGCCGCGTGGAGCACCGCATCCAGTACCTGGACGACCAGCAGACCCATGTGCTGCCCACGCGCGACGATGATCTGGCCTGGATCGCACGCACCCTGGGCCTGAACTGCTGCGACTTCCTGCGCGCGCTGGACACGCACCGCGAACTGGTGGCCCAGGAGTTCGACATCCTGCTCGGCGGCACGGGCCACAAGCAATGCAGCAATGGCGGATGCGGCGGCCCGCGCGCCGCAGCGGCTGCGTCGCCCGCCCCCGACCTGGAGGCGCTGCTGGAGCAACTGCCCGCCAAGGTGCGCGAGCGCGTGGCCGAGTGGCGCACCCATCCGCGCGTGCAGGGCCTGCGCGATGAGGCGCGCGCGCGGCTGTTTCGCATCGTGCAACGCACCGGGCGCTGGCTGGCCGAGGGCCAGGTCAACGAGGACGCCGCCGTGCGCCTGGTGGGCTGGCTGGAGCCACTGCTGCGCCGCGAGAGCTACCTGGCGCTGCTGCTGGAGCGCCCCTCGGTGCACGAGCATCTGCTGCACCTGCTGGGCGCCGCCAGGTGGCCCGCGCGCTACATGATGCAGCACCCCGGGGTGATCGACGAGCTGGCGGGCGACGCCCTGCTGTCCGAGCGCTTCGTGCCCGCCGACTTCGAACGCGAACTGGGACTGCGCCTGGCCGCGCTGCAGTCCACGGGAGAGGACGACGACGAGAACCTGCTCGACCTGCTGCGCCGCGCCCACCATGCCGAGACCTTCCGCACGCTGGCGCGCGACGTGGAGCGGCGCATCACCGTGGAGCAGGTGGCGGACGACCTGTCCGCGCTGGCCGACAGCGTGCTGCGCGTCACGGCCGAGTGGTGCTGGGGCCGGCTGCGCAACCGCCACCGTGAGCAGCCGCAGTTCGCCATCATTGGCTACGGCAAGCTGGGGGGCAAGGAACTGGGCTACGGCAGCGACCTGGACATCGTCTTCGTGTTCGACGACGACGACGAGCGTGCCCCCGAGGTCTACGCCGCCTTCGCGCGCAAGCTCATCAACTGGCTCACCGTGAAGACCGGCGAGGGCGACCTGTTCGAGATCGACACCGCCCTGCGGCCCAACGGCAATTCGGGCCTGCTGGTGACCAGCTTCCAGGCCTATGCCGACTACCAGCAGCAGCGCGGCAGCAACACCGCCTGGACCTGGGAGCACCAGGCCATGACGCGCGCGCGTTTCGTGATGGGCAGCGAAGGCCTGCACGCGCGCTTCGACGCCGTGCGCCAGGCCGTGATCACCGCGCCGCGGGATGCCGCCGCGCTGCGCAGCGAGATCGTCGCCATGCGCGAGCGCGTGCGCAGCGCCCACCCGGCGCCTGCGGACCAGTTCGACGTGAAGCACAGCCCCGGCGGCATGGTGGATGCCGAGTTCGCCGTGCAGTACCTGGTGCTGGCGCACTCCGCGGCGCACCCCGAGCTGCAGGGCAACGTGGGCAACATCGCGCTGCTGCAGCGCGCCGAGGCCGCTGGCCTGTTGCCTGCGGGCGTGGGCCGCGCCGCCGCCGACGCCTACCGCACGCTGCGCCACGTGCAGCACCGCGCGCGGCTCAACGAAGAGCCCACCCGCGTGCCGCCCGAGACGTTGGCCGCCGAGCAAGGCGCCGTGCGCGCGCTGTGGCGCGCCGTGTTCGGCTGAGTCGGCTACGGCATTTAGCTATATTTTTCATAGCTATTAGCGCTTACCCATAAAGCGCAAGGGGCACTTTTGATACATGGAATTTCCATTCGTGCGCAGATGTAGCGCCCCGTAAAAATCAAACAAACGTTTGATTCATCGCGGTCTAATGCGCCGCGATGACGAGGCCCGCCCCCTCTCGCCCCCCCGCCCCGGCGCCCCCGGCGACAGCCCGCCGCCGGCGCGCACCCGGCTGCTGATGGCGGCGCTCAAACTGTTTTCCGAACAGGGCTACGCCAAGACCTCGATCCGCGCGATCGCCGCCGAGGCCCAGGTCAACGTGGCCTCGGTGAGCTACTACTTCGGCGACAAGGCCGCGCTGTACGCGGCGCTGTTTTCCGCGCCCTTCGGCTCGCTGCAATCGCTGGTGCCCGACTTCATGCGCCCCGGCCTGTCCCTGCGCGCCGCGCTGCACTGCTTCTACCAGGGCGCGCTGGGGCCGCTGCACGACGGCGAGATGGCACGCCAGGTGGTGCGGCTGCACATCCGTGAAATGCTGGAGCCCACGGCGCAGTGGCAGATCGAGCTGGAAAAAGACGTGCGCGCACCCAACGAGGCCATGGCCGCGCTGCTGTGCCGGCACCTGGGGCTGCCGCAGGCCGACGACGACCTGCACCGCCTCACGCTCACCGTCACCGGACTGGCCTTTCAGCTGTGGAGCCATCAGGAAGTGGTGTGCGCCATGCAGCCACAGCTGCTCGCATCCCCGGCGGCCGTGGACCAGTGGGCGGAACGCCTGGCCGACTACGCCATGGCCATGGTGGCCACCGAGCGGCGCCGGCGCACGCGCTCTCAGCCTGCCGCCCCTTCGGCCCCGGCCTCGCCCTCCCCTTCGACCTCTTCCACCCCCCGCCGGCGCACCGCCCGCAGGTCTACCGCACCATGAAGCGCCCCGTCCTCCAGCGCCTTGCGCTTTCCACCCTGCCCCTGGCACTGGCCGCCTGCGCCGTGCAACGCCCGCCCGCGGCCGTGCAGGCACCCGCACCCGCCGCCTGGCACGCACCGCTGCCCCACCAAGGCAGCGTGGCCGATCTGGCCGACTGGTGGCAGCGCCACAGCGACCCGCTGCTGGGCGCGCTGATCGTGGACGCACAGGCCCTCAGTCCCACGGTGGCCGAGGCCGGCGCCCGTCTGGCACAGGCCCGCGCGCAGCAGACGGCCGCACGCGCGGCGCTGTTGCCCAGCCTGGACGCGCAGGCCAGCGCCAGCCGCGGCTTCAACGAGCAGGTGCGCGGCGTGGCCACCACCGCGCAGGCGGGGCTGCAGGCCGGCTGGGAGATCGACCTGTTCGGCCGCAACGCCGCCGTGGCGGACGCCGCGCGCGAGCGCCTGGCCGGTGCGCAGGCGCAGTGGCACGAGGCCCGCGTTTCCGTGGCGGCCGAGACGGCTCTGCAGTACAGCAATTGGCACCACTGCGCGCGCCAGTTGCAAGTGGCGCAGGCGGATGCGCGCTCGCGCGGCGAAACGGCCCGCCTCACGCGCGAGAGCGAACGCGCCGGCTTCACCGCCCCCGCCACTGCCGCGCTGGCCACGGCCAGCCAGGCCGACAGCGCGGTGCGCGCCGAGCAGCAGCGCCTGCAGTGCGAGGTGATCGTCAAGACACTGGTCGCCCTCACCGGGCGCGACGAGCCCCTGCTGCGCTCGCAGCTGGCTGCCGCGCCGCCGCTGCACCCGCCCGAGCAGTTGTTCAGCATCGACGGCCTGCCCGCGCAGACGCTGGCGCAGCGGCCCGACGTCTACGCCGCCGAGCGCGAGGTGGCGGCCGCCAGTGCCGAGGTGGGCGACGCCCAGGCGCAGCGCTACCCGCGCCTCACGCTCAGCGGCACCATTGGCCGCGGGTTGGTGCGCGCCGCGGGGGTGCAAGCCACCAGCAACAGCTGGTCCATCGGCCCGCTGGCCGTCACGCTGCCGCTGTTCGACGGCGGTCGCCGCGCCGCGCAGGTGGATGCCGCCCGTGCGCGCTACGACAGCGCCGCGCAGGCCTACCGCGCGCAGGTGCGCCAGGCCGTGAGCGAGGTGGAGCAGGCCCTGGCGCGGCAGGACAGCACCGCGCGCCGCAGCACCGACACCCGGCGCGCCGCCGAGGACTACCGCCGCTCCTTCACCGCCACGCAGGAACGCTGGCGCGCTGGCCTGGCGAGCCTGGTGGAGCTGGAGGATGCCCGCCGCACCGCCCTCGCCTCGGACACCGCCGTGGTCGCGCTGGAGCAAGAGCGCATGGCCGCCTGGGTGGCGCTGTACCGCGCGGCCGGCGGCGGCTGGACGCCCGAGGCCGACGCGCCGGCGGCCCAGACCTCCACGCAGGCGGCCACCACCCCCCCTTCTTCTTCGCACTAATTCCTTTTCGACCGCCATGCCGCGCCTGACACCGACCCGCACCCTGATCGCCCTGGCTTTGCTGGGGCTTGCCGCGACCACCGCCGTCCTGCTGGGCAGCGGCCCCACCCATGCCGAGGACTCCGCACAGGCCGAGGGGCCGCGTCCCGCCCTCACCGTGGCCACCACCCAGCCGCAGCGCGGCAACGTGACCCAGCGGCTGCCGGCCAACGGCAACGTGGCCGCGTGGCAGGAGGCCAGCATTGGCGCCGAGGTGAGCGGCCTGCGGCTGACCGACGTGCGCGTGAACGTGGGCGACACGGTGCGCGCCGGCCAGGTGCTGGCCACCTTCGCGCCCAGACCATCGAGGCCGACGTGGCCCAGGCCCGCGCCAGCCTGCTGGAGGCCCGCGCCGCCCAGGCCGAGGCGCAGGCCAACGCCGACCGCGCCAACACCCTGAGCGCCTCGGGTGCGCTGAGCCAGCAGCAGATCCAGCAATACGCCACCGGCGCGCAGACCGCGCAGGCCCGCGTGGCGGCGGCACAGGCGGCGCTCAACGCCCAGCAGCTGCGCCTGAAACACACCCAGGTATTGGCGCCCGACAGTGGCGTGATCTCCGCGCGCACGGCCACCGTGGGCGCGGTGGTGGGTGCGGGCACCGAGCTGTTTCGCATGGTGCGCAAGGGCCGGCTGGAGTGGCGCGCGGAGGTCACGTCCAGCGAGCTGCCCCGCATCCGTCCCGGTGCCAAGGCGGTGGTGACGGCCGCCAGCGGCGCGCAGGTGGAAGGCACGGTGCGCATGCTGGCCCCGACGGTGGACCCGCAGACGCGCAATGCGCTGGTGTACGTGGACCTGCCGGCGCACCCCGAGATAAGGGCGGGCATGTTCGCGCGCGGCGAGTTCCTGCTGGGCGAGCGCGACGCGCTGCTGGTGCCCCTGTCGGCCGTGGTGGTGCGCGACGGCTTCTCGCACGTGTTCGAGGTAGGCACGGACTCGCGCGTGGCCATGCACCGCGTGCAGACCGGTGCGCGCAGCGGCGAGCGCGTGGCCATCACCTCGGGCCTGGCGCCCCAGGCGCGCATCGTGGCGCGCGGCGGCGCCTTCCTGAACGACGGCGACCTGGTGCGCGTGCAGGCTGCTCCTGCCGCAGATTCAGCACCAAAAGAGGCTGTAGCGCCAGCCCCTCAAGCGCAAGCAGCTAGCAAATAAGGAGCGACCATGAACCTCTCCGCCTGGTCGATCCGCAACCCCATCCCGGCGGCCATGCTGTTCGTGCTGCTCACGCTGGCCGGACTGCTGGCCTTCCGGTCCATGAAGGTGCAGAACTTTCCCGACATGGACCTGCCCGTGGTCATGGTCACGGCCTCCCTGCCCGGCGCGGCGCCGGGGCAGCTGGAGAGCGACGTGGCGCGCAAGATCGAGAACGCCATCGCCACCACCCAGGGGCTCAAGCACATCACCTCCACGCTGACCGACGGCACAGCCACCATCGCGGCCGAGTTCCAGCTCGAAAAACCCGTGCAGGAGGCGGTGGACGACGTGCGCTCGGCCGTCTCGCGCGTGCGCTCCGATCTGCCCGCGGACCTGCGCGACCCCATCATCACCAAGCTGGAACTGTCCAGCCAGCCCATTCTGGCGTTCGCCATCGCCTCGAACCAGCTGGACGACGAGGCGCTGTCCTGGTTCGTGGACGACACCCTCACGCGCCGGCTGCTGGCCGTGCCCGGCGTGGGCGCGGTCAACCGCGTGGGCGGCGTGGCGCGCGAGGTGCGCGTGGCGCTGGACCCGCTCAAGCTGCAGGCGCTGGGCGCCACCGCGGCCGAAGTCTCGCGCCAGCTGCGCCAGGTGCAGGTGGAAAGCGCTGGCGGCCGCGCCGAGCTGGGCGGGGCCGAGCAGCCGCTGCGCACGCTGGCCACGGTGCAGACGGCGCAGGAGATCGCGGCGCTGGAGATCGCGCTGTCCGGCGGTCGCCATGTCCGCCTGGACCAGGTGGCCACCGTGACCGACACCGTGGCCGAGCCGCGCACCGCCGCGCTGCTGGGCGACAAACCGGTCATCGGCTTCGAGGTCTCGCGCAGCCGCGGCGCCAGCGAGGTGGAGGTGGGCGCGGGCGTGCAGCGCGCGCTGGACCAGTTGATGGCCGAGCACCCGCACCTGCAGCTCACGCGCACGGTGGATTTCGTGGACATCGCGCAGGACGAGTACGACAGCTCGATGAAGCTGCTGTACGAGGGCGCCATCCTCGCGGTGGTGGTGGTGTGGCTGTTCCTGCGCGACTGGCGCGCCACCATCGTGTCCGCCGTGGCGCTGCCGCTGTCGGTGATACCGGCCTTCATCGGCATGCACCTGCTGGGCTTTTCCATCAACATCATCACGCTGCTGGCGCTGTCGCTGGTGGTGGGCATCCTGGTGGACGATGCCATCGTGGAGGTGGAGAACATCGTGCGCCACCTGCGCATGGGCAAGACGCCGTACCAGGCGGCCATGGAGGCAGCCGACGAGATCGGCCTGGCCGTGATCGCCACCACCTTCACGCTGATCGCCGTGTTCCTGCCCACCGCGTTCATGAGCGGCATCGCCGGGAGGTTCTTCAAACAGTTCGGCTGGACGGCGGCGCTGGCGGTGTTCGCCTCGCTGGTCGTGGCGCGCCTGCTCACGCCGATGATGGCCGCCTACATCATGAAGCCCATGGTGGGCCACGAGAAGGAGCCGCGCTGGCTGGCCGCGTACATGCGTGCCTCGCACTGGTGCCTGAAGCACCGCGTCCTCACGCTGCTGGGCGCGCTGCTGTTCTTCGTCGGTTCCCTGGCGCTGATCCCGCTGCTGCCCTCGGGTTTCATCCCGGCGGACGACAACGCCCAGACCCAGGTCACGCTGGAGCTGCCGCCCGGCGCGAAGCTGGCCGACACGCGCGCCGTGGTGGCCCTGGCCACCGAGCGCGCCATGGGCGTGGGCCATGTGGAGAGCATCTACACCACGATCGGCGGGGGCTCGGCCGGGGCCGACCCGTTCGCCGGCGCGGGCGCGGGCGACCCGCGCAAGGCCACGCTCACGCTGCGCATGACGCCGCGGGGCGAGCGCCCGCGCAAGCAGGAGATCGAGCAGCGCCTGCGCGCCGCCATGCAAGAGCTGCCCGGCGTGCGCGTGAAGGTGGGCCTGGGCGGCTCCAACGACAAGTACATCCTGGCGCTGGCCAGCGAAGACCCGCAGGCGCTCGCGGCCGCCGCCCGCGCGGTGGAGCGGGACATCCGCACCATCGCGGGCATCGGCGGCGTGAGCTCCACGGCCAGCCTGGTGCGCCCGGAGATCGCCGTGCGCCCCGACTTCGCCCGCGCCGCCGACCTGGGGGTCACCAGCAGCGCCATCGCAGAGACGCTGCGCGTGGCCACCGTGGGCGACTACGACCAGTACCTGCCCAAGCTCAACCTGGCGCAGCGGCAGGTGCCCATCGTCGTGCGCCTGGAGGATGCTGCGCGCGAAGACCTGTCGGTGCTGGAGCGCCTCACGCTGCCCGGCGCGCACGGCCCGGTGCGCCTGGGCGAGGTGGCCGAGCTGTCGCTGGCCGGCGGCCCCGCGGTCATCAGCCGCTACGACCGCTCGCGCAACGTGAACTTCGAGATCGAGTTGGGCGAGCGCGGCCTGGGCGAGGTCACCGAGGCCGTGCGCCAGCTGCCCGCCGTACGGGGCCTGCCCGCCAGCGTGCGCCTGATCGACGTGGGCGACGCCGAGATGATGGGCGAGCTGTTCGCCAGCTTCGGCCTGGCCATGCTCACCGGCGTGGTGTGCATCTATATCGTGCTGGTGCTGCTGTTCAAGGACTTCCTGCAGCCGGTCACCATCCTCGCGGCGCTGCCGCTGTCGCTGGGCGGGGCGTTCGTCGCGCTGCTGCTGGCCGGCAAGAGCTTCTCCATGCCGTCGCTCATCGGGCTCATCATGCTCATGGGCATCGCCACGAAGAACTCCATCCTGCTCGTGGAATACGCCATCGTGGCGCGGCGCCACGGCATGAGCCGCATGGACGCGCTGCTGGACGCCTGCCACAAGCGCGCGCGCCCCATCATCATGACCACGCTGGCCATGGGCGCCGGCATGATGCCCATTGCCCTGGCGCTGGGCGGCGCGGACATGAGCTTCCGCTCCCCCATGGCCGTGGCCGTGATCGGCGGCCTCATCACCTCCACGGTGCTCAGCCTGCTGGTGGTGCCGGCGGTGTTCACCTATGTGGACGACTTCGAGCAATGGCTGCGCCACCGGGTACTGCGTCGTCCCCATGCGCGCGAGGCGCAGGCAGGCGAGGCGCGGGCACCCAGCTAGGGTCTAGGGCCTGTTCACACTATTTTTGCCAGATGCGTTGCGATCAAAAAGGGCCAGGCGCAAGGCGCCAAACGAAGCTGGGGTGCTACCCCAGCGAGGCTTGGCAACGCCGCGAATGGCCCTTTTTGATCGCAACCCGGAGGGAACGGAGTGAAAACCGCGCCATTCGTCGTTGCCCTCCTAGCCAAGGCCCCGGCCTTGGCGTCGTCACGCGCCTAGATTGGCGCGGTTTTCACGCCATTCGCACTGGCAAAAATAGTGTGAACAGGCCCTAGCATGTTTTAGGGCTCCAGCGCTTTGACAGCAAGCGCTAGAAGCTATATTTTTAATAGCAATTACGCGGCACCGAGGGCGGTCAGATCGCAACAAGGTGAAACCCATGCTTTCAGCATGGTCGATAGCCAAAAGCTTTTTCGCCGCCTGCGAACATGGTGCAATGATAGCGTGTACGGGCTTTTGCCATCTCCGCCATCCCTGCACCATGCCACGCCTGACCTTGCCGCTGCTCCTATGCGCCACGCTGCTGGGCCCCGCCGCCCAGGCGGCGGATGTTGCGGCGCCTCCGGCCGCAGATGCCCAGGCCTGCCCCGCTCTGCTGCAGCACACCGTGCCGCGCCTGCAGGACGAGGCGCCGCAGGCCTTGTGCCAATACGCCGGCAAGGTGCTGCTGGTGGTCAACACGGCCAGCTACTGCGGCTTCACCGGCCAATACCAGGGCCTGGAAGAGCTGTACGCGCGCTACCGAGACCAAGGGCTGGTGGTGCTGGGCTTTCCGTCGAACGACTTTGCACAAGAAACCGGCAGTAACACCGAGATCGCCCAGTTCTGCGAAAACACGTTTGGCGTGCGCTTCCCGATGTTTGCCAAGAGCCACGTGAAGGGCGGCGAAGCCCTGCCGCTGTACCGCCAGCTCGCCGCAGCGTCCGCGGGGCAGACGCCACGCTGGAACTTCCACAAGTACCTGGTCAGCCGTTCGGGCAAGGTGGTGGGAAGCTACGGAAGTTCGGTGGAACCCCACAGCAAAGCGCTGATCCAGGCCATCGAGCAGCAACTGGCGGCGTCGCGTTGAGGCTTGGTGAAAATTTTTTAATTTTTTTATGGGTGAGATCTGGAACTTTTTACCATCACCCCCACTCTAGGAGCTAACCGTGGCCGCGAGTCCATCGCGGCGTGATCCGATAACCGTTTTTAACGTTGCGAAGCCTTCCAGGCCCTGCCTGGCTGCAACCCTGGGGCGCTTCTCCTCCCTCCCTCTCTTCATTCGTTTCGGGGCGCTTCGCAACTTTTTTTATTCCGCAGCAAAAAGCGCGCACTTCCTCACGGAAGGCGCGCTTTTTCTTTAGGTCCAGTGGGTCGGCGGTTCAGCGCGGCTGGGTGTCGATGAAACTCTGGCGCTGCATCAGCTTGTCCATCA
The DNA here is from genome assembly GCF_002916785.1 of Diaphorobacter sp. LR2014-1. NCBI lineage: Bacteria > Pseudomonadati > Pseudomonadota > Betaproteobacteria > Burkholderiales > Comamonadaceae > Diaphorobacter > Diaphorobacter sp. LR2014-1. Next base: position 11,744 of record NZ_MTBE01000018.1, on the reverse strand, counting down.
GGCGGGCCAGGTTGGGGTGGTCCGTGCGCCAGGCGATGTCGGGAAAGCGGAACTCCAGCCACCCGAGCGCGCTGCCGACGGCAATGTCCGACAGCGTAAGGTGGATGCCGCTGCAATAAGGCTTGTCGCCCAGCCCCTTGCTCATGGACTGCAGGCTGGCGCGCGCCTTGGCGAGCTGCCGGTCGATCCACGCCTGGCTGCGCTCGCCGTCCTGACGGCCGGCCCAGGTGGCCTCCAGGCGCGCGAGGATGGCGGCGTCCAGCAGGCCGTCGGCCAGCGCCTCCCAGGTCTTGACCTCGGCGCGCTCGCGCCCCAGGGCGGGAATGAGCTTGCCCACGGGGGACAGCGTGTCCAGGTATTCCACGATCACGCGCGAATCGAACACCGCCTCACCGCCCTCCATGATCAGGCAGGGCACCTTGCCCAGCGGGTTGGACGCGCTGATGGCCGTGTCGTCGGCCCACACGTTCTCCTCGACGAACTGGTAATCCAGCTTTTTCTCGGCCAGCACCACGCGCACCTTGCGCACGTAGGGGCTCGTATTCGATCCGATCAGTTTCATGGTGGTGTGCAGCGCCTAGGGGGGATGGGGTTGGTCGGGTGAGCGCGATTCTAGGGGCGGGCGCGCCGGCCGGCCGCGGCCCTTCAGCATTCCAGGCGCCCACCTACAATGACGGCCCATGAGCCTGTCCACCATCACCGCCCTGTCGCCCCTAGACGGCCGCTACGCCGCCAAACTCTCCGCCCTGCGTCCCATCATGAGCGAGCACGGCTACATGCACCGCCGCGTGCAGGTGGAGGTGGCCTGGTTCATCGCGCTGTCGGACGCGGGATTTGCGGAGTTCAAGCCGCTGTCCACCGGCGCGCGCGCCTACCTGCTGGGCCTGGTGAAGAACTTCTCCGAGGCCGACGCGAGCGCCATCAAGGACATCGAGAAGACCACCAACCACGACGTGAAGGCCGTGGAATACTGGATCAAGTCCAAGTTCGAGGCCCGCCCCGAACTGGAGAAGGCTGCCGAGTTCGTGCACTTCGCCTGCACCAGCGAGGACATCAACAACACCAGCCATGCGCTGCAGATCCGCTCGGGCCGCGACCAGGTCATCCTGCCGGGCCTGGACCGCATCGTGCTCAAGCTGCGCGAGATGGCCCACCAGTTTGCCGACGTGCCCATGCTCAGCCGCACCCACGGCCAGACCGCCAGCCCCACCACGGTGGGCAAGGAGCTGGCCAACGTGGTCGTGCGCCTGCAGGCGGCCTGCGAGCGCATCGCGGCGGTGAAGATCCTGGGCAAGATGAACGGCGCCGTGGGCAACTACAACGCCCACCTGTCGGCCTGGCCCGACTTCGACTGGGAAGCCTTCAGCCGCAAGGTCGTGGAGACGCCCGAGCCGCTGGGCCTGGGCCTCACCTTCCAGCCCTACAGCATCCAGATCGAGCCGCACGACTACATGGCCGAGCTGTTCGACGCCATCGCCCGCGCCAACACCATCCTGGTGGACCTCTCGCGCGACATCTGGGGCTACGTGAGCCTGGGCTACTTCAAGCAAAAGCTCAAGGCGGGCGAGATCGGCTCGTCCACCATGCCCCACAAAGTCAATCCCATCGACTTCGAGAACGCCGAGGGCAACCTGGGCCTGGCCAATGCGCTGCTCAGGCACCTGTCCGAAAAGCTGCCCATCAGCCGCTGGCAGCGCGACCTCACCGACAGCACCGTGCTGCGCAACATCGGTGTGGCGCTGGGCTACGCCACGCTGGCCTATACCTCGCTGATGACCGGCCTGAACAAGCTGGAGCTGAACGAAGAAGCCCTGGCCGACGACCTCAACACCAGCTGGGAAGTGCTGGCCGAGCCCATCCAGACCGTGATGCGCCGCTACGGCGTGCAGGGCGCGTACGAGAAGCTCAAGGAAGTCACGCGCGGCAAGACCGTGACGGCCGAGGCGCTGCACGCGCTGATCAACGGCCTGGAGATCCCCCAAGCCGACAAGGACCGCCTGCTGGCCATGACGCCGGGCAGCTACACCGGCAAGGCGGCCGAGCTGGCGCGCCGCGTCTGATCCAGCCGGTTTGAGCCTTTTTGCCTGCCCGCGCTTGCCAGTCAAGCGCGGGCAGCTCTCATTTTGAAAGCATCCCATGGCCCTCAAGTCCACCATCTTCAAGGCGAACCTGCAAATCGCGGACATCGACCACGGTTACTACGCCGACCATGCACTCACCCTGGCGCGCCACCCCAGCGAAACCGACGAGCGCATGATGGTGCGGCTGGCCGCCTTGGCGCTGCAGGCCCACGAACTGCAGGACACCTGCCAGGGCGATGGCACGCTGGCGTTCGGCGCGGGCCTGTCCGATCCGGAGGACCCGGACGTATCGCTGACCGACTTCACGGGTCGCAAGCGGTTGTGGATCGAGGTCGGGCAGCCCGAGGACAAGCCGCTGACCAAGGCCTGCAGCAAATCCGATGCGGTCATCGTTTATTGTTTTCACCACGCAGCCGAGGTGTGGTGGAAGGGCATCGAGAACAAGCTCACGCGGCTGGACAAGCTGCAGGTCTGGCGCCTGCCCGCCGACGCCGCCCAGCAACTGGCGACACTGGCCGAGCGCAGCATGCAGCTGCAGGCGACGGTGCAGGAAGGCGGCCTCACGCTGAGCAGCACCCTGGGCAGCGTGCATGTGGAACCGCTGCGCTGGAAGTAACGTGGCGTTTTGAGCAAAAACACCTCTAGCGCCCGACCAACAAGCGCCACCAGCTCCTGAATAAATAGCAATCTACTGCGGCATCAAGGCGCCGCAATTCCAGCACTGCTCGAAGCCGCCCTCGATCGCCTCGCCGCACGCGTGGCAGCGCCACTGGCGCTGCGGCAGATGCTGGAACTCCCGCAACAGCGCACGGGCGCGTTCTGCATGTTCGGGGTACGTGAGCCAGATCTCGGGCAGGCACTCTCCTGGCGGCAGGTGGCCCGCCGCCGCGCCCAGATGCTGGCGCTGCACGCTGGCGGGCATGCCGGCTTCGCACAGCAGGTCGCGCCACAGCGTGGCCATGGCGATATCGGGGGCCTGGGTCAAACGCAGCATGCGGCCACCTTAGCCGGCGCGCGCCCCGCCGTAAAGCCGGTCAACCAGCGCCGGGAGCGCCGCCGGCGCAATCGGCGGGGCGCTCGGCCGCACGTTCGGCATAGCGCGTGAAGCGCAGCGCCGTGCCCTCGCGGGTGATGCGCCGCCACACGGCGCGCTTGTCCATCGGGCTCATCGCCAGCCAGTGCTGCACCTCGGCAAAGCTGCGCCCGCAGCCCTTGCACCATTCATCCCCCTGGCTGGTGGAGCAGATGGCGATGCACGGTGTGTCGGGTGTGGTCTCATACCAGGCCAGCCACGCCGCCAGCGCCGCGGCGGGCATCTGCTGCGGCGCCACGTCCTCGGCCCGCGCAAACACCATGCGGCCATACACCTCGGCCAGCGCCTCGATTTCCGGCGCCAGTCCCACGCCATCGGGCGATGGGGCGCGGGCGCGCCAATGATTGATGGCGGCTTCGATATCGGCGATGTGGATGCAGGACATGGCGGGTAAGGGCGCGCCGATGATACCGCCCGTCCCGGTGTGTTCCATGCGCATGGCGGCGGGGCCGCCAGGGCCATTCGCTATGTTTTAAATAGCATGACAGACATATTCCGTCGCGCGTCTGGCAACATTTTCTTCAAACCGCCTTGCGCAAAAAACGCCTGCCGCTTGCGCGCCGCCCTCGTGCCATGTTCCAATCGCAGGTTCGAAGGGGAGTAGCTCCTGACCTCCAAGTCCTGACGGCCATCGGCCCCGGGGTGCGGAGGCTCTCGGTCTGTCGTCAGTACGAAGCGCACCGCTTCCGGCAGCCCGGGCCCGGCATGCGCCACGCATCGCACGCGGGCTGAGCAAGACCTTTGATGGCCCTGCGGGGCTGATCAAGGCCGTCCTTACCTCTTCGCGCGTCGCAACCCACGCGGGTGGACGAGTCCCTGGTCACCGTGCAGTGTCTCTCTTGCGGAGCCGCCCACCGCCACCTACAGTGGCTGCGGGCCTCCTTTCGGTTACTGATAACGAGGACTTTATGGAATTTCTGACTTCACCCGAGTTCTGGGTTGCACTGGGGCAGATCATCATCATCGACATCCTGCTCGGTGGTGACAACGCCGTGGTGATCGCCCTGGCCTGCCGCAAGCTGCCGCCCGCGCAGCGCACCAAGGGCATCATCTGGGGCACGGCGGGCGCCATCATCCTGCGCGTGGTCCTGATTGCCTTCGCGATGACGCTGTTGAACCTGCCCTTCCTGAAAGTGGTGGGCGCCATCCTGCTGGTATGGATCGGCGTGAAGCTGCTGGCCCCCGACGAGGACGGCCACGGCAGCGTGGCCGAGAGCGACAAGCTGCTGGCCGCCATCAAGACCATCATCGTGGCCGACCTGGTGATGAGCGTGGACAACGTGATCGCCATTGCCGGCGCCGCGCAGAACGCGGGCGACCACTCGCTGCTGCTGGTGGTGCTGGGCCTGCTGATCTCCATCCCGATCATCGTGTGGGGCAGCCAACTGGTCATCAAGCTCATGGAGCGCTTCCCGGTCATCATCACCGCCGGCGGCATGCTGCTGGGCTGGATCGCCGGCGGCATGCTGGTCTCTGACCCCGCGCTGGCCAACCCCGACAAGTGGCAGTGGATGTTCAAGCTGGAGCAGTCCGACACTCTGAAGTACGCCGCCAGCGTGGCCGGCGCCCTGCTGGTGCTGGTGGTCGGCAAGGCCATCGTCGCGCAGCGCGGCAAGACGGCCCCTGCACAGCACGGCTGAAACAGGCCTTCCTGCACACGCACCCATAGGCCCGACAGGAGATCCGCCATGGACAAGGTCATCGTGTATGTGGACGACGCAGCCTACGCGCGGCAAGTCCTGGAGCCGCTGGCGACCCCCGCCACTGCGGGCACGATCCACTGGGTGCTGGTGGCCTGCGCACCGCGCATGACGCACCGCATCAGCAAATGGGTGAGCCATAGCGCACGCGAGAACTGGCGCGCCAAATGGGCGGACAAGCTGTTTGCCCAGCTGCAGCCCTGGCTGCGGGCGGAGGGTGCGCCCATCAGCACGGTATTGGCCAAGGGGCCGCTGCCCGAGCTGCTGGCGCAGCTGCAGGCCGAGCATGGCGCGTGCAGGGTGGTAGACGCCCGTCGCCCCAAACTGGAACAGGAGGTGAACACCCCGACCGACGCAGCGCCCGCCGCCGCGCCGGTCATCGTGCGCAAACCGCCACGGCGCTGGACGGTGCCCGGCTCGCTCGCCAGCCTGGGCCTGCTGTTCATGCTGGCCGCCGACTGATCGGCACGGCAGGACTCGGCAAAACCACTGTTCAGCCCAGCCGGCCCATCGCGTGCAAGCGCAGATGGGCCGGCTTTTTTTACACGCGCTCATGCCGCATGCGGCGCGGCGCATTCGCCGGCCCGGTGCTATGCTGCGCGCCATGCGACTACTGCTCAAATGGCTGCTGAGCGCGGCCGCCCTGCTTTGCGTGGCCTACCTCTACAGCGGCGTGGAGGTGCGCAGCTTCGGCGCTGCACTGATCGCAGCCTTTGTGATTGGCCTGTTCAACGTGGTGCTGCGCCCGGTCCTCGTGGTGCTGACGCTGCCGGTGACCATCGTCACCATCGGGCTGTTCCTCTTCGTGATCAACGCGCTCATGTTCTGGGCCGCCGCCTCGGTGCTGGGCGACGGTTTCCAGGTACACGGCTTTACCGCCGCGCTGATCGGTTCGCTGATCTACTCTCTGCTGGGCATGCTGATCGAATCAGCGCTCGGCGGCCTGTTCCTTAAGAAGTGACTCCACGGCACGCAGCCGCGTGTCGATGATCGACGCTTCGATGTAGTCCCCCGCAGCGCTGCTGCGCCGCGCAAGGTCCTGCCCCGCCTTGAAACGATCCACCGCGGCCGCGTAGTCATAGCGTGCGGCGTGTGCCTCGGCCTCGGCGCGCACGGCGCGCAGGGACTGCCCCTGCTGTTGCCATACCTGCGCCAGCGCTTGCCAGACGGTCGCGTCCCGAGGATGCGTGGCTACCCAGGTCTGCAAGGGCCCCGCCATCTCGCCTGCCACGCCCGTGCGCAGCAGGGCCTGGGTGCGCAGCAGCATTTCGGGCCGTGCGGGCGCGGGCGCGCTGGGCACACCGCTGCCTTCCGTGACGACGCTGCCCTGCAGGTACGTCAGCGCCGCGGGCGCATCGCCCGCAGCCAGCTCCAGCTCGGCACCCAGCAGGCGCGCCTGGCGCAACGCTGCAGCATCGGTACCTGCGCTGGACTGCAGCGCACGCAACGCCTTGCGCGCAGCCGCCATGTCGCCCAACTGCACCGCGCTGAGGGTGGCCGCATACCAGGCCGCCACCCGCTGCGGTGCGGGCCGTGCGGCAAAGCCGGCGTCCTGCGGCTCGGCAACCCACTGTCGCCAAGCGTCGACACCGGGGCGCATCAGCACGCGCGCGCGCGCAGCCATCATCAGGTGCTCCAGCGTAGCCCGCGCGGGCTGCGCCGCACCCGGCGGAATGCGGCTGTGCATGTCCGCGATGCGCTGCGTGGTCAAGGGGTGGCTGCGCAGGTAGGGCCAACTGCCGTTGTCGTTGATGCGGTTGGCCTGCTGCAGCTTGTCGAACATGCCCACGAAGCCCTGCGGCGCAAAACCGGCGGGCGCCATCAGGCCGTAGCCCACACGGTCGGCCTCGCGCTCCATGTCGCGCGAGAAGTTCAGCTGGCTCTGCACGGCCAGCGCCTGCCCACCCACCATCAGGGCCTGGGCCGCATCGGGGCTGCGGCTCGCAGCCAGCGCGCCGAGGATCAGCGCACCCAGCATCAGCGGCGTCTGCCGCCCCTGCTGCGCGATCAGGCGTGAAATATGGCGCTGGGTGACATGGCTGAGTTCGTGTGCCAGCACCGACGCGAGCTCGTCGCGCGTGCTCACCACGCCGATCAACCCCAGGTGCACGCCAAAGTAGCCGCCCGGCAGGGCAAATGCGTTCACCGTACGGTCGCGGCCCAGCAAGATCTCCCAGGCAAAGCGTTCCTCGAGTTCGGGCGACAATTCCCCCCGCGCCTTGGCGGCCTGCACCAGTGGCTGGAACAAGCCCTGCACATACTCATTCAGCACCGCGTCATCGATGTAATCCGGGTCGCGGTACAGCTCGCGGATGATGCGGTCGCCCAGCTTGCGCTCGGCGCTGGTCGTCATCTCCAGGCCGTCTCCCAATGTGGGCAGCGATGGCTGTGCCACCACAGCCGGTGCTTGCAGGGAGCCAAATGCTATAAAAAAAGAAGCTGTCAGCGCTTTCCAGCTGGGCGCTGGGAGCCAATTTTGTAGAGAACCTTGCACACAACTCCTCCACCCGCGCGAACGGGCCGGCCATCAATCGCGGCCATCTGCACATGGCCGTATGATGCCCCGGCCATTGGAATGTTTCGCACCCGGTTGTAAACCCGCCTTATGACAACGTCCCCCTCTCCCCTCACCCACTTCGACGCCCAAGGCCAGGCCCACATGGTGGACGTCGGCGCCAAACCGGCCACGCACCGCGTGGCCATTGCCACGGGCCGCATCGAGATGCAGCCCGCCACACTGGCGCTGGTCGAGTCGGGCACCGCCAAGAAGGGCGACGTGCTCGGCGTAGCGCGCATCGCCGGCATCCAGGGCGCCAAGAAGACCAGCGACCTCATCCCCCTGTGCCACCCCTTGGCACTGACCCGCGTGGCGCTGGACTTTGCCCCCGCCAGTGCACAGTACCCCGGCGCCACCGGCATTGCCTGCACCGCCACGGTGGAAACCGTGGGCCCCACGGGCGTGGAGATGGAGGCCCTCACCGCCGTGCAGGTGGCCCTGCTCACCATTTACGACATGTGCAAGGCGGCCGACCGCGGCATGTCCATCCACGACGTGCGCGTGCTGCAAAAGCACGGGGGCAAGTCGGGGAGTTATGTGGCGGACTGATGCACGATGCTCCTTGCCAGGCGCAGACTGCTACCATGACCACCTACCCCGGAGCGAGCCATGTCCCTACCCGCACCACAGCCGGTTTTTGATGCCCAGGCCTACCTTGCCTGGGAGGCCGAGCAAAGCACCAAGCACGAGTACCACGACGGTGAGGTATTTGCGATGGCGGGCGCGTCAGACGCCCATGTGACGGTGGCAGGCAATGTGTACATGGCCCTGCGCAACCACCTGCGCGGCAGCCCCTGCAGCGTGTTCATCTCTGACATGAAGCTGCGCGTGGAAGAAGACAACGCGTTTTTTTACCCCGATGTCTTCGTCACCTGCGCCGACAGCGACCGTGGGCAGAGCCACAGCAAGAGTGCCCCCGTGCTGGTAGTGGAAGTGCTGTCCCCCGCCACCAGCGCCTACGACCGCGGCGCCAAGTTTGCTGCCTACCGCAAGCTGCCCACACTGCGCGAATACGCCCTGATCGACCCCGAGCGCCTGAGCCTCGATTTGTTTCGCCGCGATGGCGACAGCAAGCGCTGGGTGCTGCACCCCATCGAGGCTGGCGGCCACGTCGAATGGGCCAGCGTGGGCCTTCAAGTGCCGCTGGAGGCCCTGTACGAAGACGTGCCTATGACGACGACGGGGCCACAACCACACCCGGCGCCCGACCAGGCATGAGCGGCTCGCCCGACGCCCCGTTCTTCTTCTGCCAGCGCGCATGGTCTTTGGGGTACGCCACCCGGTAGCGCTGCAAATGGAACGCGGCTTCGTCGTCCAGGCCCAGCAGGGTGGCGCTTTCGATCAGGCGCTCGATCACGCGGGGCTCGGGTGAATAGTGCAGCATGCGCAGGGCCAGCGCCTGCCCGCCCACCATCAGGGCCTGGGCCGCATCGGGACTGCGACTGGCCGCCAGGGCGCCCAGGATCATGGTGCCCAGCATCAGCGGCGTCTGCCGCCCCTGCTGCGCGATCAGGCGTGAAATATGGCGCTGGGTGACATGGCTGAGTTCGTGCGCCAGCACCGACGCGAGCTCGTCGCGCGTACTCACCACGCCGATCAGCCCCAGGTGCACGCCGAAGTAGCCCCCAGGGAGGGCGAAAGCATTCACCGTCCGGTCCTTGCCCAACAGCACCTCCCAGGCAAAGCGCTCTTCCAGCTCGGGAGACAGCTCACCCCGCGCCTTAGCCGCCGCACGCAGCGACTGGAACAGTCCATCGACATATTCATGGAGAACCGCATCGTCGATGTAGTCCGGATCGCGATAGAGCTCACGAATGATGCTGTCGCCCAGCTTGCGCTCGGCGCTGGTCGTCATCTCCGCACCATCGCCCAGCATGGGCAAAGCGCTCTGCGCATGGACGCTCGGCGCCAGCAGACCTTCCAATGCTATTAAAAAAGAAGCTGCTAGCGCTTTACCCATCTGCCCTAGAGCCCAATTTGGCTTGAAGTTTCGCACAAGACTCCCCAGTCCAACCCTACGGTACATCGCCGTATGATGCCCTCACTCCCTGATTGTTTCGCCCTGCTTGTAACCCGCCATGTCCACGCCTTTTCCCCCCCTCACCCATTTCGACGCCGAAGGCCGCGCCCATATGGTGGATGTGGGCGCCAAGCAGCACACCCATCGCATTGCCGTAGCGACCGGGCGCATCACCATGCTGCCCGCAACCCTGGAGCTCATTGCATCAGGCACTGCCAAGAAAGGAGATGTGCTCGGGGTGGCACGCATCGCCGGCATCATGGCTGCCAAGAAAACCAGCGAGCTGATCCCCCTGTGCCACCCGTTGGCCTTGACACGCGTAGCGGTGGAATTTGAACTGCTGCGCGCCGACAACGCCGTGCAGTGCAAAGCCACCGCAGAAACCGTGGGCCCGACCGGGGTGGAAATGGAAGCCCTCACCGCCGTGCAGATCGCGCTGCTGACCATCTACGACATGTGCAAGGCCGCAGACAAGCGCATGGTGATGACCGGCGTGCAGGTGCTGGAGAAGCACGGGGGCAAGTCGGGGAGCTTTGTGGCCTGATGCGGGCCACGGAATGTGGGTGGCCTGCCCGGAGGGACTCGAACCCCCGACCTATTGCTTAGAAGGCAATTGCTCTATCCGGTTGAGCTACGGGCAGCATGCGCAGGAAAGGGCGGATCATACGAGGAAACCCCCTCGGACTGGCGCTTGACGGGCTCAAAGAAGAACCTTCTCGCGCTCCACCCGCTGCAGGAAATCAGGCGGCAAACCCCGCCGCTCCACCACATCCACCCTGAAGGGCAAATCGCTTTGCTCGAACGCATCCTCCAGTGCCGCCCATTCATCCCAGGCCAGCGGCTGCCGGGTCTGCAGCAACAAATCCACGTCCGAGAAAGGGCGAGCCCTACCCGCCGCGCGCGATCCAAACACCCAGACCCGTGCCCCAGGCACCGCCGCATCTACGATGCGGCGGATTTCGCTGCGCTGGGCTGGGCTGAGCGCAAGGGAGGCAACAGGGCCGGTGCTCATGAGTCTGCCTGCTCGCGTGCGACAGCCCGCTCCAGCGCTTGCAGCAACGCCAGGGCATCGTGGCTGAACGCACCAATGGCAGCCGCCACTTGCGCCGCCTTGGCCTCATCGTAGGTGTGGCTGGTGGCATTGCGCATGGCACGCCAGCGGCGCCAAGCCTGCGGGTCTTGCAACAGCCCGGCATCCGCCCCCAACCTCACAAGGTCATTGAAAGACAAATCCTGAACCAGATCGGCAGCCAGAGACCGCTCAACCAGCACACGCCGCAGCATGCGCAGTGCGATCTCGTAGGTGTACTCGAAGGACTGGATCACCGCCGAGCGCAAATGCGGCTTGAATACCGAGCCCTCCGGCTGATCCTGCCAAAGCTGCAAAGCCTCCGCCATTTGCGCATACGACTTGCGCAGGGCTGTCAGGTCAATGCTGGGAGTCGATGAAACAGGCATGGCCGCATTGTGGCAGCGGAATAGGAGGCACGGCAAATGGACTGCTGGATGCCCTCCCCGCTGTCTTGCTGGCCGCTACGTTGCATGGTTCGGCCCGTCATCCATAGATCCGCCTCAGTGGCGTGGCTGGTGGCCGGTGAAGCACGTGCAACGACGAGTGCTGTCGTACGGCAGCTGCGGGAGCGGGCGCCAGGGTGACGGTCTCGCATGCCCGCGTTGGATCTCAGGAAGCACCCCGGTGCAAGTAACAGCACCGAGGTGGGTAAGGAGAGGCTGCGGCAAACCGCCATTGGCGCGCCCCGCCGTGGGTCAGCGCTTCGCGTATTCAGCGGTCAGCAGGTTAAGGATCGCTGGCACCGTGTCGTAGCGCAATGCGTTCCCTTTGGGCGTGGCGTATTCCAAGTACAAATTATTGTCGGTGGATAGGAGCCCGCGCATGCTGGGATCGAAATGGGAGAGCATGGCATCGACTTGTTCTGGCCCCGCCACCAAACGCTTGTGTAGATCCGTGGCCGTAAGGTCGTCGTCCTTCATCGTGCGGGCCAGGGCATCGCGCTGTGCATTGCTAGTGTCCTGAGTTAGAAATTCGCAGACAAAATCTTTCAACGCTTGCAAGGATGTCTTGGGCAGACTTGGCCCAGACGAATGGTTTTGGATCAGCGTTGTTGAGTTTGAGGTATTGGCGGATTGCTTGTTCGAGCTGTCTTGTTGATCTGTGCGTGCCGCGACGGATGTACTTCTCAGTGAGGGTAGCGAACCAACGCTCTACCTGGTTCAGCCAGGATGCCGAGGTGGGAGTGAAGTGCACGTGAAACCTGGGGTGTCTGGCGAACCA
>NZ_MTBE01000017.1:0-81135 GCF_002916785.1 Diaphorobacter sp. LR2014-1 | reverse complement strand
GGCGAACCATGCCCTGATTGAGGCGGTCTTGTGCGTGCCGTAGTTGTCCATCACCAGATGCACGTCCAGCCCCGCAGGCACGTTGGCTTCGATGGTACGCAGAAATTGCAGGAACTCCGCGCTGCGATGGCGCCGATGCAACTCCCCGATCACTTCGCCCGTGGCAATGTCCAGCGCCGCAAACAGCGTCGTCGTGCCGTGGCGCATGTAATCGTGGGTGCGCCGCTCGGCAATGCCCGGTGCCAGCGGTAGTATCGGCTGTGTGCGGTCCAGCGCCTGGATCTGGCTCTTCTCATCCACGCACAACACCATCGCCTTGAGCGGCGGATCCAGGTACAGGCCGACAATGTCGCGCACCTTCTCGACGAACAGCGGATCACTGGAGAGTTTGAATGTTTCCTGGCGGTGCGGCTGCAAGCCAAAAGCCCGCCAGATTCGGCTCACAGCCGTCTGTGACACATCCATGGCGCGCGCCATGCTGCGCGTGCTCCAGTGCGTGGCACCGGCGGGCACACACTCCAGCGTCTTGGCAATGACGGCATCGACTCGGGCATCGTCAATCGTACGCGGCGCACCCGGGCGCGGCGCATCAAACAGACCGTCCAGGCGCAGCTGGACAAACCGACCGCGCCACTTCGATACCGTTTGCTGAGTGACCCGTTGACGCGCTGCCACCACCTTGTTTTCCAGGCCCTCGGCACAGGCCAGCACAATGCGTGCTCGCAAGGCCAGGGCCTGCGCTGTCTTGCGACGCTTGGTCAGCGCGATCAGTTGTTCGCGCTCCGTCGCGCTCAACACCAATGGAGTCTTTGGTCTTCCGCTCATGGGCACCTCGTCGTGCAACACACTACACGACTGACTGCATTGGCAGAAAATAATTCAATGAATTTTTAACTCACGACACTAGATTCGGAGCCCAGCCTTTCGGCTGTTCGGTGCGGTTGGCACGAAGAACCCGGTTGGCCTCGTTGCCACCGTCTTTCCTGAGTTCATCGCCCGCGACGGTCAGGAGCCCACGGACGTGGGCCGTCAAGGAGGAAAGCGGCAGGTTGGTGCGGCCCGCAGGCGCAGCCGAGGACACGGCCTGGCGCGCCTTGACGGCACGCGGCCACGGGCTACAGTCGCGAGCAAGGTGATGAAATCAGGGGAGACGGCTGGACATGGCAACGGCCGCCTCGATGTGCAGCCCGCACGCAAGCGCAAGCGCGCAGGCCCGGATCTGGAAGCCGGGCCGTAGGCGTCAGCCGAGCAGCGCGAGGGAACGATGAAAGCCCGAAGGGGCGAAACCCCGCAGGGGGTTCGATGCGCAGCACGACAGCGCGACCGGCCATGCTGCTTGGCCGGGGACGCCCGGACTTCAAGGCTCGATGCACAACCTCATACTCCTGGCATCGGGAAGCAGGGTTGATTGCGCTTGTGGCTGCTGTCGTCTGGCCGAGCCGGCGCAGCCGGTTCGGCGGTTTTTGAGGGGCGCCAAGCTCTGCGCGGCGGGGATAGCCCGCAGGGCTTTCCCCTGGAGGCAAGCGAAGCGCGCAGCGCCCCATCGGGGCGCGAAGGCATCAGGACGACTCGTCAGGACGCAGGCTGGATTCCGACACCGGCATCCAAGGCGAAGACGAGTTCAGCAGATAGCGCGCACCGCGCGCGTACAGGCCCGAAGGCCCGGCAGGCTGGTAGAACCCGGTGACGCGGCGCCGGAACTGCAAGCCGGCGTCGTTCGTGTAGATCACCGCGTCGCCAATCTTGAAGCGCAGGGGCTGGCCGTTCTCCGGCGCGAACGGCTTGAGCGCATCGTGCTGCGCAGTGACTTCGATGATCCAATCGTGATGGCTGCTCATGGCATTGATCTCCTTCGACAGTTGAGAAAGGAGCGCCTTGCGGCGCTCTAGGGCCGGGTCAGACGACGATCCGCCCGGCCAGCCGCGCATCGCGCGCGTAGGCGCTCAACCGCTTCTCGGCGCGGAACGACAGGTCGCGCTCGATCGGCAGGCCCAGCCCGCCGCGCACGTTCGCCAGCTCGTTCAAGCTGACCCAGCCGATTTCCGGCATCCCCAAGCCCAGGTCGCAAAGACCAAAGGCGTGGTCGTGGTCATCGGGATCAATCTCGGTCAGCAGCCAGGTCGCGCCGGCATCCGGCGTGAACAGCTTGATCACGGGCGCCGGATCGAAGTCCGGGTTCTCCAAGGATTCGCGGCCGTTGGCCAGCAACACGATGCGTTGCTCGTCGGTGATGAATGCGTTGTTCATGGTGAACTCCTGAAAGGTTGCCGGGCGGAATTGCCCGACCCTTCCGGGGCACGGCGCAGCGCAAGCAGTCAGGGGTCAACGACGGCCGCCAGGACGCAAGCGCCATCGGCGCGCAGCCCTTGACGGCGAGAACGCCGTGGCACGATGAAGGGAACAGCAAGACCGCCCCCTCGCACCTCCACACACTCCGGCTGTCGGCAAGTGCGCAGCACGCGCAGGCCCGCGCGGGCCGGAGTGCGATACAGGGCGCAGCAAAAAGGGGGCCGAAGCCCCCTCGATCAGATCAGGCCGCGTTCGGCAAAGGACGTGGTGGTGCCACCCGCCACGATGATGTGATCCAGCGTGCGGACATCCACCAGCGCCAGCGCCTCCTTGAGCCGCTGGGTCAGCATCTTGTCGGCACTGCTCGGCTCGGGATTCCCGCTCGGATGATTGTGCGAAATGATGACTGCCGCCGCGTTTTGCCGCAGGGCCGCCTTGACCACTTCGCGCGGATGCACTTCGGCTGAGTCGATGGTGCCGCGGAACATCTCAGCGTACTCGATCAGGCGATGCTGCGTATCGAGGAACAGCACCGCGAACACCTCATGCTCGAAGCCGGCCAGCTTGGCGCGCAGGTACTCCTTGACCGCCGCCGGCGAACTGAACGACGCACCGCGTTGCATCTTGTGCTCGATGGCCTGGCGCGCGGCCTCCAGAATCTGGTCGGCTGTCGCCAGCAGGTAGTGACCCTGTGCATCGCGCACCATCAGCGAGGCATCGAACGAGGAAAAGGACAGTTGCGACATGATCGTGCTCCGGTTGCTCGGGCGGAATTGCCCGGAACCGTGGTCAGCACGGCGCAGCGCAAACAGTCAGGGGGCGCAGCCGGACGCCAGGACGCCAGCGCGCATGGCGCGCGCCGCCCTTGACGGCGAGAACGCCGTGATACGGTGAAGGGAACAGCAAGACCGCCCACACCCCGCCCACTGCACACACCCGCTTTTCGGCAAGCGGAGCGCGCAGGCTCGGATCAACAAGCCGGGCCGGAGGCGTCAGCCGAGCAAAGCGAGGAAACGATGGAAGCCCGACAGGGGCGAGACGCCGCAGGCGGCTTGATGCGCAGCACGACAGCGCGACGGCGGCACGCCGGGACGCACGAGCATTTGGCAATCCGCACTGCATATGCGCCCATGAACGCACGGAGTTCGCCCTTCTACGCCGCAGCAAGTTGTTCCGATAGGTATTGAACTTCACCATGTCTCCATGCAGCAAGTTCATGGAGTCCGAGGTGGAACAGCTATCGCAAGCATCCAACACCGCCGGCATCGACGCCGACCAGCCCCTTCCCTTGCCGGGCACGGAAGCCTACGAGACACTGCCGCAATTTCCGAAGCGCGGCCCCCTTCCCTTCCGTCGCACCATCCGCCGGCACGAGTTACACCAGATCGTCCCCCTGGCAGAGACAACGGTCTACGAAATGGAGCAGCGCGGCGAATTCCCCAGGCGCTTCCGGCTCACGCCCCGTTGCGTTGTCTGGGATCTGGAAGAGGTCGAAGCATGGATCGAAGAACGCAAACAGGCCTCGCGCTCAGCGAAGTCCGCCCCGCCCACCGGGCCCGATGTCAGACTGCGCCAGTACCGGCAGGTTCGGTGAGCAGTCTCAGCAACGCGGCCAACGTCAGGGCGAGCCGGCCTCCACCCGAACCAGTGACGCGCCCGTCAGGATCTGCGCTATCTGGGCGACAGCCTGAGCCACCGCCGCATCGTGGTCGAACGCCTCTCGGCTGAAGGCCAGCGCGACATACCCAGGTCGGCCCCAGCCCACCGTGACATCGGCACAGTCGCTGGCGGCCAGCCGGTGCAGTACTTCATCCAACGAATCCACCTCCGGATTCAGCGTGCAGACCAGTGTGAAATCGTGAACCATCGCCATCGCTCCATCTGCTTTTCTTCCCACCGCATCAGCGCGCCATGATGCGCGCCAGGGCGTCCGCCAACTGATCACGATCCGCGGCGCGCTTGGCCGCCGTGCGCTGCGCCAGGTTGTGCAGCTTGCGCCGCACGCCGGGCAGATCGGCCGCATGGGCAAGCCCGATCAAGCTGAAATCTGGCCGCTCATCCTCGACCGATTGCAGAAAGGCCAGCGACGGCTCATCCAGCCACGCTGCCACGCGCGACAACAGGCGCTCGCGGCTCTCCAGCAAGGCCCCTACTTCGATGGGATCGGTCGTCATGCCCTTGAAATGGGCCTCGAAGGTGGCCGCGAAATCCGCGGGCACTCGTGGCGCCAGCATCTCCCAGGCCGGCTTGGGACTGCACGTCAGGTACACGAGGAAGGTGCGCCAGAGCGCTGCGTCCGCACGCTCGTCCTGAAGTAGCAAGCCCACGTCGAAAAGATCGCGCGGATGCTGCCGCGACAGCGCTGCTGCCAGCTTGCCGGCGTACAGGTCGGCGAAGTCCAGCACCCGCACCTCGGCGAAGCCGAACGCCTCTTCTACCCTTGGTCGCACGACCATAGTGCGCACCGGATGCACTGTGCCGCGCATGACCGGCGTGGTCTCGATCTGCACGCGCGCACGGCCACGGCTGGCTACCAGCCGCGTGACCGTTCCTGTGCCCTCGCCTGCCGAGGTCTGTACCTGCAGTTGCAACGGGCGGGCACGCAGCACATCGGCCAATCGCCCAAGGGCTTCCTCGATCAGCTTCGCATCCTCGGCATAGTCATGTACCGGCAGCCAGGCCAGATCAATGTCCACCGACAACCGCGGCAGGTCATGCTCGAACAGGTTGATGGCCGTGCCGCCCTTGAGCGCGAAGCGCGGCTCCTGCGCCAGCACCGGCAGGATTTCGACCAGCAGCCGCACCCTGTCTGTATAGCGCCGGTCCCAATGGTTAAGCAAGGTGCTCATCGAGGTCTCCCGGCAAGGTGATCTGGTAGGTCGGATGCAAGCGCCCGCCAGGCACCAGCGCGCGCTTGCCCCGGCCCAGATCGACGCCATCCAGCGGTACATGCGATCGCCACGCATGTCGATGGCGATCGGCCAACGCGAGGAACAACCGCTTGGCCTTGATGCTGCCGCAGTGGCGCAGCAGCAGGCCGACCCGCTGCGGCCGCAGCGTGGTCATGGCCTGCATCAGCGCATCGGCCTCGTAGACCCCTGCCGCATCCGATACGCCGTCGCACAGTTCCAGCATGGCCCGCTCAGGCGTCGAGCAAACCAGGGCATCGATCCCAGGCGCCGCGGAATGCCAAGCCAGGCCCGCTTCCGACAGCGCCTTCTCGGAGACTTCCGCAGTGACGGACACGGCCGGCAGATCGAGCGGCCCCTTGCCCAGGAACGCGAAGCGTTGCTCCAATGACAGCTTGCCCAACCAGCCCGGCGGCTGCTGTGGCCCATACAGCGTGATCGTCCCGGCATCGCCCAGGCGCAGGTAGTGCTCATGTCCCTGCAGGGCCAGCGCAAAACGCCCCCCGACATGCAGCGGCACCCCCTCCCCAACCTGCAAGCTGCGCACCACGCCTTCCCATTGCAGGCGCCCGCCCTTGCGCATGTAAACGCCGCGCGCTGGCGACACCAGCCAGCCGCTGCCCACATAGCGCGCGACAAGGCTGTTTGAGTAGCCGTGCGCGCGCAGCCAGCGGCTGGACACCAGGCGCGTATCGCCCAGTTCGGCCAGCAGGCGGTTCAGTTTTCCTGAATTTTGAGCATTCATAGTGCTCAAAATAACATATTTATAAACTATCGCCAAGGCTGAATAGTTTGACAAGAGCTTGAAAGGATCATCCAGAGTGATCTTTCCTCGATGAATGCAAACCTCGCGCTGTCCACCGACAGCATGCCCTGATGAAGTCATCATGCGGCCCTCCCTCACAAAGCCGCACTGAGCACTGGGACCGGCACGTTCTCCGGCAGCAGCTTCGGCACGTGGGTACGCCCGTCGATCCAGGCATCGACCATGTCCGCCCACTCCTGCAGCATGTGGCGCCGCTGCTCGGCGTACTCGGCCTTGTTGTACACCGAACGCGAGGAGCGCCCTTCCTCGTGCGCCAGGCACTTCTCGATCCAGTCACCGTTGAAGCCCACCTCGTTGAGCAGCGTCGCGCCGGTACGGCGCAGGTCATGCACTGTGAAAGGCTCCAGAGGCAGGCCCGCAGCCTTGGCCCGCTCGGCAATGAGCTGGGTGACGCGGTTCAGGGTCGCATGCGACATGCAACAGCTTGGCTCGTAGCGCGAGGGCAGCACGAACTTCGAGCCCGCAGCGCAGGTATGCAACGCCACGAGAATGTCCAGGGCCTGCCGCGACAGATAGACCACGTGCGGATTGCGCCCCTTCATGCGCTGCTTCGGAATCGTCCAGGTGGCGTTCTCGAAATCGACCTCATCCCAGGTGGCCTCAATCAATTCGCTCTTGCGCACCAGGGTCAGCAGGACCATGCGCAGGGCCAGGCGGATCGTCGGATAGGTCGCGATGGATTCCAACTGGTGGAACGCCAGCCGGATCTCTGTTGGTGAGAGCGCCCGGTCCTTCGGCACAAAGGTCGCGATCGAGGCGGCCGCCACATCGCTCGCCGGGTTGTCCACCTTCTCGCCGTGCAGGGTGGCGAAGGCATAGACCTGCTTCACGATGTCGCGGACATGCACCGCCGTGGCGGGCGCCCCGCGTGCCTTCACCTTGTTGCACAAGGCCCGCAGGTCATCCGCGGTGATTTCGTTGAGCAGCCGGTTCTGGAACGCCGGCAGGATGTCGCGATCGACGACGTGTTTGCGCATCGCGCGCGTGCTGTCGGCCATCCGGGCGTCCGCCAGCCATTTGACGGCGATATCGCCGAAATTCTTGGCAGCGGTCAGCCGGCGCTTATCACGCTGCTTTTCCAGTGCCGGGGAACGGCCGTCGGCGACGGCCTTCTTGGCGTCGAGCAGCTTTTCACGGGCTAGCGCCAGCGAGATACCGCCAGGGCCATAGCGGCCAATCGTCAGGGTCTCACGGCGCCCGTTGAGACGGTAATCGTAGCGGAAGGTGACGGTACCGGCGGCCGATACCGTCACGTACATCCCATCCCGGTCAGAAACCTTATAAGTCAATGACTTAGGTTTCAGATTGCGCAGTGCTGTGTCAGTAAGCATCGAGGTTTTTCCTCCTGTTCGCGACGGCTTTTACCGTCAGGGGTCAGGAGACCTGCTGATGCCTGGAAAGCCGCATGAAACAAGCTTTCCAGAAGAGTGATTTACCGTCAAAGACCGATTTGGTCTCAATAGTAAACGGGAGGGTCTTAATCCGACCCCCGGTTCTTACCGTCAGTTCTACCGTCAACCCGTTTTGCTGGCCGGCGATAGCCACCGATAACTGCCATGACGTATTTCCTTCTAAATCAACACGTTACAGCGGTTTTTCGATACCTGGCGATAGTCCCCGAAGGACCTGATTTCACTCCCACTCGATGGTGGCAGGCGGCTTGCTCGACACGTCGTAGGTCACGCGGTTGATGCCGCGCACCTCATTGATGATGCGGCTGGAGACCTTCTTCAACAGCGCGTAGGGCAACTCCGCCCAGTCGGCTGTCATGAAGTCGCTGGTCTGCACCGCGCGCAGTGCCACCACATAGTCGTAGGTGCGGCCATCGCCCATCACGCCCACGCTCTTAACGGGCAGGAACACGGTGAAGGCCTGGCTGGTGAGGTCGTACCAGGTCTTGCCCGTGGCTTCGTCGGTGAAGTTGCGCAGCTCTTCGATGAAGATGGCATCGGCGCGGCGCAGCAGGTCGGCGTATTCCTTCTTCACCTCGCCCAGAATGCGCACGCCCAGGCCCGGGCCGGGGAACGGATGGCGGTAGACCATTTCGCGCGGCAGTCCCAGGGCCACGCCGAGCTCGCGCACCTCGTCCTTGAACAGGTCGCGCAGCGGCTCCAGCAGTTTGAGGCCGAGTTGCTCGGGCAGCCCGCCCACGTTGTGGTGGCTCTTGATGGTGACGGCCTTCTTGCTCTTGGCACCGCCGGACTCGATCACGTCGGGGTAGATGGTGCCTTGCGCCAGGAAGGTCGCGCCCTTGTGGCCCTGGCCGCTGGCCTTGAGCTTTTCGGCTTCGGCCTTGAACACGTCCACGAACAGGCGGCCGATGATCTTGCGCTTTTGCTCGGGCTCGGACACACCGGCCAGCTCACCCAGGAACAGGTCCGAGGCATCCACGCGCACCACCTTCGCGTGCAGCTTGCCTGCGAACATGTCCATGACCATATCGCCTTCGTTGAGGCGCAGCAGGCCGTGGTCCACGAACACGCAGGTAAGCTGGTCGCCAATCGCACGGTGGATCAGGGCCGCAGCCACCGACGAATCCACACCGCCAGACAGGCCCAGGATCACTTCCTCGTCGCCCACCTGCTCGCGGATCTTCTGCACGGCTTCCTCGATGTGGTCGCGCATGATCCAGTCCGCCTGGGCGCCACAGATCTCGCGCACGAAGCGGTTGAGCAGCGCCGCGCCCTGCACCGTGTGCGTGACCTCGGGGTGGAATTGCACGGCGTAGAAGCGCCGCGTTTCGTCCGCCATGCCGGCGATGGGGCAGCTGCCGGTGGAGCACATCAGCTTGAAACCGGGAGGCAGCTCGGTGACTTTGTCGCCGTGGCTCATCCACACCTTCAGCATGCCGTGGCCCTCGGGCGTGGAGAAATCCTCGATGCCCTTGAGCAGCGCGGTATGGCCATGGGCGCGGACTTCGGCATAGCCGAACTCGCGGCTGTGCGAGCCCTCGACCTTGCCGCCCAGTTGCGCGGCCATGGTCTGCATGCCGTAGCAGATGCCCAACACGGGCACGCCCAACTCGAACACGGCGTCAGGGGCGCGGTCGTCCACTTCGTAGACGCTGGCGTGGCTGCCCGACAGGATCACACCCTTGAGCTTGCCGTCTGCGGCGAACTGGCGCACCCAGTCGCTGCTCACGTCGCAGGGGTGGACCTCGCAGTAGACATGCGTCTCGCGCACGCGGCGCGCGATGAGTTGGGTGACCTGGGAGCCGAAGTCGAGGATGAGGATCTTGTCGTGTTGCATGGAGAGCGACAGGGTCGGTAAAAGACAAAAGGCCCGAACACCTGGAGACGGGTTCGGGCCTGCGGAATGGCGAAAACTCAGTCCGCCCGGTAGTTGGGGGCTTCCTTGGTGATCTGCACGTCGTGCACGTGCGACTCGCGGATGCCAGCCGCCGTGATCTCCACGAATTCGGCCTTGTTGTTCATCTCTTCGATGGTTGCGCAACCACAGTAGCCCATGGCCGCACGCACGCCGCCGGCCATCTGGAACACGATGGACACCATGGAGCCCTTGTAGGGCACGCGGCCTTCGATGCCTTCAGGCACCAGCTTGTCAGCGTTGGGATTGCCCGTGGTGGCCTCCTGGAAGTAGCGGTCGGCCGAGCCCTGCTGCATGGCGCCGATCGAGCCCATGCCGCGGTAGCTCTTGTAGGAGCGGCCCTGGTACAGGATGACTTCGCCGGGCGCTTCTTCGGTGCCAGCAAACATGCCGCCCATCATGATGGTCGACGCGCCCGCGGCCAGCGCCTTGGCAATATCCCCCGAGAAGCGAATGCCGCCGTCGGCGATCAGTGGCACACCTGTGCCCTGAAGCGCGGTGGCGACGCTGTCGATGGCCATGATCTGGGGTACGCCCACGCCAGCCACGATGCGTGTGGTGCAGATGGAGCCGGGACCGATGCCGACCTTGACCGCATCGGCGCCTGCCTCGGCCAGGGCCAGCGCGGCAGCGCCGGTGGCGATGTTGCCGCCG
This sequence comes from Diaphorobacter sp. LR2014-1, assembly GCF_002916785.1. Taxonomy (NCBI): domain Bacteria; kingdom Pseudomonadati; phylum Pseudomonadota; class Betaproteobacteria; order Burkholderiales; family Comamonadaceae; genus Diaphorobacter; species Diaphorobacter sp. LR2014-1. The sequence goes on along the minus strand of NZ_MTBE01000017.1, from coordinate 71,130 downwards.
ATCACGTCCACCTGCGGGTAGTTCTGCTTGACCCAGCGCACGCGGTCGATCACACCTTTGCTGTGGCCGTGGGCCGTATCCACCACGATGGCATCCACACCGGCCTTGACCAGCAACGCCACGCGCTCTTCGGTGCCCGCGCCGACGCCCACGGCAGCAGCCACGCGCAGGCGGCCTGCCGCATCGCGCGCGGCGTTGGGGAACGTGGTCTGCTTGTTGATGTCCTTGACCGTGATGAGGCCCTTGAGCTCAAAGGCGTCGTTCACCACCAGCAGGCGCTCCAGCTTGTGGCGGTTGAGCAGCGCCTTGGCCTGGGCCGGGGTGGTGCCGTCTTTTTCGTTGACGGTGATCAGCTTCTCGCGCGGCGTCATGATCTCACGCACCTTGACGTCGTAGCGCGTCTCGAAGCGCACGTCGCGGCTGGTGACGATGCCCACCACCTTGCCACCGTCACAGACCGGGAAGCCCGAGATGCCCAGGTTCTCGGACAGTTCCAGCACCTGCAGCACCGTGTGTTCGGGCGTGATGACCACGGGATCGTGCACCACGCCGGACTCATGCCGCTTGACCTTTGACACCTCGGCCGCCTGCTGCTCGGCCGTCATGTTCTTGTGGATGACGCCAATCCCCCCTTCTTGCGCGATGGCGATGGCCAGACGCGCTTCGGTCACGGTGTCCATGGCGGCGGACACGAGTGGGAGGTTCAGGGTGATGTTGCGCGTGAAGCGCGTGACGAGGGAGGTGTCCTTGGGCAGGACCTGGGAGTACGCCGGCACCAACAACACATCGTCGAAGGTGAGCGCTTTTCCAAGAAGGCGCATGTGAAAGCTCCAAAAAAAGGATTGTACCCGCCGCGCGACAAATCGCACACACCCCGCGTGAGCGCCCCTTGGTGGGTGCAGCCGCTCACCGCTACACTCGCCCGCATGAAACCGCACAAGCTTCTTCTGCTGGCGCTGGGCTGCTCCTGGGCCATGGGCGCAACGGCCCAATGGCAATGGGTGGACAAGGATGGGCGCAAGGTGTTCAGCGACCGCCCGCCGCCACAGGACATTCCTGACAAGAGCATCCTCAAGCAACCGCAGCGCGCCCTGCCGCGTACAGCGATGGCAGCGCCCGCTTCGCCAGCGTCGGCCCCCGCATCCGAAGCCGCCGCGCCTGCCAGCGGCAAGGACAAGCAGCTGGAGGAGAACAAGGCCAAGGCTGACGCCGCCGAAGCCGCCAAGAAGAAAGCGGAGGAGGACCGCGTGGCCAAGGCCCGTGCCGACAACTGCGCGCGCGCCAAACGCGCAAAGGAGCAGTTGGCGCCCGGCCAGTTGGTGAGCAATGTCAATGCCAAGGGGGAGCGGGGCTTCATGGACGACGCAACCCGCGCAGCAGAATTACGCCGAGCGGAAGCAACCATCGCTTCCGACTGCAAGTAGCAGCTACCCCATAACCGCCGCCACCGGCCGCCCTTCCGCATGGATGAGGTGGCCGTTTTGTTTTCAGCGCATGCTGATAAGCACTCTCAATAACCGGACTTGGCCCCCGGCCGGCGTTTGGCGAACAATCCCGCTGCACGAGCGCCCTGGCGCGCAAAGCGCTGGCGGCGCGCCAGCTTCGGGTCAACCCGCAAGGGGCGGCAACCTTCCACGCGGTCACCATCGTGCAGCAAATCGTCCAGTCTGCCTTCCCTGCCCCAAATGCCCCAGACAAGCCCCTCAGCCTGCGCATCCAGTCCGCAGGCGCTCAGAGCATCGGCCACCGTAGCACCGGCCGGAAGCAGTAGCACCCACTCGTGCACATCGCCCGGTTGCCGCGAGATGGCCACCGCGATGCGCAGCCGCCCCGGCGGGGGCGAGGTTTCAGCCATAGACCTGCTCGGCCCGTTTGATGAAGGCATCAATGAACGTGGCGGCGATGCGGTCAAACACGGGGCCGACCAACGCCGCCAATGCCCGGTTGTCAAAGCCGTAGCTCAGCTGCAGTTCGACCTTGCATGCGCGCTGCGTACCGTCCCCCACAGGATGAAAGTGCCAGTCGCCGTCGAGCTGTGAAAAGGGGCCCTCCACCAGTTCCATCTTGACGCGGCGCCCGGGCTCATGCGTATTGCGCGTGACAAACGACTTGCGTATGCCGCCCAACGCAATGCCCACTTCCGCCTTCATGCCATTTGCATGGGTTTCCAGGACGGTGGCGTGGTCGCACCACGGCAGGAACTGCGGATACTTGGCCACGTCCGTCACGAGGGCGAACATTTCTTCGGGGCTGTACCAGATGAGGACGGACTTGTTGACAGTTTTCATGCAGGCGAAGGCTGGATGGGCCTGGTGGCACAGCCGGCCTAGAATCGATGGTGCGAGACGACAACAATTGTAGGGAGACCCTTGATCTCCCGGTTTGCGCCGCATCTATTCACCATGGCCAAGAAACCTGACACATCGTCCCGCATCGCCGACAACAAGAAGGCGGCATACAACTATTTCTTTGAAGAGCGCTACGAGGCGGGGCTGGTGCTGCACGGCTGGGAGGTCAAGGCACTGCGCGAGGGCAAGGTGCAGCTTACCGACGGCTACGTGATCATCAAAGATGGGGAACTGTTTCTCATCGGCTGCCAGATCAACCCGCTCAAGACCGCGTCCACGCACGTCAGCCCCGACGCGGCGCGCATCAAAAAGCTGCTGATGCACAAGGACGAAATCCGGCGCCTGATCGGCAAGGTCGAGCAAAAAGGCTACACCCTGGTGCCGCTGAATCTCCACTGGAAGGACGGCCGCGCCAAATGCGAGATTGCCTTGGCCAAGGGCAAGGCCGAGCACGACAAGCGCGACACCATCAAGGAGCGCGAAGGCAAGCGCGAGGTGGAACGCGTCATGAAGAGCCGCCACCGCTGATCTTTTTTTGGCGGAGGGTGGAATAAACGCACCGCCCCCGGTGTTCATGCCAGCGTCCGGCCACAATTCCTCTGGCCGGCACCCTTCCGGAGAACACCATGACCAAGCTCAGTTCCCTGCTCGCCGCGCTGGCACTCGCCGGCTGTTATTCCCTCGCGCCCGCGCAAGTCAGCACCCAGGACGGCGTGCTCGTCGGCCCGAACGGCATGACGCTCTACACCTTCGACAAGGACGTAGCGGGCGATGGCCAGTCGGCCTGCAACGGCGCCTGCGCCACCAACTGGCCACCCCTGACCGCCACCAGCGCCCCCGCGGGTGAAGGCTACAGTCTGATCCAGCGCGCCGACGGCAGCAAGCAGGTGGCCTACAAGGGCAAGCCGCTGTACTACTGGATCAAGGACGGCAAGCCCGGCGACAAGACGGGGGACGGCGTGAACAACCTGTGGCGCGCCGCCAAGCCATGAGCCCCACAATGCGTCCATGAACCGCGTCCAGATCGTGGAGCAACTGCCGGGGTTGCGCCGCTATGCGCGCGCGCTCACCGGCGACGCATGGGCAGCCGACGATCTGGTGCAGGACACGCTGGAGCGCGCCTGCCGCAAGTGGCTGCTGTGGCGCGGCGGCAGCAATCTGCGCGCCTGGCTTTTCACGCTGATGCACAACCTGTACCTCAACCAGCGCCGCGGCCTGGTGCCCGTGCAGGCGCTGGATGTGGATGCCCTGGCGGCCATCGCGGACGCGCCTGACGCCTCCCACGAAACAGCCATGGACCTGGACCGCTGCCTGCAACGCCTGCCCGTCGATCAACGGGCCGTGCTGCTCCTGGTGACACTGGAAGACATGGCCTATGCCGACGTGGCGCGTGTGCTGGGTATACCGGAAGGCACGGTGATGTCGCGGTTGTCCCGCGCTCGCGCACGCATGCGCGAATTGATGGAGCCCTCAGTCCACGCCCAGCCGTCATCCACCCCGACTGCCTTGCGCCGCATGAAATGAAGCGCCCTTTCCGCCCGTAGTGAGCCCGCCATGAAGCCCGACCCTTTCAGCCCTTCGGACGAGACGCATCTGCATGCTTTGGCGGACGACCGGCTGCCGCGCGCCCAGGCAGAGTCGCTGCACTCCCGCATGGACTCCTCGCAGAGGCAGCGTGCCGAAGCGTGGGCGCAACAGCGTGCGCAGCTGCAGACCCTGCACGCTGACTGGTTGCGGCAGCCTGTGCCCAATGTGCTGGTACAGGCGGCAGAGCGCCTGCAAGACGCACACGACACGCAACAGCACTGGGCCCGTTGGGGCGGCTTTGCCGCGGGCTGGGTGCTGGCGTTCGGGCTGGGCTGGAGCCTGCATGCGACGGACGGCAAACAAACCACACTGGCCACGGCCCCCCCGCAACGGTTCGTGCAGCAGGCGGCCGTGGCGCACGCGGTCTACCAACCCGAACAGCGCCATCCTGTGGAAGTGGCGGCCGCGCAGCAGGACCACCTGGTGCAGTGGCTGTCCAAGCGGCTGGCGCGCCCGCTCACCGTGCCGCGGCTGCAGGCCGAGGGGTTCGAATTGATGGGCGGGCGCCTGCTGCCCGGCGGCAGCGGGGCGCGCGCGCAATTCATGTACCAGAACGCCGCGGGCGCGCGAATCACGCTGTACCTGGGCGCACTCGACGGCCTACAGGCTGCGGCGGCACCGACCACCGCGTTCCAGTTCCACGACGAAGGGACCGTGTCCAGTTTCTACTGGGTGGACCAGGGTTTTGGCTACGCCCTCAGCGGCGAACTGCCGCGGCCCACGCTGCAGGCGCTGGCCACGGCGGTGTACCAGCAGATCAGCGCAGCGCCGCCAGCGGGTGCGCGTGCGCCGGCCAAGGGCTCTTGAAGAACGCTTGCACCAGCGCGGGCTCCACATCCTCCACGCGCGCGGGGTTCCAGCGCGGGCTGTGGTCCTTGTCCACCGCCAGGGCGCGAATGCCCTCCACCGTCTCGCTCTGGCCGGGACGCAGGTAGAAGCAGTGCCGAACCATGTCGCGCTCCATGCGCAAGTCGTCGGCCAGACCCATGCTGCGCGCACGGCGGACCTGCTCCAGCACGACATGCAGCATCAGTGGAGAGCGCTTGCGCAACGTGGCAGCCGTGGCGCGTGCCCACTCGTCGTCAGACTGCTCCAGCGCAGCCACGATGGCCGCCGCATCATCCAACGCGAAGTAGTGATCAATTTGGCCTCTAGCGCTTACAGCGCAAGCGCCAGCAGCTACAAATTTTGATGCGACCCACTGCTGAACGGCAGCGCCGTCGGCAAACGTCTGCAACGCCAGACCGTCCCACACCGCCGCTTGCTGGCCCGCCGGCAGGAAGCCGTCCGCCAGGCCGAAGTCAATGGCATCGGCTGCGCCGATGGCGTCGCCCGTCAGTGCCAGCCACTCGCCCACGCGGCCAGGGCAGCGCGAGAGGAAGTAGCCGCCGCCCACATCGGGGAACAGGCCGATCGCCGTCTCCGGCATGGCCATCTTGGTGCGCTCGGTCACGATGCGCAGCGTGCCGCCCTGGCTGATGCCCATGCCGCCCCCCATGACGATGCCGTCCATGAAGGCGATGTAGGGCTTGCCGAAGGTGTGGATCAGATGGTTGAGGGCGTATTCCTCGGTGAAGAAGTCCTCCAGTTGCGGATTGCCCGTGCTGCCCGCGGCGTGCAAAAAGCGGATGTCGCCGCCCGCGCAGAAGGCGCCGAAGGGCCCTTCGCGGCCGTTGCCGCGGATCGCCACGGCCAGTACCTTGTCGTCATGCTGCCAGGCCAGCAGCGCCGCCATCAGGTCGCGCACCATGCCCAGCGACAAGGCATTCAGCGCCTTCGGGCGGTTCAGCGTGATGCAGCCGACCTGGCCGCGCACCTCGGTCACGACTTCCGCCGTCATCTCCGTCATTGTTGTTCCTTCCATCCAAGCAGTTCATTGAAAACGAGCGCGCCGATCACCAGCGCGCCTCCCATCAGCACGGCCGGGGCTGGGCGCTCTCCAGCGCCCACCCAGGCCAGCAGAATGCCAAAGATCACTTCCAGCAGGCCCAGCAGCGCAATCTCAGGCGCCTTGAGCACGCGCGCGCAGTACACCACCAGCACGCAGGGGATCGCCAATTGGACCAGACCCAGCAGGGCCAGAAGGGACAAATCACGCGCCGTGGCCTGGAACGGCCACGCAAGCGGCAGCGTGGCCAGGGCGGACAGCGCCGCCCCCAGCAGCACGGCGGGCACCAGGTCCACCGCATGGCCCTGGCGCTGCGAGTGCTGCACCACCACCCAGTTCACGGCCGCCGCGACCGGCACGCACAAGGCAACAAGCACGCCCACCACGGACAGGCCGGAGATGCCCGAGCCATACATCCACCCGATGCCTGCGCCCGCCAATGCAATCGCGCACCAGGTGCGCGGCGCGATGTGGTGGCCAATGAAGGCCCGCGCCAGCAATGCCGTGAGCAGCGGTCCGATGGCCATGGTGACCAATACGCTGGCCACGGGGATGAGCAATATGGCGATCATGAAGGCCGTGAACATCACGCTCCAGCACACGCCAGAGATCCACACCGCCCGCCCCCCGCGCCGCAGATTGGCCAGCAACGCCCTGCCCTGCAGCACCGGCAGGATTACGCACAGCGACAGCAGCATGAAGAAGCTGCGCCAGAAGGTCACTTCAAAGCTGCGGGCCTGGTCCAGATGGCGCGTGACGACGCCCGCGATGGACCACATGAAGGTGACGGCCACCATCAGCCAGACCGCCCGCGCGTGGCCGGGCAAGGCATTCGCGGTCATCGCTGTCTCCTCCCTGTGGATTTCTTGTGTCGTCGGCATGTGCTACCCACGCATGCCGTGAGGCCCGCATGTTAGCGGCTGGCGCCATACCGCGCTGCCTCAGATGCGCGAAGGGCGAACCCTCCTTGCGGATGGGCTCACCCTTCGTCGGCTCGCAGCGCCTTGGCTGCCGCAGCCAAGCCGGTTCAGGCAGAACAGGCCTTGCCGATCACGCGCCTTCGCGGCTGGCGCGCTTGCGCTCGTGCTCCTTAAGGTGGCGCTTGCGCAGGCGAATGCTCTTGGGCGTGATCTCCACCAGTTCATCGTCCTCGATGAACTCCACACCGTACTCCAGCGTGAGGTCGATCGGGGGCGTGATCTTGATCGCGTCTTCCTTGCCGCTCACGCGGAAGTTGGTGAGCTGCTTGGTACGCGTGGCGTTCACCACCAGGTCGTTGTCGCGGTTGTGCACGCCGACGATCATGCCTTCGTACACCGGGTCGCCTGCCTTCACGAACATGCGGCCACGGTCGTCGAGCTTGCCCAGGGCGTAGGTGAAAATTTCACCATCGTCCATGGAAATCAGAACGCCGTTCTTGCGGCCGCCAATGTCGCCCTTATGCGGCTCATAGCTGTCGAAGATGTTGCTGATGAGGCCCGAGCCGCGCGTCAGGTTCAGGAATTCGTTGGTGAAACCGATCAGGCCACGGGCCGGGATGCGGTACTCCAGGCGCACGCGGCCACGGCCGTCAGGCTCCATGTTCACCAGTTCACCCTTGCGCTCGCCGAGGGCCTGCATCACACCGCCTTGGTGCCCTTCCTCGATATCAGCGGTCACCAGTTCGATAGGCTCGCAGCGCTCGCCGTCGATGTCGCGGTACACCACACGCGGCTTGGAGACGGCCAACTCGTAGCCTTCACGGCGCATTTCTTCCAGCAGGATGGTCAGGTGCAGTTCGCCGCGGCCGGACACCTCGAAGATGCCGTCCTCGTCGGTTTCCTTGACGCGCAGGGCCACGTTGGAACGCAGCTCCTTCTGCAGACGGTCCCAGATCTGGCGGCTGGTCACGAACTTGCCTTCACGGCCCGCCAGCGGCGAGGTGTTCACGCAGAAGTTCATCGTCAGCGTGGGCTCGTCGATCTTCAGCATGGGCAGCGGCTGGGGGTTGGCGGGGTCGGTGAGGGTCTCGCCGATACCCACGTTCTCGATGCCGTTGATGAGCACGATCTCGCTGGGGCCGGCTTCGCTCACCTGCACGCGGTCCAGGCCCTGGAACTGGTGGATCTGGTTCACGCGGCCCTTGTAGCTGGCGCCATCGGGGCCAGCCATGACCAGCACGTCCTGCCCGGCCTTGAGCGTACCCTGGGTGATGCGACCCACGCCAATGCGGCCCACGAAGGTGGAATAGTCCAGCGCCGATACCTGCATCTGCAGGGGTGCCGTGGCGTCACCCTTCACGGACGGCACATGCTTGAGGATGGTCTCGAACAGCGCCGACATGTCGGGGCCCCATTGCTCGCCGGGGTTGCCCTGCTCCAGGGAGCTCCAGCCGTTGATGCCCGAGGCGTAGACCACGGGAAAGTCCAGTTGCTCGTCGGTGGCGCCCAGCTTGTCGAACAGATCGAAAGCGGCGTTCACCACGTAGTCGGGGCGCGCGCCGGGCTTGTCCACCTTGTTGACCACCACGATGGGCTTGAGGCCCAGCGCCAACGCCTTCTTGGTCACGAAGCGCGTCTGGGGCATGGGGCCTTCCTGCGCGTCGATCAGCAGCACCACGCCGTCCACCATCGACAGTGCACGCTCCACCTCGCCGCCGAAGTCCGCGTGGCCGGGCGTGTCCAGGATGTTGATGTGCGTGCCGTTCCAGCTCACGGCGCAGTTCTTCGCCAGGATGGTGATGCCGCGCTCGCGCTCGATGGCGTTGCTGTCCATCACGGTGTCCACGACCTTCTCGTGCTCGGCGAAGGTGCCGGACTGGCGCAGCAGTTGGTCCACCATCGTGGTCTTGCCATGGTCGACGTGGGCGATGATGGCGATGTTGCGGATTTGTTTGCTCATAGCGTAGTTGCTTCCAATGTGCCGCGTTCAGCCCGCGGCGAGCTCTCCAGAATCTGTTGAATTTCAAGGGGGCTGAGCAGCCGGTCTGGAATCAGCTCTCCTCCCCGCACATGCCCGACCCCCAGCAGCACGCGCGGGCGCGCCCCGAACACGGCCACGGCGGGCGCGTCGGGCCAGGGGCCGCGCCGGCGCATGCCCGAGAGGAAACGCCCGGCATTGTCATCGTCCAGCGTGACAGCCGTGTGCTGCGCCAGCAAGGTCTCCACCGGGTGCACGCAGGCCATGCGCGCATCCTCGTCCATGGCCTGCAGCGCCTCCAGCGTCACGCATCGCTCCACGCCGATACCGCCCGTGTCGATACGGCGCAGGAACGTGAGATGCGCGCCGCAGCCCAGCGCCTGGCCGATGTCTTCGCCCAGGGTGCGGATGTAGGTACCTTTGCTGCAGGTCACTACTATTTTAATAGCTGGTTGCGCTTGCTCCGTATGCGTTAGCGCCAGTTTCAATGCATGGATCGTGACATCACGCGCCTCGCGCTCCACGGCAATGCCGGCACGCGCGTACTCGTACAGCGCCTTGCCGTCTTTCTTGAGCGCGCTGTGCATGGGCGGCACCTGGCGGATGGGGCCAGTGAACTGCGCCTGTACCGCCGCCAGCCGCTCGGGTGTGAGCATGGCCGGATCGACCGCGCACTGCGCCAGCACCTGACCCTCGGCGTCACCGGTGGTTGTGGTGGTACCCAACAGTGCGACGGCTTCATAGGTCTTGGGCGCTTCCAGCTGCAACTGGCTGAACTTGGTGGCGGCACCAAAGCACAGCGGCAGCACGCCACTGGCCAGCGGGTCCAGCGTGCCCGTGTGGCCAGCCTTCTCGGCGCGCAGCAGCCACTTCACCTTCTGCAAGGCGTCATTGCTGGACAGGCCCAGGGGTTTGTCGAGCAGCAGCACTCCGTGCACCGGGCGCCGCTGCACCCGGATGCGGGGAGCGCGTTCGGTCATGCTGCGTCGTCGTCTTTGGAACGAGAGGCCACCGCGCGCGCGATCAGCGCATTCATGTCGGCCGCCTTCTCGGTGGTGCGGTCGTACACGAAGTGCAGCGTGGGCACGGTGTGGATGTGCAGGCGCTTGAACAGGCCGTTGCGTAGAAAGCCAGCCGCCTGGTTCAAGGCCTCCTCGGAGGCCTCACCATCACCGATGAGCACACTGAAGAACACCTTGGCGTGCGCATAGTCCGGCGTCACCTCGACCCCTTGCAGCGTCACCATGCCGATCCGCGGATCCTTGAGATCGCGGATCAGCTCGGTGAGGTCGCGCTGGATCTGATCCGCGACCTTGAAGCCGCGGTTGGGGGAAGAGGATTTCTTGGCAGCCATGTCGTACGGCCCTTACAGCGTGCGTGCGATTTCCTTGATCTCGAAGAACTCCAGCTGATCACCTTCCTTGATGTCGTTGTAGTTCTTGAGCTTGATACCGCACTCGAAGCCTTCCTTGACTTCCTTGACGTCGTCCTTCATGCGGCGCACCGATTCCACATCGCCCGTGTAGATGACGATGTTGTCGCGCAGCAGGCGGAACTTGCAGTTGCGCGTGACCTGGCCCGACGTGATGTACGAACCCGCCACGGTACCGATCTTGGAGGCCACGAACACGGTACGGATCTCGGCCGTGCCGATGGCTTCCTCGCGCTGTTCGGGCGCCAGCATGCCGGACATCGCTGCCTTCACTTCATCCACGGCGTCGTAGATGATGTTGTAGTAGCGGATGTCCACGTCGTTGCCTTCGGCCGTTTTGCGGGCCTGCGCATCGGCGCGCACGTTGAAGCCAATGACGATGGCCTTGGAGGCGATCGCCAGGTTGACGTCCGACTCGCTGATGCCGCCCACGCCGGAGTACACGATCTGCACGCGGATCTCTTCGGTGGAGAGCTTGAGCAGCGAAGCCGCCAGCGCCTCCTGGGAGCCCTGCACGTCCGCCTTGATGATCAGCGGCAGGGTCTGCACCTCGCCCGCCCCCATCTCGGCAAACATGTTCTCCAGCTTGGCCGCTTGCTGCTTGGCCAGCTTGGTGTTGCGGAACTTGCCAGCGCGGTACGTCGCGATCTCGCGGGCGCGGCGTTCGTCCTGCAGCACCATGAAGTCGTCGCCCGCCTGGGGCACTTCGTTCAGGCCTTGGATCTCCACCGGGATCGACGGGCCGGCTTCCTTGGTCTGCTTGCCGTCTTCGTCCAGCATGGCGCGCACGCGGCCGAAAGTCTGGCCTGCAAGCACCACATCGCCCACCTTGAGCGTACCGGACTGCACCAGCACGGTGGCCACGGACCCGCGGCCCTTGTCCAGCTGGGCCTCGATGACGATACCCTTGGCAGCCGCATCGACGGGAGCCTTGAGTTCCAGCACCTCGGCCTGCAGCAGAACCTGCTCCAGCAGAGCATCAATGCCCATTCCCGTCTTGGACGACACGGCCACGAACGGCGAATCGCCGCCATATTCTTCAGGCACCACCTGCTCGCCCACCAGTTCCTGCTTGACGCGCTCGATGTTGGCCTCGGGCTTGTCTGCCTTGGTAAGCGCCACCACGATGGGAACACCAGCCGCCTTCGCGTGCTTGATGGCTTCCTTGGTCTGGGGCATCACGCCGTCGTCTGCCGCACACACCAGAATCACGATGTCGGTGGCCTGGGCGCCGCGCGCACGCATGGCCGTGAAGGCCTCGTGGCCCGGCGTGTCCAGGAACGTGACGATACCGCGTGGCGTCTCCACATGGTAGGCGCCGATGTGCTGGGTAATGCCGCCAGCTTCGCCAGAGGCCACCTTGCTGCGCCGGATGTAATCCAGCAGCGAGGTCTTGCCGTGGTCCACGTGGCCCATCACCGTCACCACGGGGGCGCGGGACAGTTGTTCGGCATCCTGGCTGGACACTTCCTCGGCGGTGAAGGCTTCCGGATCATCCAGAGCGGCCACCTTCGCGGTGTGGCCCATTTCCTCCACCACGATCATGGCGGTGTCCTGGTCCAGCGGCTGGTTGATGGTGACCATCTGGCCCATCTTCATGAGCGACTTGATCACTTCGGAAGCCTTGATGGCCATCTTGTGCGCCAACTCGGCCACCGTGATGGTCTCGGGCACATAGACCTCGAGCACGCGGAACTCTGTGGCTGCCTGCTGCTGGCGCTGGTCGTCGCGGTCATTGCCGCGGCGGCCGCGGGGGCCGCCACGCCAGTTGTTGCGCCCCACGCCGCCACTGCTGTCGCCGCGGGTCTTGATTTCCTTCTTCTTGGTCGTGTCGTTGGCCCAGCTGGACGACAGCTTGGCCGACTTGACCTCCTTGCCGGCCCCGCCTGGCGCCGATGGCGCAGCGGTGCGCGCGCCCGTGCCGGAACCGGTGGCGGGTTTGTGCAGCGTACCCTTCTTGGCTTCCCCGGAAGCTCCCGCCTTGGCGGCAGGCTTGGGTTCCTCGGGCTTCTTCGCCACGAGCACCTTCTTGGGGGCAGCCATCATTGCGCGAATGGCCTCGGCCTCGGCAAGCGCCTTGCGGCGGCGCTCGTCCAGGTCGGCCGCACGCGCGGTTTCTTCCGCCGCGCGTGCCTTGGATTCTTCATCGGCCTTTGCCCGGGCATCGGCCTGCGCCTTCGCACGTTCTTCGGCCTCCACGGCAGCTTCGCGCTGCGCCTCGGCACGCTCCGCAGACTCCTGCGCCTTCTTTTCCGCCTGCTGGGCGGCATAGGCGGCAGCGCGTTCTTCGGCTTCGCGCTCGCGGCGCTCGCGCTCTTCACGCTCGCGGCGTGTCAAGGCCAACTCTTCCTCCTGGCGGCGAATCAGCTCTGCCTGACGGCGCGCCTCTTCCTCGCGGCGCACGAGCTCGAGATCCTCCGCCGAAGGAACGGATTCAGTCGCATCGGAAGGCGCGTCGACACTGTCGTCACGCTTGATGAAAGTACGCTTCTTACGCACTTCGACCTGGATCGTGCGTGCCTTGCCAGAAGCGTCGGCCTGCTTGATCTCGCTGGTGGACTTCTTGACCAGGGTGATCTTTTTGCGGTCACCCCCCGCAGTGCCATGACTGGCCTGCAGGTGGGCCAGCAGCTTTTGCTTGTCGGCTTCGTTTAGAACGTCCGACGGCGACGCCTTGACCACACCGGCGGACTTCAATTGGTCCAGCAAGGTTTCAGGCGATTTCTTGAGCTCTGCAGCGAACTCAGCAACAGTGTTACTCGACATATTGTGTTCGAACCTCCCTGACCCTTACTCTTGCCCCGTGAACCAGTGCTCGCGCGCCTTCATGATCAAGGCGGTCGCATCTTCGGCAGACTGGCCGGTCAGCTCGGTCAGTTCGTCAATGGCCAAATCGGCCAGGTCGTCACGCGTATGCACGCCGCCTTCCGCCAACTTGGCGATCAGTTCGGGCGTTAAACCTTCGAGGTCACGCAGGTCTTGCGATACGCTTTCCACGCTTTCTTCACGAACGATTTCCATGGTGAGCAGCGCATCCTTGGCGCGTGCGCGCAGTTCGTTCACCGTGTCCTCGTCGAAGCTCTCGATCTCCAGCATTTCCTGCAGCGGCACATAGGCCACTTCCTCGAGGCTGGCAAAGCCCTCCTCGATCAGGATGTTGGCGATCTCCTCATCCACATCCAGCTTCTCCATGAACAGGCGACGCGCGGCATCGGTTTCATTGGCCTGCTTCTGCGCGGATTCGGCCGCATCCATGATGTTGATCTTCCAGCCCGTGAGGTCGGACGCCAGGCGCACGTTCTGGCCGCCGCGCCCGATGGCGATGGCGAGGTTTTCCTCGTCCACCACGACGTCCATGGCATGCTTCTCTTCGTCGACCACGATGGAGGTCACGTTGGCCGGAGCAAGCGCGCCGATCACGAACTGCGCAGGGTCATCGGACCACAGCACGATGTCCACGCGCTCCCCCGCAAGTTCGTTGGTCACGGCGTTCACACGCGTTCCGCGCACGCCCACGCAGGTGCCGATGGGGTCCACGCGCTTGTCATGGCTGAGCACAGCGATCTTTGCGCGGCTGCCGGGGTCACGGGCACAGCTTTTGATCTCCAGCAGGCCCTGCTCGATCTCGGGCACCTCGTTGCGGAACAACTCGATCATGAACTCCGGCGCGGAGCGCGAGAGGATGATGGGTGCTCCGCGCAGCGTGAGGTCCACATCCATGATCAGGGCGCGCACACGGTCTCCATTGCGCAGGTTTTCCTTCGGGATCATCTCGCCGCGACGCAGGCGCCCTTCCACCCGGCCGCTCTCGACGATGATGTCGCCCTTGTCCATGCGTTTCACCGTGCCGGTGAAAATTTTCTCGCCGCGTGACATGAAATCGTTGAGCAGCATCTCGCGTTCGGCATCGCGGATCTTCTGCAGGATCACCTGCTTGGCCGCCATGGCCCCGATGCGGCCGATCGGTACCGACTCGACGGCTTCCTCGATGTACTCCCCCACCTCGATATCGGCCACCCGTTCGCGGGCATCCATCAGCAGCTCTTCGGCGTCGGGGTTCTGCAATCCGGCATCGTCGGGCACCACCAGCCAACGACGGAAAGTCTCGTATTCGCCGCTGTCGCGATCAATCGACACGCGGATGTCCACTTCACCCTGGTAGAGCTTCTTCGTGGCCTGTGCCAGAGCAGACTCCACAGCGCCCAGGACCACATCGCGCTCCACGTTCTTTTCGCGCGAAATGGCTTCTACCAACATCAACAACTCGCGATTCATGCGACGGCTCTCCTGTTTCTCAATTCCTGACGAACTGCCCGTTCAGAGGACAGTCCGGTTATGCAACCTTCAGCCCGGCTCTCCGGGCTTGATCCCTCGTCCTTTGAAATCCACGATCGGCGCAAGCCGCGCCTCGCGCAACTCATCCAAAGTGAAACCAAGGGCCTGCAAAGGCGCTGGCACGCGCTTCTTGCTGATGCGCTGCCCCGGCTTCACGGGCGGCTCATCGCTCCAGACAATCTGCCAACCGCCCGAATCGGCATGCTCGAGCGTTCCCCGGAATTTCTTGCGGTTGGCATGCACTTGCCCTCCCGCCGCAGCGCCCATGGGCTGCTTGAGGGTGATGTCGATCACCTCGCCCTCGAAACGCTTGAAGTCCGCCTCGTTGCGCAACAAGCGATCGATCCCAGGGGATGAGACTTCCAACCGCGTGTAGTCCACCCCCTCCACCTCCAGCGCGAACTGCAGCTGACGGGTGACCTTTTCACAATCCTCTACGGTAATGAATTGCTCGACGCCTACGGCAGCGGACACCTCATCCGTGGGCGGCACCCAAACCAGGTCAATGGTAATGCGCAGCAACCCTCCGGCGGAGCGCTCAATCTCCACCAGGTCATAACCCAGCCCGGCCACGGTTTGTTCAACGATTTGCTGCAATGCCACGTGCGTGCGCTCTATCCAATTCCAAGTGATGGCCCCACCGGGGCCGGCAAGGCTGCAAAAACCAAAATCAAACGCCCAAAAAAAAAGGGCGGTAAGTACCCGCCCGTTTTGGTCGTGAAGCCAGTATTGTAGCCAATATGCGAGCCACCTGCAAAGATCAAAGGCACGTATCTTGCATTCGGGCGGGAATCAACCCTGGCGGCTTGACCGTATCCTCTCAAAAAGGTCCTGCGCTGTGCTGTCCATCGTGGCTACTTGGGAAGCCTGCTGCAAGCTTTGAAGCATGCGCCCCAACACTGTGGCCTGAGGCAATAGGGGTCCCAGAAACCGTGCAGCCCTCCCATCGGCAATCAAGACAGTAGGAAAAGTCTCTACATCCAGGTCGCCGACCACTTCTTCCTCATCCTCCACATCCACCCATTCAAAGCGCATTTGCGGCCAAGCGCGCGCAGTTTGCTCGAAGGCTTGACGGTATTCACGGCATACACCGCACCATTGTGCGCACAGGCACACGACCCACCACTGCGGCGTTGCGCTGGCATGTGAAGCAGCATCCGGCAAAAAGGCTTCGGAGCCCATGAGAAGTTCCTTAAGAATCACGCCCCTCACGGGCCCGATGGACATCGATCGTATCGACCCTGGAAGCCGCATTACCCCAGGCGTTGCGAATATATGAAAGCACATCCGCCACTTCTGCGTCACTCAAACGCTGCAGGAATGGCGGCATGCCATGGGGTTGCGGATTACCCCCGGTGGCTGGCAGATACCCGCCCTGCAGCACCATATGCACCAGATTGACAGGATTTTCCAGCATCACCGCCCGATTGCCTGCCAGCGGAGGAAAGGCCTCAGGATCGCCCTGGCCCTCGCCTCCATGGCACTGCACGCATTGACGCTCGTACGTGGCCCGCCCACGCTGCATCGATGCAGGTGAAGGGGGCCGCCGAGGCGCGGCGACCTTGTCCGTTGGCGGCAGCGCTTGCAGATAGTCCGCCATCGCTTGCAGATCGGCATCGCTCAAATACTGAAGGCTGTGGTAGACCACCTCCGCCATGGGGCCGGATACCGCGGCCCGGGGTGAGCGCCCCGCCCCCAGGAGCATGACCACATCCTGCCTGGGCCATTCCGCCACACCTCCTTCATTCGAGGTGTTGAGCGCTGGGGCGTACCAGCCTGCCGCCATCCCCCCGCTCAAACGCCCGTCTGTAGATACCGCCCCCATCGCGTTGCGCTGCGAATGGCATGCAGCACAGTGCCCGAGCCCCTGCACGAGATAGGCGCCTCGATTCCATTCCGCAGAGCGGGACGGTACGGGCTCGAATACACCAGGCCGAAAATACAACGCTCGCCACACTGCCAATGCCGCTTGGGTATTGAACGGGAAGCGCATGCGCGACGGCACGCTGGGTTGCACCACCGGCGGCAAGCTTTGCAAGAAGGCAAAGATGGCATCCGAGTCTTCACGGGTGACGCGCGTATAGCTGGGATAAGGAAAGGCCGGCGAAAGCAGCCTGCCATCGCGCGAACGGCCATTGTGCAGGGCACGCCAGAATTCCGATGCAGACCACGCTCCGATACCCGTTTCCCGGTCGGGTGTCAGGTTGGGGGCGTAAATCACGCCAAAAGGCGTCTCTATCCCACGGCCCCCTGCGAATGCCACGCCTCCCTGCCGGGTGTGGCAGGCGAGGCAGTTACCAGCACGTGCCAAGTACCGGCCTCTGGCAATGTCGAGAGAGGCCGTGGTGGTCACGCGTTCGGCGTGCGGCAGCGGAGCCTCATCCAGCCGGTTCAATACCCAGATCCCTCCCGCAACCAGCGCTACGGAAAGCCCCGCCGTCGCAAGCCTTTTGCGCCAAGCACTCATTGCACCTGCTCCGCGCCAGCCCGCAACGCCGGAGAATCCATGCCGCCACAGGGTATTGGCAGCGGCGCCTTGATTGCCGGCGCCGGTGTGAACCTTGAGGGAACAGGACGGGAGGACAGCCACGCCGCGATGGAACTTATATCGGCAGCGGTCAGTTTGCTGGCGATGCGCGCCATGCAATCTGGCGCATGGGCGCGCCGCAGACCGGTCTGCCAGGCCCCCAACTGGGCGCTCACATAATCGCGAGACAGTCCCAGCAACCCTGGAATGAAAGGCGCGACGCCCGCCAGAGCATCGCCATGGCACTGCACGCAGGCCGGCAATTGGCGGCTCGCATCCCCCCACAGCACAAGCCTCTCTCCCTGCACCAGTGTGGCTGCTGATACAGCTGCAGCCACCGGTGGCGCATAAGGCAGGTCCAATCTTGCGAAGTAGTCCGCCATCTCCCGGAGATAGTCGTCCGTCAGATGCTGCAGCAAGTACGCCATCTGCGGATAGCTGCGCCGGCCATCCCGGAAATTGAGCAGTTGGTTGTGCAGATATCCCGCCGGCTTTCCCGCGATGCGAGGGAAATAACCGTCAGGAGTGGCACGCCCCTGCTTGCCATGGCACGCGGTGCAGGCCTGCACACGCGGCGCCATATCCACGGCCGGCGCGGCGGCCACCGAGGCAGCGAGCAGCATGCACAGCGCCCCTGCCGCGTGCAACAAGGCGCGTATGAATTTCTCAACCACGTCCGACAAAAGGCATTTTGGTCGCCATGACGGTATGGAACAACACATTGGCCTCCAGCGGAAGATTGGCCATGTAAAGCACGGACTGCCCCACGATGTCCACGTCCATCAGAGGTTCCGCCGCAATCTGGCCATTGGCCTGTTGCACGCCCTGCGTCATGCGCTGGGCCAGCTCGGTCTGGGCGTTCCCGACATCGATTTGTCCCACCGCAATATCGTACTTGCGCCCATCGAGAGCCGCTGTCTTTGTCAGGCCCATCACCGCATGCTTGGTGGCGGTGTAGGCAATGGAGTTGGGCCGCGGGGCGTGCGCTGAAATCGAGCCGTTATTGATGATGCGCCCGCCCCGTGGCGACTGCGTCTTCATGACCCGAAAAGCGTTCTGCATGCAAAAGAACATGCCATTGAGGTTGACGTCGACCACCTGCCGCCACTGCTCCACCGCCAGATCCTCCAGCGGCACGGCGGGAGCACTCACGCCCGCATTGTTAAACAACAGATCCACGCGCCCGAACTGAAGCACAGCCCGGTCAAACAGCGTGCGCACCGCAGCGGGGTCGGATACATCGGTGGGAACGGCGAGCGCACGCACCCCACCCTCGGATTCGCCCACGACCTCCTGCAATAGCGACTCACGCCGCCCAGCGAGAACAACGCTCCATCCATCGCGCAGCAGCGCCAAAGCCGCCGCCTTGCCAATCCCTGACCCAGCCCCCGTAACGATGGCCACCTTCGATGCTTTAACCATATGCGACGCTTGTCTCCTGTCCTTCATACCCATCAATCTACTCAACCGCGGGATTTGCGGCCCTTAGAAGGGTTCTTGCCACCTGCCGCTTTTTTGCCGGCCAAGGCCTGCTTATGCGGGCGCCGCCGGCTCCCCTCCTCTCTGCCTTCCCGGGCCGTGGGCACCGAGGCAGATCGACCATCCAAGGCCGCTGCCGAGGAACCGCGTTTCGCGCCATCCCTGGACTTGGGGCCTTTGGTGGAGAAACCGTCGCCGGCTTCGTGCACCAGCCGGAAGTCGATCTTGCGGCCATCGAGGTCGACGCGGCTGACCTGAACACGCACGCGTGCACCAATCGCATAGCGGATACCCGTGCGCTCCCCCCGCAGTTCTTGCCGCGCCTCATCGAACTTGAAGTACTCCCCACCCAGTTCCGTGATGTGCACCAGCCCTTCCACATAGAGGGCATCAAGCGTCACGAAGATGCCGAAGCTCGTCACCGCGCTGACGACACCGCTGTATTCCTCACCCAGATGCTCACGCATGTACTGGCACTTGAGCCATGCTTCCACGTCACGACTGGCCTCGTCCGCACGGCGTTCGTTCGCACTGCAGTGCAGTCCCGCGGCCTCCCACGCCTGCGTCTCCCGGACGCTGATAACGCCACCCGTCTTGGAAGGGCGTGCAGAGGATTCCCCCCCCTTGGAAGCCAGACGCTTGGCCAGCTTGAACTGAGCCCCCCCCGGCGTCGGCAGCGCGGGCAGCACATATTTTGTGCCGCTCAAGATGGACTTGATCACGCGATGCACCAGCAGATCCGGGTAGCGGCGAATAGGACTGGTGAAGTGTGTATAGGCTTCGAATGCCAAACCGAAGTGACCGCTGTTGACAGGCGTGTAGATCGCCTGCTGCATCGAACGCAGCAGCATGGTGTGGATTTGCTGCGCATCCACCCGGTCCTTGGTGGCCTCGGCAATCGCCTGGAATTCTGCCGGCCGCGGGTCGTCCCCGATCGACATGCCAACACCCATGGCTTTGAGATATGCACGCAGGATCTCTTGCTTCTCCGGCGTAGGCCCCTCATGAACGCGATACAGCCCCGCCCGGCCGGCATGACCGATGAAATCGGCGCTGCAGACGTTGGCGGCGAGCATCGCCTCCTCAATCAGGCGGTGCGCCTCGGTGCGTACACGCGGGACGATTTTCTCGATACGGCCATTGTCATCACAGACGATTTGCGTCTCGGTCGTCTCGAAGTCCACGGCGCCGCGCGCCTGCCGCGCGGCCAGCAATGCGCGGTAGACCTCGTAGAGATTGAGCAGGTTGCCCACGCGCTCTTGATGCTTCAGCGCTTCCGGGCCGCGCGTATTGGCCAGCACCGCAGCCACCTCGGTATAGGTAAGCCGCGCGTGGCTGAGCATGACCGCAGGATAGAACTGATAGGCGTGAATTTCACCCTTGGCGGTAACCATCATGTCGCACACCATGCACAGGCGCTCGACATGGGGGTTCAGCGAGCACAGCCCGTTGGAGAGCTTCTCCGGCAGCATGGGGATAACGCGCCGCGGGAAATAAACGCTGGTCGCCCGGTCGTAGGCGTCAATATCGATGGCGCTGCCCGTCTCCACATAGTGGCTCACGTCCGCGATGGCCACGAGCAGGCGCCACCCCTTGGCGCGCCCGATCTTGGCGGGCTCGCAATACACCGCGTCGTCGAAGTCGCGCGCGTCTTCACCATCGATGGTGACCAGGGGGACATCTGTCAGATCAACGCGTCGACGCTTGTCCTGAGCGCGCACCTTGTCCGGCAGCGCCTTCGCCTGGTCAAGGCACGCTTCGGAGAATTCGTGCGGAACCCCGTATTTGCGCACGGCAATTTCCACCTCCATCCCGGGGTCATCTACCTCCCCCAGCACTTCGACCACCCGCCCCACGGGTTGCCCAAACAAAGCCGGCGGCTCGGTCAGTTCCACCACCACGACCTGTCCCGTCGCAGCAGCCCCCGTGGCACCCTTGGGAATCAGCACGTCCTGGCCGTACCGTTTGTCCTCAGGAGCGACCAGCCAGACACCGCTCTCCTGAAGAAGGCGCCCGATGATGGGTTGGGGCGGGCGCTCCAGAATCTCAACCACGCGGCCTTCAGGCCGGCCGCGCCGGTCCTGGCGCGCGATGCGCACGCGCACCCGGTCCTTGTGCAATACCGCCCGCATCTCATTGGCAGGAAGGTAGATGTCAGGCTGGCCGTCATCGCGCAGGACGAAGCCATGCCCGTCGCGGTGTCCCTGGACGGTGCCTTCGATCTCGTCCAGTGAAACTTTGGCGACGGATGATTCAGAGTGATTTTTTTTGATATACAATCTATGACTTTCCTGAAATGCCCAGGTGGCGGAATTGGTAGACGCACTAGTTTCAGGTACTAGCGAGTAACATCGTGGAGGTTCGAGTCCTCTCCTGGGCACCAAGTTTAACGAGAACCCGCCAGGGTTCTGACAGCAAAGGCCACTTCATTTGAAGTGGCCTTTTTTGTTACCCGCGTCTCAACAATGTGGGCGTGTTGGAGCAGCGCGAGGGATACATAAAATTTTTTGAAATGCCGTTCAGGCGAACAAAAAGGCTCCTATAATCTGAGCTTCCCTGAAATGCCCAGGTGGCGGAATTGGTAGACGCACTAGTTTCAGGTACTAGCGAGTAACATCGTGGAGGTTCGAGTCCTCTCCTGGGCACCAAAGACAAGCAAAAGCCGCTGTTTTTTTCAGCGGCTTTTTTGTTTGTAACGCCCCTGCAGGCCCGAGATTCACTGCTGGCGCAGCGAGCCACACAATAAACATTACCGGAGGAGGATCATGAAGCGGCCCACTTTCGCCCTGCTGGGACTGATGCTCACACTAAGCGCCCCGCATGCCCTGGCCCAAGATGCCGTGATCGGCCAGTATGGCCATCATGTGTATGTGATGGTGCCGACCGACAAGGCAGGCAACCGCGCCTATGTGCAGCGCGCCGCGGCGAATGCCTGCGAAGGCAAGAGCCTGTGCCATGCCTCCGTGTGGGCCGAGAGCCTGGACCGCCCCGAAGGCGCGCCGCCCCATCCGCGCTACGAAGAGAACAAGCTGGCGGCATTTCAACGCAACCGCAACGCCGGCGTGGAAGCAAGCCACTCGATCAATTGCCGGCTGTTCGCGCGCGACATCAATGTGCCCTGTCTCGCGGGCACTGAGTAGGCTCTCCCACCCATTAGCCCTACCGCCGGCGGACGCGCGGCCAGGGCCGTGAACGCCTCAGCCAGCCGAGTCGCGCGCCGCAGCGCTGGCATGGAGGCAGATGGCCGCGGCGGCCCCCACGTTGAGCGACTCCTCGCCCCCAGGCTGCGCAATGCGGATGTGGCGCCGCGCACGCTGCTGCAGGGCGGGCGAAACGCCCTGCCCTTCGTGGCCCATGATCCAGCCACACGGCCAGGGCAAGGCTGCGCGATGGAGGAAGTCGCCCTCGTGCGAGCTGGTTGCCAGCAACGGGACCTCCAGCCGGTCGATGTCTGCGGGCGCCAACCCCTCGACCAGCCGCAAGGCGAAATGGGCGCCCATGCCCGCGCGCAGCACCTTGCCACTCCAGAGCGCAGCGGTGCCTTTCAGCGCCGCCACTTGCGTGAACCCGAATGCCGATGCGCTGCGCAGGATGGAGCCCACGTTACCCGCATCCTGCAGGCGGTCGAGCACGACAGTCGGCATCCTGCCGTCCAACCCCTCCGCTTCAGGCAGCGGCAACACAAAACCCATGGGCGCCGGAGATTCCAGAGCACTGATGTCACTCCAGAGCACATCAGCGATCACTACATTTTTTATAGCCGCTCGCGCATATTCAGCGGGCGCTTGGCGCCAAAATGACTCCGAGAACACCGCTACCGCTGGCTTTTGTCCACGCGCCAGCGCAGCGCTGCACAGATGATCTCCCTCCAGCCACACACGGCCCTGCTTGCGGTATGCGGAACTGTCCTGCGACAGGCGGCGCAACTCCTTGAGCAGTGCGTTGTCGCGCGATTGGATGAAAGCAGGCGTGGCGTGCATAGGAAACGCAAAGGGGGATAGCGATCTGACTCAGGCGGCGACGGGCGCCTGCAAGGCGCGCGCCACCGGCGCGAACGAGCGCCGGTGCTGGGGACAGGCCCCATGCACTTCCAGCGCGGCCAGGTGCTCTGCCGTGCCGTAGCCCTTATGGCCGGCAAAGCCATACACCGGGTATTGCTGGTGCAATTGCGCGCACCAGCGGTCGCGCGTGACCTTTGCAAGAATGGAGGCGGCTGAGATCGATGCGACCAGCGCATCGCCCTTGACGATGGCCTCCGCCGGAACGTCCAGCGGCGGCAAGCGATTGCCATCCACCAACACCCGCACCGGCTTCAGCCGCAGCCCCAGCACCGCACGGCGCATGGCCAGCATCGTGGCTTGCAGGATATTGTGTTGATCGATCTCCTCCACCGATGCTTCCGCAATGCTGCAGCACAGCGCCTTGGCGCGGATCTCGTCGTAGAGCTTCTCGCGCCGTGCGGCCGTAAGCACCTTGGAGTCGGCCAGGCCAGCGATGGGCTGCAGGTCGTCCAGGATCACCGCAGCCGCCACCACGGGGCCGGCCAACGGCCCACGCCCGGCCTCATCCACGCCGGCAACGAGGCCGGGCGGATGCCAGTCCAGGGCGGCCTGTTCAAGCAAGGAGGTTCTGGATCGCATGGGCAGCCAGTCGCGGGGTATCGCGCTGCAGATCGTCGTGCAATGCCGTGAAGCGCTGTTCCAGCCGTTGGATACGGGCCGGATCCTGCAACCGCGCGTCCAGCCAGTCCTGGACCGCGGTGGCCAGTGCGTCGGGCGTGGCGGCGTCCTGCAACAGCTCGGGCACCACGAACTCCCTGCACAGGATGTTGGGCAAGCCCACCCAGGGCTGCAACTGCTTGCGGCGCATGAGGCGCCAACTGATCGGATGCATGTGGTAGGAGATGACCATCGGCCGCTTGAACAGCGCGGCCTCCAGCGTGGCGGTGCCACTGGCAATCAGCGTCACGTCGCAGGCCGCGAGCACCGAGTGCGATTGGCCCGTGACGATGGTCAGCGCATCCAGCACCCCGCATTCGCGCGCGATCTGCTCGATACGAGCCCTCAGGGCCGGCACCGCGGGTACTACTATTTTTATAGCTGGTCGCGCTTTTTTGATAAGCGCTGCAGCCTGAAAGAACGGCTTGGCAATGTAGGCCACCTCTGCCGAGCGACTGCCCGGCAGGATGGCCAGCACTTCATCGTGTACCGCCAGGCCGAGCTGTGCGCGCGCAGCCGCCTTGTCGGGCACCCGGGGGATGACACTGGCCAATGGGTGGCCGACATAGGTGGCGGCGACGCCCTGGCGCGCGAGCAGTTCCGGTTCAAACGGAAAGATGCACAGGACATGGTCCGCGCTGGCACGAATCTTCTCGACCCGATCGGCGCGCCACGCCCAGATCGAAGGGCAGACGAAGTGCACCGTCTTTATGCCCGCGGCACGCAGATCCGCCTCCAATCCCAGGTTGAAATCGGGCGCATCCACGCCGATGAAGACGTCGGGCTTGTCCGCCAGCAATCTGGCACGCAGCTGCCGGCGGATCCGCAGAATGCCCAGCAGGCGCCGCACCAGCTCGACGCTGTAGCCGTGCACGGCCAGCCGTTCGCTGGGCCACCAGGCCTGAAAGCCCCGCTCCTGCATGCGCGGCCCGCCGATGCCCATACTGGCCACGGCGGGCCACCGCGCACGCAGGCCGTCCAGTAGCAGGCCGGCCAGCAGGTCGCCGGAGGTTTCGCCAGCCACCATTGCGACGCGGGGAGACTCAGCCACCATGGCGCCAGTGGCGTCTCAGCGCGCGATACCGCGCTGCGACGCGATCACGAAATCACGCAGCAGGGCGATATCGCCTTCCGCCTCGGGATGCGAATGCGGCACGTCGGCCATGGCCGACAGCGCGGCCTCCAGCGTGAGGCCCTGGCGGTACAGCAGGCGGTAGGCCTGCTTGATGCCCGCCATGCGCTGCGCGGAAAAACCCCTCCGGCGCAGCCCTTCCAGGTTCAGCCCGCGCACGGCCAGCGGATTGCCGTCCACCATCATGAAGGGCGGAACATCTTGCGAGATGCGGCTGGCAAAGCCCGCCATGACGTGGGCGCCGATGCGTGAAAACTGGTGCACGCCGGTCAAGCCGCCGATGATGGCCTGGTCACCCACCTGCACATGTCCGGCCAGCGTGGCGTTGTTGGCCAGGATGGTCTGGTTGCCCACCACGCAGTCGTGCGCGATGTGCACATAGGCCATGATCCAGTTGTCGTCCCCGATGGTGGTGACGCCCCGGTCCTGCACGGTGCCGACGTTGAAGGTGCAGAACTCGCGGATCGTATTGCGGTGGCCGATCTCCAAACGCGTGGGCTCGCCCGCGTATTTCTTGTCCTGCGGAGCTGCTCCCAGCGAACTGAACTGGAAGATGCGGTTGTCTTCGCCAATGCGCGTATGGCCCTCGATCACGCAGTGCGCGCCAATCGACGTGCGCGCGCCGATTTGCACGTGGGGGCCGATAACGGCATACGGCCCCACCGTAACAGTAGGGTCCAACTGCGCGGCCGCATCAACGAGGGCCGTGGAATGGATGTTGGGCGCCAAGCGAAATCCTCGGCCCGTCAGGCCACCGTGCGCATGGTGCACATGATCTCGGCCTCGCACGCGACGCTGTCGCCCACGCGCGCGACGCCCTTGAATTTGTAGATGCCGCCCTTGATGCGATCCAGTTCCACGTCGAGGATGAGCTGATCGCCTGGCTCCACGGGGCGCTTGAAGCGCGCACCATCGATACCGACGAAGTAAAAGACCTTGTCGTCGCCCGGCGCCTCACCCATCATGTCGAACGACAGCAAGCCCGCCGCCTGCGCGAGTGCTTCGAGAATCAACACCCCCGGCATCACCGGGCGTGCGGGGAAGTGCCCCGTGAAAAACGGCTCGTTGATGGTCACGTTCTTGATGGCCAGGATGCGCTTGCCGCGTTCGAGCTCATTCACCCGATCCACCAGCAGGAACGGATAGCGGTGGGGCAGGAGTTTGAGAATTTGGTGGATATCCATCATTTTTCTGTGAGCGGCCTAGCCGTCTTTTCGTGTTTGTTCGAGAGCCTTGATGCGTTCACGCAGCCGGTACAGCTGCCGCAGCGTGGCCGCGTTCTTTTCCCACTTCGCATTGTCGTCCATGGGAAACACCCCGGTGTACTGCCCCGGTTGCGTGATCGAGTGCGTCACCACCGTGTTGGTGGAGATGTGCACATTGTCCGCCAACTGCAGGTGCCCCACGATGGACGCGGCCCCTGCAATCGTGCAGTGCGCGCCGATGCGGGTGCTGCCCGCCACCGCGGAACAGCCCGCCATGGCGGTGTGGCGGCCGATGTGCACGTTGTGCGCGATCTGGATCAGGTTGTCGAGCTTGACGCCGTCTTCGATGACCGTGTCGTCGAGCGCTCCGCGGTCGATGCAGGTGTTCGCACCGATCTCCACATCGTTGCCGATGCGCACCGCGCCCAGTTGCTCGATCTTGATCCATTCGCCGCGCTGCTGCGCAAAGCCGAAGCCGTCGGCCCCGATGACCACGCCAGGGTGCAGGATGCAGCGCTCGCCAACCGTGCAACGCTCGCCGACCGTCACCCGCGACTTGAGCACCGTGTGCGCTCCAATCACTGCGCCGCGCTCGACCACGCACAGGGGACCGATGGAGGCCGTCGGGGCCACCTGGGCTTGAGGATCAACCACGGCGCTGGGGTGAATGCCCGCAGGCGCACCTTGGCCATGCGCGCGCACCCACAGCTGCGTCACGTGTGCAAAGTACGTGTAGGGCTGCTCCACAACGATGCAAGCGCCGCGCTCCAAGGCTGCATTGCGCATCGCGGGGGCCACAATGACACAGGCCGCCTGGGAGGCGGCCAGTTGTGACTGGTAGCGCGGATTGCTCAGGAAGGACAGGTCACCCGGGCCGGAGGATTCCAGCGGGGCGATGCGGAGGATTTCGGTATCCCTGTCCCCTCCTTCCAGGCTGCCCCCAAGTGCATCGACGATCTGCCCGAGTCGCAAGCTCACGCGCTACTGCCTCGTGCCGGTGCTTTACTTGCCGCCGTTGGCAGCGTTCATCGCCTTGATCACCTTGTCGGTGATGTCGTGCTTGGGATTGATGTAGACGGCCTCCTGCAGGATCACGTCGTACTTCTCCTGCTCGGCCACCTGCTTGACGACGCGGTTCGCGCGCTCGAGCACCTGGCCCAGTTCCTCGTTCTTGCGCGCGCCCAGGTCCTCCTGGAATTCGCGGCGCTTGCGCTGAAATTCGCGGTCCTGGTCCACCAACTGGCGTTGCCGTGCGGTGCGCTGGCTCTCGGCCATCGTGGGCGCCTCACGCTCGAACTTCTCGGTGGCGGACTTGAGCGAATTGCCCATGTCCACCAGTTCTTTCTCCCGGCGGGAGAACTCCTGCTCCAGCTTGGCCTGCGCCGCCTTGGCGGTGTTGGCTTCGCGGAAGATGCGGTCGGTATTCACAAAGCCGGCCTTGAACTCCTGTGCCTGTGCAGGCACGGCGGCAGCCAGGGAGCCCAACAGGACGACCAGGGGAATGTGGCGGGAAAGGGATTTCATTAGAAAGACGTTCCGATCTGGAATTGCAGTTTCTGGATTTTATCGCCGGCGAACTTGCGCACCGGTTGCGCGATGGCGATACGTAGCGGGCCCAGCGGGGAAATCCAGCTCAGGCCCAGACCAGCCGAGACGCGCATGTCGCCCAGCTCCCAGCTCTCATCCTCGCCGTACACGTTGCCCGCGTCCACGAAAGTGAACCAGCGCAGCGTGCGGTCGTTGCCGGCGCCGGGGAACGGCGCGATGAGTTCGGCATTCAGCGTGATCTTCTTGGGGCCGCCCAGCGACGCACCGGTCACGTCCCGCGGACCCAGTGTACCCTGGTCGAAGCCGCGCACCGAGCCCAGGCCGCCGGAGTAGAAATTCTTGAACACCGGGAAGGGACGGCCATTCATGCCCTTGCCTAAGCCCAACTCGCCGTTGAAGGCGATGGTGAACTGCTTGTTCAAGGGAATGTACTGCTGGTATTGGTAGTTGGCTCGCACATAGCGCGCATCGCCGGCCACGGACCATTCGGAGTTCAGGCGCTGGTACCGCCCGGAGTTCGGTGCCAACGCACTGTCACGGTCATCGCGCGACCAGCCAATGGTGAGCGGCACGGATAGGCTGGTTTCACCAAACTGCTGCGCATAGGCGAGGTAGGCGGCGGGGATATTGGTACCGGCCTTGATGCGCGTCTGCTCCACTCCCCCCCCGAAGAACACGGTGTCGGTCTCGCTGAAGGGTACGCCCAAGCGCACACTGGTGCCCGCGGTGACCAACTCATAGTTGCCGCCCTGGTCTTCATAGGGCTTGGCCGTGCGGTAGTACACGTCGAAGGTACGGGAGATGCCATCCTGCGTGAAGTACGGATCGGTGGTGGAAAACACCAGCGTGCGACGGTACTTGCTGGTGTTGACGTCCACGCCAAGGTAGTTGCCTGAACCGAAGACGTTCTCCTGCTTGATGGCAAACGACACCGAGACCTTCTCGGCGCTGGAAAAGCCCGCCCCCAGTTGCAGCGAGCCCGTAGGCTTCTCGGCCACGTTCACCACCAGGTCCACCTGGTCGGGCGCGCCCGGCACCTCCTGGGTTTCCACATTCACCTCAGTGAAATAGCCCAGGCGGTCCACGCGGTCGCGCGACAGCTTGATCTTGTCGCCGTCGTACCAGGAGGCTTCAAACTGGCGGAATTCGCGGCGGATGACTTCGTCGCGCGTGCGGTTGTTGCCGCTCACGTTGATCCGGCGCACATAGGCGCGGCGCGAGGGCTCTGCGCGCAGCACCAGGGCCACGCGGTTGTTCTCGCGATCGATCTCGGGCACGGCCTCCACACGCGCGAAGGCAAAGCCGAAGTTGCCGAAGTGGTCAGTGAAAGCCTTGGTGGTTTCGGCCACCTTATCGGCGTTGTAGGGCTCGCCGGGGCGGATGGTGATGAGCGACTTGAACTCGTCATCGCGGTCCAGGTAGTTGCCTTCCAACTTCACCCCTGAAACCACATAGCTCTGGCCTTCGTTCACGTTGACGGTGATCGAGATGTCCTGCTTGTCGGGCGAGATTGCCACCTGCGTGGACTCGATGCGGAACTCCAGGAAGCCGCGCGCCAGATAGTACGAGCGCAGCGTCTCCAGGTCTGCATTGAGCTTGGCGCGCGAATAGCGGTTGGATTTGGTGTACCAGCTCATCCAGCCGCCCGTGTCCTGGTCGAACAGCCCCTTGAGCGTGGATTCGCTGAAGGCCTTGTTGCCGACGATGCGGATTTCCTTGATCTTGGCGGGCTCGCCCTCGGTGACGGTGAAGGTGAGGTTGACACGGTTGCGCTCAATCGGCGTGACGGTGGTCACCACCTCCGCGCCGTACAGGCTGCGGTTGATGTACTGGCGCTTGAGTTCCTGCTCGGCGCGGTCGGCCAAGGCCTTGTCGAAGGGGCGCCCCTCGGTCAAACCCACGTCGCGCATGGCCTTCTTGAGGGTGTCCTTGTCGAACTCCTTGGTGCCGGCGAAATCCACGTCGGCGATGGTCGGGCGCTCTTCCACCACCACCACCAGCACGTTGCCGGAAGCCTCCAGGCGCACGTCCTTGAACAGGCCAAGGGCAAACAGCGCGCGGATGGCTGCTGCACCCTTGTCGTCGTTGTACTCGTCACCCACGCGCAGCGGCAACGACGCGAAGATGGTGCCCGGCTCCACACGTTGCAGGCCTTCCACACGGATGTCCTGCACCTTGAACGGCGCCAGCGCCCATGCGGCTTGGGAGGCAAAAACCATGGCTGCGAGGGCGGATGCCGTACGCACGCCCAGGCGATTGATATGTTTTCTCATGGATGAAGCTGGAGCCGACAGTGCAGCGCAACGGCGGCGAAAAGGTTAGCCAAAAAGCCGGGTGAGGTCGTTGAACAGGGCGATGGACATCATGAGGAGAAGCACCGCGACGCCTGTGCGCTGCAGCCGCTCCATCCAGGCTTCGGACACGCCCCGTCCCGTCACCCCCTCCCAAAGATAATACATCAGGTGCCCCCCATCCAATACGGGCAGCGGAAGCAGGTTCAGCACTCCCAGGCTCACGCTGATGAGTGCGAGGAAGCTGAGGTACTGGGTCAGCCCCATGCTGGCGGAACGGCCTGCGTAATCGGCGATGGTCAGCGGCCCGCTGAGGTTCTTGAGCGAAGCCTCACCGATCACCATGCGGCCCATCATGCGCAGCGTGAGGACCGACACCTCCCATGTGCGCACCGTGCCTTTCCAGAGCCCTTCCAAGGGGCCGTAATGCACGTTCACCATCTCGGGCGGCGCGCCCACATAGGCGCCGACGCGTCCCACGGCGCCGCCCGCCTCCTGTGCCACTTCGGGCGTGACTTCCAGGTCGCGCGGCTGACCGTCGCGCTCGATGCGCCAGACCTGCGTGAGCGGCTGGCCCGCCTGCACGGACGCGCGTATCAGCTCGCGCAGTTGCGCGCCATCCACCACCGCCGCACTGCCCAGGCGCAGAACCACATCGCCAGCGCGCAGCCCCGCACGCGCAGCCGCGCCGCCTGGCACGACCTCACCCAGCACGGGACGCGTCCAGGGCGCGGTGATGCCGATGCGGCGATACAGCTGCACATCGGCCTCGCGCACGTCCAGCTGATCTAAGCGCAACAGCACCTCGCGCGGCGTCGTTCCGCGCTCAGGCTGCAGCAGCAGCCGCACGTTCTGCCCGTCCAGCGCGCCGCGCGTGAGCGTCCAACGCAGGTCTTCGAACGAGCGCACGGGCTCGAAATCGCCCTCGCCCAGCCCGGCGGACACCACCAGTTCGCCGCCGCGCAGGCCCGCCTGCTCGGCCACCGAGCCCGCTACAGGGCTGGCCAGGTAGGCCTTGGGCTCGTCCACGCCGCTCCAGTTGACGGCGGCATACAACAACACCGCCAGGAGCAGATTGGCCAGCGGCCCCGCGGCAACGATGGCGGCGCGCGAACGCAGGGGCTG
Source organism: Diaphorobacter sp. LR2014-1 (assembly GCF_002916785.1). Classification (NCBI taxonomy): domain Bacteria; kingdom Pseudomonadati; phylum Pseudomonadota; class Betaproteobacteria; order Burkholderiales; family Comamonadaceae; genus Diaphorobacter; species Diaphorobacter sp. LR2014-1. The sequence goes on along the minus strand of NZ_MTBE01000017.1, from coordinate 40,617 downwards.
GGTATTGAAGGCCAGGTGGCGTTCATGCGGCTCGACGGGCGCCTCGCGCTCGTCCAGCATGCGCACGTACCCTCCCAGCGGAAAGGCGCCGATGACGAATTCCGTGGGTGAGCCCTTGGGCTGCCAACGCAGCAAAGGCTTGCCAAAGCCGACCGAGAAGCGGAGGACCTTGACACCGCAGGCCACCGCCACGCGGTAATGGCCGTACTCGTGCACGGCGATCAGCACGCCCAACGCGACGATGAAGGCAACGACAGTCAACAGCATGCCTGGGGTTTCCTACAAAAATCAGAGCGCCTTGCGCTTATCCAGCAATGGTTTGAATATAAAACGCACCTGCAACCCTTATGTGACAATCGCAAAACGCTCACCTTTTAAGAGCATCCTCACAAGCGCACCATCAACTCCGCGGACCGCGCACGCGTGCGCGCATCCAGCGCCAGCAGTGCGTCCAGCGAGTCCGGGTTGGACGGTTCGACGGCTTCCAAAGTTGCAAGGTTGAGCGCATGGATCTGGTCGAAACGTATGCGCTGCTCCAGGAAAGCCGCCACTGCCATCTCGTTGGCGGCATTGAGCACGGCCGTGGTGCCGGGCGCCGCGCGCAACGCCTGCCAGGACAGGTGCAGCCCGGGAAAGCGCGTGGCATCCGCTTCTTCGAAGGTCAGCGCCGCCAGTTGCGTGAAATCCAGGGGTGCCGCGCCGCTTTCCACCCGCTCGGGCCAGGCCAGGCCACAGGCGATGGGCACGCGCATATCGGGCGTGCCCAACTGGGCAATGATGGACGCGTCCACGAATTGCACCATGGAGTGGATGATCTGCTGCGGGTGGATGACCACCTTGATCTGCTCGGGCGCCAGGTTGAACAGCCAGCGCGCCTCGATCACCTCCAGCGCCTTGTTCATCATCGTGGCCGAGTCGATGGAAATCTTGCGGCCCATCGAGAAGTTGGGATGCGCGCAGGCCTGCGCCGGCGTCACGTCGCGCAGCGTGGCCGGGTCGCGCGTGCGAAACGGCCCGCCCGACGCGGTGAGCAGCACGTGGTCCACGCGCCGCGGCCAGGTGGCGGGGTCTTCGGGCAGGCTCTGGAAGATGGCGGAATGCTCGCTGTCGATGGGCAGCAGCGTGGCGCCGCCTTCGCGCACCGCGGCCATGAACACCTCGCCCCCGACGACCAGCGCCTCCTTGTTGGCCAGCAGCAGGCGCTTGCCCGCACGCGCGGCCGCCAGGCACGGCGCCAGGCCCGCCGCGCCCACGATGGCCGCCATGACCGCGTCCACCTCTTCGTGCGAGGCAATGGCTTGCAGCGCATCGGGTGTTTGCAGCACCTCGGTGGGCAAGCCACTCTGCTGCAGTTTGTCTGCCAGCTGCCGCGCATGCGCACTGCTGGCCATCACGGCATAGCGCGGACGGAACTGCGCGCATTGCGCCAGCATCAGGTCCACCTGCGTGGCCGCGCTCAGCGCAAAGACTTCGTAGCGATCGGGGTGGCGTGCCACCACGTCGAGGGTGCTGGTGCCGATGGATCCCGTGGAACCCAGCACCGTGAGACGTTGTTTCATGCGGATGCGAAATGAGAAAGCATCATGGCCAGGGGCAGCGTGGGCAGCAGCGCATCAATGCGGTCCAGTACGCCGCCGTGACCGGGCAGCAGGCCGCTGCTGTCCTTGACACCGGCGCTGCGCTTGATGAGCGACTCCACCAGGTCACCTACCACGCTCATGGCGGCCATGAACAATGCGCCAACGACCAGCAGCCATACGCCCTGGGCTGCCAGGCGTGAGTACAGGCTGGGCACGCTGGCCTGCCAGGCCCCATCGGCCGCGGTCCAGGCCGCGGCCAGCACCAGCACACCCAGCATGCCACCCCACACCCCTTCCCAGCTCTTGCCGGGGCTGATAGAGGGAGCCAGCTTGTTGCGCGTGAAGCGCAGGCCAAAAGCGCGGCCGGCAAAGTAGGCAAAGATATCGGCCGCCCACACCAGGGTCAGAACCGACAGAAGGAAATTGACCCCCACCACGCGCGCCTGGGCCACGGCCAGCCAGGCCATCCACAGCGCCAGCACGCCGCCGGCCACGCGCAGCCCGCGCGGCAGCTGCGGCCAGCCGGCCACGCCCACGCGCAGCAAGGCGGCCCCACCCAGCACCCAGGCAGCGCCGCCCACCAGCCACAGCCAGGGCAGCGGCTGGTGCAGCCAGCCCGCGGCCCACCCGAGGCCGCACAGCACTACACACGCCGCCCCCAGGCCGATGCTGGCGCCGCCGCCGAGACCGTTGAGCCGACCCCATTCCCACGCCGCCGCAGCCATCATGACCAGCGTCACCACGGCAAAGGGCACGAACGAGGGATAGAACAATGCCGGCAGCAGAATGGCCAGCAGGACCAACGCGGTGATGACACGTTGCTTGAGCATCCAGGCCCCTTCAGCGATGTGCGGTGGACGGAATCAGGCACGCAGCGAACCGGGCTGCTGCGCTTGTACCTGGTCGGAGGTTTGGCCAAAGCGGCGCTCGCGCGCCGCGAAGTCCGCGATGGCTTCATCCAGTGCGGCCTCGTCGAAATCGGGCCACAGGCGGTCACTGAAATACAGTTCGGTATAGGCGGCCTGCCACAGCAGGAAGTTGCTGATGCGCCGCTCGCCACCGGTTCGGATCAGCAGATCCGGATCGGGCACATGGGCCATGCCCATGGCGGCATGCAGGCTGGCCTCGGTGATGGGCTCGCCCCGCGCTGCAAGCGCAGCTGCGGCCTGCGTGATGTCCCAGCGGCCGCCGTAGTTGAAGCAGACATTGAGCACCAGGCGCTGGTTGCTTGCGGTGGCCGCCTCGGCACGCTGGAGCCCTTCGCGCACCTGCGCCGAAATGCCCGATTTTTCCCCCACGAAGTGCACCTGCACGCCATCCCGGGCCAGTTGCGGCACCTCACGTGTCAGCGCCTTGGCAAGCAGATCCATGAGACCGGACACCTCGTCCGCCGGACGGTTCCAGTTCTCGGAGGAAAACGCGAACACGGTAAGCACGCCCACGCCGCGTTGGACGCAGGCATGCACGCAGCGCCGCAGCGATTCCACGCCCTGCCGATGCCCCGCCAGGCGCGGCAGGAAGCGGCGCGTCGCCCAGCGGCCGTTGCCATCCATGACGATGGCAATGTGGTGGGGAATGGCTCCCTGCACGGTGGGCATGAATCCAGGATCTATCCGCAAAACCGGATCAGATCGCCATGATTTCCTGCTCCTTGGCCGCCACCAAGGCATCGATCTCTGCAATGTGCTTGTCGGTGGTTTTCTGCACATCGGCCTCGGCGCGCTTTTGGTCGTCCTCGGAGGCGAGCTTGTCCTTGACCAGCTTCTTGACGCCCTCATTGGCGTCGCGGCGCAGGTTGCGGATGGCCACCTTGGCGCCCTCGCCTTCGCTGCGCGCCAGCTTGGTCATCTCCTTGCGGCGCTCTTCACTCATCGGCGGCATGGGCACGCGGATCAGGTCGCCCATGGAGGCCGGGTTCAGCCCCAGATCGCTTTCACGGATCGCCTTCTCGATCTTGGCACCCATGTTCTTTTCCCAGGGCTGCACACTGATGGTGCGCGCGTCGAGCAAGGCCACGTTGGCCACCTGGGACAACGGCACCATGGATCCGTAGTACTCGACATGGATCGTGTCGAGCAGCTGCGGGTTGGCGCGGCCGGTGCGGATCTTGGCCAGGTTGTTCTTGAAGGCGGCGACGGACTGGTCCATCTTCGCCTCGGTCGTCTTCTTGATGTCGGCAATCGTCATGTGTGGTTCCTCTGCAAGCGGGCAATCAGGCCAGGCGCGGCAAAGCCATCAAGCGTACACCAACGTGCCTTCGTCTTCGCCCATCACCACGCGCTTCAGCGCGCCATGTTTCACGATGGAGAACACGCGGATCGGCAGCTTCTGGTCGCGGCACAGGGCAAAGGCCGTCGCGTCCAGGATGCCCAGGTTGCGGCTCATGGCCTCGTCGAACGTGAGCTTGGCATAGCGGGTGGCCGACGGGTCCTTCATCGGATCGGCCGTGTACACGCCGTCGACCTTGGTCGCCTTGAGCACCACCTCGGCGCCGATCTCGGCGCCGCGCAGCGCGGCGGCCGTGTCGGTGGTGAAGAACGGGTTGCCGGTTCCGGCGGCGAACACCACCACTTTGCCCTCTTCGAGGTACTGCAGCGCCTTGGGACGCACGTAGGGCTCCACCACCTGCTCGATGCCGATGGCGGACATCACGCGGGCCGTCAGCCCCTGCTTGTCCATGGCGTCCGCCAGGGCCAGCGCGTTCATCACGGTGGCCAGCATGCCCATGTAGTCGGCCGTGGCGCGGTCCATGCCCACGGACCCGCCCGCCACACCGCGGAAGATGTTGCCCCCGCCGATCACCACCGCCACTTGCACGCCCAGGCGGGTGACCTCGGCGATCTCCTCGACCATGCGCACGATCGTGGCACGGTTGATGCCGAATGCGTCATCGCCCATGAGCGCCTCACCAGACAACTTGAGCAGGATGCGCTTGTGGGCTGGCGTGGCGAGGGTCATGGGCAATTCTCCGTAAGGCTGGACTGGGGGGATGAAGGGCGTGGGCGGCAGGCGCTATCAGGCGCCCGACTTGGCGGCAGCGACTTGCGCAGCCACCTCGGCGGCGAAATCGTCCACCTTCTTCTCGATGCCCTCGCCCACCACGTACAGGGTGAAGCCCTTCACTGTGGTGTTGGCGGCCTTGAGCATCTGGGCCACGGTCTGCTTGCCATCGGCGGCCTTCACGAAGACCTGGTCGGCCAGCGAGACTTCCTTGAGGTACTTCTGCACCGAGCCTTCGACCATCTTGGCGGCGATATCGGCCGGCTTGCCGGACTCGGCGGCCTTGCCCTCGGCCACGGCACGCTCCTTGGCGATCAGGTCGGCAGGCACGTCGGCGCTGGTCAGCGCCACGGGCTTCATGGCGGCCACATGCATGGCCACGTCCTTGGCGGCCACGGCATCGCCGTCGAACTCCACCACCACGCCGATGCGCGAGCCGTGCAGGTAGGCGGCCAGGTTGGAGCCGCTGAAACGCTTGAAACGACGGAAAGACATGTTCTCGCCGATCTTGCCGATCAGGCCCTTGCGCACATCTTCCAGGGTGGGGCCGAAGCCATCCTGCTCATAGGCCAATTGGCCCAGGGCTTCGATGTCCGCGGGGTTGTGCTCAGCGACCAGCTTGGCGGCGGCGTTGGCCATGGCGATGAAGCTGTCGTTCTTGGACACGAAGTCGGTTTCGCTGTTCACTTCGATCAGCGCACCCACGTTGCCGTTGATGAACGATGCCACCACGCCTTCGGCCGTCACGCGGGAAGCGGCCTTGCCGGCTTTGGTACCCAGCTTGACGCGCAGCAGCTCTTCGGCCTTGGCCATATCGCCGTCGGCCTCGGTCAGGGCCTTCTTGCATTCCATCATGGGGGCATCGGTCTTGCCACGCAGTTCGGCAACCATGCTTGCGGTAATTGCAGCCATCGTGTTTCTCCAGTTTTTGAGTTCAGTTCGTTACAGGATCAGAAGCTAAAAAAAAAGGGGGCTCACCAGGGGCCCCGCTTTTTTTGCGACGCATCGCGCGGCCCTTGACTTAGGCGGCGTTCTCGTCCACTTCCACGAATTCGTCGGAGCCTTCGGCAGCCACAGCCTTGGCCACTTCCGTCACGGCGTTGGCACGGCCTTCAAGGATAGCGTCGGCGATGCCGCGGGCGTACAGAGCCACAGCCTTGGCCGAGTCGTCGTTACCCGGGATCACGTAGTCAATACCCTCGGGCGAGTGGTTGGAATCCACCACACCGATCAGCGGGATACCCAGCTTCTTGGCTTCGGACACGGCGATCTTGTGGTAGCCCACGTCGATCACGAAGATAGCGTCGGGCAGCGCAGCCATGTCCTGAATGCCCCCGATGTCCTTCTCGAGCTTTTCCAACTCGCGCGAGAACATCAGCTGCTCCTTCTTGCTCATGGACTCCAGGCCGGCTTCCTGCTGTGCCTTCATGTCCTTCAGGCGCTTGATGGAGGTCTTGACGGTCTTGAAGTTGGTCAGCATGCCGCCCAGCCAGCGCTGGTCAACATAGGGCACGCCAGCGCGCTGGGCCTGCTCGGCCACCAGTTCGCGGGCCTGGCGCTTGGTGCCGACCATCAGGATCGTGCCGCGGTTGGCGGCCAACTGCTTGGCGAACTTCTGCGCCTCCTGGAACATCGGCAGCGACTTTTCCAGGTTGATGATGTGAATCTTGTTGCGATGGCCGAAGATGAAGGGGGCCATCTTGGGGTTCCAGAAGCGCGTTTGGTGGCCAAAGTGGACACCGGCTTCCAGCATTTCACGCATGGTGACGGACATGAGGCTTCTCCGAAGGTTGGGTCTAAAATCCAGCCTCAATACTTGCCCACTGAATTGCTCTTGCGTGGAACTTGCAGTCCCACGAGAGGGCAGAGGGCAACACCTTGAGAGGGCTGGTTTGCGATTAAGTTCTGCATGGTGCCTGGCAGCACGGCGGCGGCGCAGCTCTCAGCAAAACCCAAAGATTCTAGCATATCCCCCATGTTGGCTGACCTCGTCTCCACCCGCAGCCACGTAGCTGCCGGGCACAGCAGCGCACGCGATGAAATCGAGCGCTGCATCGCCGCCGCCGAAGGGCCCACCTGCGCCCATGTGTTCCGCCAGACCAGCTTCGACCAGGCCCGCCCAGCAGCCGCCGTGCCCGGCGTGGAGCGTCTGCCGCTGGCGGGCCTTGCCGTGTCGGTCAAGGATCTGTTCGACATCCAGGGCATGACCACCGCCGCGGGCTCCACCGTGTTGCGGGATGCGCCGCCCGCGCCGGCCGACAGCCCGGCCGTGGCGCGCCTGCGCCGCGCGGGCGCAGCGTTCATCGGCCGCACGCACATGGTGGAGTTCGCCTTCTCCGGCGTGGGTGTGAATCCGCACTTCGGCACGCCCGCCGCATTTGACGCCCGCCACGGCGCGCTGCCCGGCCCCGCGCGGGTGTGCGGGGGCTCGTCGTCGGGCGCCGGGGTGTCGGTGGCCACGGGCGCGGCCTTCATTGGCCTGGGCTCCGATACGGGCGGCTCGATCCGTATCCCGGCCGCGCTGAACGGCATCGTGGGTTTCAAAAACACCGCGCGCCTCGTGCCCACCGAAGGCGCTGTCCCCTTGTCCACCACGCTGGACACGGCCTGCGCACTCACCCGCACGGTGCGCGATGCCGTCGTGGCACACGAGATCCTGGCGGCACGGCGCGTCACGCGCAGCCCCGCAACGCTGTCGGCCTGGCGGCTGGCCGTACCCGCCACACTGTTCCTGGACGGACTGGACGCCACCGTGGCACGTGCCTTCGACCGAACACTGTCACGCCTGCGCGCGGCCGGCGCGCAGATCACCGAGATTGCCCTGGCAGAAACCGCCCAGTTGGCCGATGTGAACGCCACCGGCGGGTTTTCCGCCGCCGAAAGCTACGCCTGGCACCGCACGCTGCTGGCACGGCACGGCAACGCCTACGATCCGCGCGTGAAGAGCCGCATAGAGCGCGGCGCTGGCATGTCCGCGGCCGACTACATCGATCTGCTGCACGCGCGGCGCGCCTGGATCGCACGCATGCAGACCGCCATGGCCGGCTTCGACGCCCTGCTCTCGCCCACCGTCCCCATCGTGGCGCCCCCCATCGCATCGGTCGCGCCGGGCAGCGAGCGCGACGCGGAGTTCTTTCGCGTCAACGGATTGCTGCTACGCAACACCAGCGTGGTCAACATGCTGGACGGCTGCGCCCTGTCCCTGCCGTGTCACGAAGCGGGCGAACTGCCCGTGGGTCTGATGGTGTGGCACGGCGCACTGCGCGACGACCCGGTGCTGAACATCGGCCTGCTGATCGAACAAGAACTACAAAAACAATAGCTACTAGCGCTTATCCTACGGGCGCTAGAGGCATATTTCGCTTCAATTTTCATGCACATCATCATCGTGGGCGCCGGCATCGTCGGCGCGGCCACTGCTTATGAACTGGCCGCGGACGGCCATCAGGTCACCGTGGTTGAGCAGCGCGGCGCCGCGGCAGAGGAGGCGAGCTTCGGCAGCTCCGGCCTGCTGGCGCCCTCGCTACTCATGCCGTGGGCGGCGCCGGGCCTGGGCGGGCCGCTCGGCCGCTGGCCTTGGAGCCGCGATGCCACGCTGCGCCTGGTACGCGGCGCCGGCATGGCAGGCCGGCGCTGGCGCTGGCGCTGGTCCCAGGCGGGTCGCCGGCCCGAGACGGCGGCGCGGCTGGCCGCGCTGGAAGGTCTGGGCCGCTACAGCCTGGCACGCACGCGCGAACTCATCCACCAATGGGACGTGGACCTGGAAACCAGCCGCGGCACTCTGGTGCTGCTGCGCCGCCCCGAAGATGTGGAGCGCCTGCAGCCCGCGTTGAAGGTGCTGCGCGACGCGGGCGTGGGCCTGCGCGATGTGGATGCCGACACCGCGCGACTCATCGAGCCCGGCCTGTCCACCGACGTGCCGCTGGCGGGCGCCGTGCATGTACCGGATGGCGAGTCCGGCAACTGCCGGCTGTTTGCGCAGATCCTGCGCCACGCGGCGCAGGAGCGCGGCGCACAGTTCGTGTTCGGCGCGCATGTCCGCGCTCTCAGCGTATCGCCGCCCGGCGTCCACGTCGTAGGCGAAGCCGCCCCGCGTCAGGCCGACGCCGTGGTGCTGTGCGCAGGCGTGGCCAGCGCCGCGCTGCTGCGCCCGCTGGGGCGCCACCTGCCCCTGGAGGCCGTACATGGCTACACCGTCAGCGCGCCGGTGCGCGAGGACAGCCATGCACCCCAGGGCTCGGTGATCGATCCGCTGCACCGCATCACCATCACCCGCCAGGGTCAGCGCGTGCGTGTGTCCGGCGGCGCCGAGATCGGGCACGGCAACGGCAGCCACCACGCGCCCACGCTGCAGACGCTCTACCTCGCGCTGTCGGGCTGGTTCCCGGGCGGCGCACTTACCTCGTCCCCGCAGGTGCAGGTCTGGCGCGGCGCGCGCCCCACGCTGACCGATGGCGCCCCTGCCATCGGCGCGAGCGATGTGTCCGGCCTGTGGATCAACACCGGCCATGGCGCTTGCGGCTGGGCCCAGGCCTGTGGCAGTGCCCGCGCCCTGGCGGACCTGATCGCCCAGCGCAGTCCGGCGATTGACCTGCAGCCCTTTGCGCCGCAGCGCTTCTAGGGCCTGTTCACACTATTTTTGCCAGTGCGAATGGCGTGAAAACCGCGCCAATCTAGGCGCGTGACGACGCCAAGGCCGGGGCCTTGGCTAGGAGGGCAACGACGAATGGCGCGGTTTTCACTCCGTTCCCTCCGGGTTGCGATCAAAAAGGGCCATTCGCGGCGTTGCCAAGCCTCGCTGGGGTAGCACCCCAGCTTCGTTTGGCGCCTTGCGCCTGGCCCTTTTTGATCGCAACGCATCTGGCAAAAATAGTGTGAACAGGCCCTAGCGCGCTTCGCACGCCCCCCGCCCGGCGCCACAATGCCGGGCATGCAGCGCATCGCACCTGACCGGCCCCATCCCCTGTTCGACACCGCGGCCACGCGCCGCCTGGAGGCCAGCGCCGCCGCTGCCCTCGCGCCCCACACGCTGATGCAGCGCGCCGGCCAGGCCACGGCCCGGTTGGCGCTCGCGCTGGCTCCACATGCGCGCACCTTCTGGTTCGCCTGCGGCGGCGGCAACAACGGCGGCGATGGGCTGGAGGCCGCCCTGCTGCTGCACCGCGGCGGCCACCCGGTCGTGGTGACCTGGCTGGGAACGCCCGAGACGGCGCCTGCCGACGCGCGCCAGTCCTGGCAGCGCGCACAAGAGGCCGGCGTGCCGTTCGCGGCTGAGCCGCCCTCCCTCGGTCCGCAGGACCTGTGCGTGGATGCGCTGCTGGGCATCGGCCTGCGCGCCGATCCGCGCCCCCGCAAGCCCGACGCGCGGCTGCTGCAATGGCTGGCCCGCATGCGCGCCTGCGCGGCACCCACGCTGTGCGTGGACCTGCCATCGGGCCTGGTGGCGGAATCAGGCCAGTACATCCCGGGGCTGGCGCCGGCCCATCCAGGTGCCACGGCGGCGCGCCACACGCTGAGCCTGCTCACGCTCAAGCCAGGCCTGTTCACCGGCCAGGGCCGCGACGCAGCGGGCAGCGTGTGGTTTGATGACCTGGGCGTGCCGGCATCAACCGAAACCCCTTGCGCCTGGCTCGCCGGCCCCCCCGCCCCGGCCGTGCGCGCCCATGCCAGCCACAAGGGCAGCTACGGCGACGTGGCCGTCATCGGCGGCGAAGGCCTGCAGGCGCGCGGCATGGGCATGACGGGTGCGGCCCTTTTAGCCGCCAGCGCGGCGTTGCACGCCGGCGCGGGCCGCGTGATGGTGGCGCTGCTGGACGCCGGCGCACTCCCCGCCCTGCCGCAGCAGCCTGAACTGATGCTGCGCCGTTGTGACGCGCTGGCGCTGGACCACGCCACCGTGGTCTGCGGCTGCGGCGGCGGCGCGGCCGTGGCGGCCGTGCTGCCAGACGTCCTGCAGCAATCGGCACGCCTGGTGCTGGACGCAGACGCGCTGAACGCAGTGGCCGCCGACCCCCATCTGCAGCATCTGCTGCGCGAGCGTGGCCGGCAGGGCCGCCCCACCGTGCTGACTCCGCACCCCCTGGAGGCCGCGCGGCTGCTGGCCGGCACCACGGCCACCGTGCAGGCCGACCGCCTGGCCGCGGCGCGCACGCTGGCCGATCAGTACGGCTGCACCGTGCTGCTCAAGGGCTCGGGCAGCGTGATTGCCGCACCGGGGCGCACGCCCCTCATCAACCCCACGGGCAATGCGCGTCTGGCCACGGGAGGCACCGGTGACGTGCTGGCCGGCCTGTTGGGGGCGCGCCTGGCCGCGGAGCCTGCACAGGCCGGTGCGGCATTTGCGGCGGCGGGCCGCGCCTGCTGGGAGCACGGCGCTACCGCCGACCGCTGGCCCGCCGGGAGGTCCCTCACCGCGGGAGCGCTCGCACGCGCACTGAACGCTGGTTGACCGCGCAGCGCGCCGCGCGGTCCGGTCGCCGCACGATTGCATCCAACGGTAACGGTGGTTTCCAAGCTGCGCATATCTACCTTGTCTTACAGACGTTGCGAGGACTGAAGCGCTTTAATCGCTCCATGTCTTGGTATGCATGCATACCGTGTGTTCCACCCACCTGAGGTACTGCCATGAAACGCCATTTCCGCCCCGGATCGCGCGCCTACGTGGCCTTTGTGGTCACCGTGGTCCTGGCCTTCGCGGCCAGCGTCATGACCCTGGTGCCCCACCAGACGACCCAGGTGGCCGACTCGCAGGTGCACAGCCAGCTGGAACAACTCGTTCCCGCTGGCGTCTTCGACTGAGCTCCCTCTCACTCCTCCCCTCCAGCCGCCTTCGGGCGGCTTTTTTGCGGGCCGCCCGGGCCGGGCTTCAGGGCACGGCGCTGGCGGGTGCGCCGCCGCTTTCCACCACAGCGACGCGCCGCCGCAGCGCGGCCTCCAACGCGGTATCGCCCGCCGCACCCGCCCGTTCGGCGCGCAGCAGCAGCCAGGCCATCAACGGGCGGCGCCATCCCTGCGCCGAGGCGGTGTCGGTGGCCAGCACCATGACTTCCGGCGTAGCGCGCCCGGCGCGCACGGCCGCACCCGCTGCCACCAGGCGCGCCAAGGGGTCGGCAATCCCGGCAATGGACTGGGGGCTGGCTGCGGCGGCGCGTTGTGCCTCGGGCAGCAGCGCCGCCTGCGCGGGCGTGGCGCGGCCTGCCAGGTAGTCGGCATAGGCCTGCTCCGGCGGCGCCGCATCGGCGCGCAGCGGCTCGAAAGCCGTGCAGGGCTGCAGTTGCAGGCTGGCCACCTGCGCGGCGCAGCGCATCAGCTCCACGCGCGCCAGCAACTCGGGCCGGCCGGTGCGTGCCACCTCGGCGCGTGCGCGGGTCCATTCCTGGTCGGCCACGCGGGTGTTGCCGGACAGGTAGGCCTCGGTCGCCCGCTCGGCCGCGCCGTGGGCATTCATCTGCCAGTCGGGCACCGGCGCCTTGCCGGCGCAGGCCGACAGCACCACGGCCAGCGCGGGAGCCAAGCCCCGGCACAAGAGAAGCTGCAGGGAGGTCATGGCAGTTTTAGCTCCGTTTCGCGGGCAAAGGGCCACTTGCGGTTGATCTCGTTCACCAGCGCATCCACCTTGCGCAGGCTGCCTTCCACTTCGGCGCGCAATGCGCCCAGGTCGGTCGTGGCCTCGCGCGCATTGGCGCCCACGGCCTGGGCCTCGGCCAGCACGGCGTCCACCTTGGTGAGGCTCTGGCGCGCGTCGGCCAGCAAACCGTTGAGCTGCACCACGGCGGCCCGCACCTCGGGCACCAGCCCGGGGTCGCTCCCCGCACCGAAGACCTGCCTGTCCGCCTTGGCGGCCATGCCGTCGATGCGCGCGAGCAACTGGTTGGTGCGCTCCAGCGTGGTGAGGATCTTCTTCGCGTCCGCCTCGTTGCCCATGAGCACGCCCAGGGCGCCGCCAGGCGCGTTGAGCCGCTCGGTGAGCGTGCGCACCTGGGCCATGGCGCCGCCCAGGGCGGACTCTGCGCCGGTCATGGCGTTCAGGTTGTCCAGCAGCTGGCGCGCCGATGACATGAGCTGCGGAATCTCCGCCGTGGCGTCGCCGCGCAGCACGGGTCGCTCGGCGCCGTCCTCCAGCGGCGGGTCGGCCAGCATGCCGCTGTAGGCCTTGATGGTGGTGCCGCCCACCAGCCCGCTGACCAGGGTGAACACGCTGGAGGTGCGCAGCCAGTGCGCGTCGCGCTGGGCCACGTCGATGAGGATGCGCACGTTGCCGGTCTCGGCCAGTTCGATGCGCCGCACCCGGCCGATGGGAAAGCCCGAGAACGTCATGTCCATGCCCACGACCACGCCCTCGGAATCTTCGGCCGTGAGCACCAGCCGCTGCGTGGGCTCGAACGCGCCGCGCGCGTACAGCAGGTACAGGCCGGCACCCAGCACGAGCACCAGCGTGAACAGCAGCAGCGCCGCGGCCTTGCGCTCCAGATGGGCCACGGGCCGCAGCAGCTCGACCGGCGCGTTCGCCGGCGGTTCGGACAGCGGGGGTTGGGGACGTTGCGGATCGGTCATCGCGTGGCCATGAAATCAGTAGTAATTGCCCATCAGCGAGATCACCTCGATGAGCAGCAGCACGGCGAACATGCGCGCCAGCCCGCCCAGCTCCGAGTCGGGCTGCTGGGCCTGGCGTGCGTCGCCGCTTTCGTAGAGCCCCGAAGCCATGGGAATCAGCGCCACGGCCAGGCTGAAGAACACGGTCTTGAGCACGAACACCAGCGTGATCTGCGGCGCGAACACATGGCCGAACATGCGCGTGTACACCGGCAGCCCCGCCGTGTTGAGCCCATACACGCCCAGGTAGGCCATGACCAGCGCCACTACGCACGACAGCGCCGCCAGCGTGATGCTGGCATACACGCCAGCCACCACGCGCGGCAGCAGCTCCATGCGCACGGGGTCGGCGCCGCGTTGGCGCAGAGCCTGAAGGTGGCCCGACTGGCGCATCAGCGCCAGCTGCGTGCCGTTGGGGATGGTGGCGCGCATCGCCACGAACAGCGCGGCGGTCAGCGGGATCAGCTCCAGCACCAGTACGCGGATCACCATCTCCAGCGCATAGCGCGACAGGCCGTAGCTGAGCGCCGTGACGACCACGATGCGCGTGATGACCAGACTGATGAGCGCGGCCAGCACCGTGAAGCCCAGCAGGATGGGCGCGGTGTCCTGGTACATGTGGCGCGCCAGCCGCCAGCGCGTGGCGCGGCCGTAGCTGGACGGCGAGAGCATCAGCACCATGACCACGGCGCCCAGGTAGATGATGCGCCACCACGCCACGGCCCAACGCCGCGCCTGGGCCCACAGGCGCCGGGGCACGATGGAAGGGTGCAGGCTGGCGTTCATGCGCGGATCATAGGCGAAGGCTGCATTCGATAAGTAACAAATTAGCCGCTAGCGCTTATGCAGCAAGCGCTAGCAGCTATTAACACCATAGCAACCTGTGCCATGGGCCTCATACATGCCTGCGGGTCGCCGGCCCTGCGGGCGGCACGGGATCGGCATCGGCGCGTGCATGCAACGCCTCGATCACGTGGCACTGCCCTCCCGTGCCGTCGCAACGGCTGCGCAGCGACAGCAGTTCCTGCTCCAGCGTCGCCAGCTCGGCCATGCGCGTGCGCACGTGCGCCAGGTGCTCGTCCAGCGTGACGCAGGCGGCATGGCCGTCGGCGGTACTGCAGGCGTCCAATGCCAGCAGGCCGCGCACCTCCTGCAGCGACATGTCCATGGCGCGGCACAGCCGCACGAAGCGCATGCGGTGGACCTCCTCGTCGCTGTAGAGGCGGTAGCGGTTGTCCGCGCGGGTCTGCGCGGGCAGCAGGCCTTCCTTTTCGTAATAGCGGATGTTGGCTGGTGGCACGCCCGAGAGCCGGGCGGCATCACCGATACGGTGGCGGGGGCTTTGTCGCAGCATGGCTTGACCTTGGAGTGGCTTCAAGGTTTCCAATCATGGCATGAGCCAAAGCCATTCCTCCCATTCCGCGTCCCATTCCCATGGCCCGGGCGCGGCAAACCTGCCTCCTTCGCCTGCATCCGCATGCAGCGGCTGCGCCTGCAGCACATCGGCGGGCGACGGCCACGACCACGGCACCCTGCCCGGTTGGCCGCGCATCGCCGCGGCGCTGGCCCTGGCCGCGGGCGCCGAGGCGGCGCACTGGATGCAGCAGGACTACGCCGGCATGGCCCTGGCCGTGGTGGCGATTGCACTGTCGGGCCTGGGCGTGTACCGGGTGGGCCTCAAAGACCTTGCGCGCCTGCGCCTGGGCATCCACGCGCTCATGGCCGTGGCGGTGACGGGCGCCTTCCTCATCGGCCAGTGGCCCGAGGCAGCGATGGTCATGGCGCTGTACGTGGCGGCCGAGCGCATCGAGGACGGCGCCATGGACCGCGCGCGCCATGCCATACGCCAGCTGCTGCAACTGGCGCCCGCCACGGCCGACGTGCTGCAGCCGAATGGCAGCACCCTGAGCCTGCCTGTGGACCAGGTGCCGCTGGGTGCCACTGTGCGCATCGCCCCGGGCGCGCATGTGCCGCTGGACGGCACCGTCACCCACGGCAGCAGCAGCGTGAACCAGGCCCCCATCACCGGCGAGAGCCAACTGGCCGACAAGGCCGCCGGCGACCCGCTGTACGCGGGCAGCGTGAACCAGCAGGGCGAGCTGCTGATGCAGGTGAACACCCCGCCCGGCGACACGCTGATTGCGCGCATCGTGCGCGCGGTGGAGCAGGCGCAAGCCAGCAAGGCCCCCATCCAGCGCTTCGTGGACCGCTTTGCCGCCATCTACACACCCATCGTGTTTGCACTGGCCGTGCTGCTGGCGCTGCTGGCCCCCCCGCTGATGGGCTGGACCTGGACGCAGTCCACCTACCAGGCGCTGGCGCTGCTGGTCATCGCCTGCCCCTGCGCACTGGTCATCTCCACGCCGGTCACGGTGGTCAGCGCGCTCACGGCCGCCGCGCGGCGCGGCATCCTCATCAAGGGCGGCAGCGCGCTGGAGGCCGCGCGCGGCCTGCGCGTGGTGGCGCTGGACAAGACCGGCACGCTGACCACCGGCAGCCCTGCCCTGGTGCAGTGGCGTGCCCTGAACGGCGCCGATGCCGACGCCGTGGCAGATGTGGCCTGGCAGTTGGCCAGCCGGTCTGAGCACCCCGTCTCGCGCGCCATCGCCGCCGGCCTGCCCGCGGCCACCCACAACGGCGTGCAGAACCTGCAGGCCCTGCCCGGTCGCGGCGTGCAGGCCGAGGTGGGCGGCCAGCGCTGGTGGCTGGGCAACCTGCGCCTGATGCGCGAACAAGGCCTGGCCGACGCTGCGCTCGAAGACGCCCTGGCCCAACAGGAGCGGCAGGGCCGCACCGTCACCTTGCTGGCCGACGCGCAAGCCGTGCGCGCGCTGTTCGCCGTGGCCGACCCGCTGCGCGGCCACGCGCGCCAGGCCGTCGCCGAACTGCGCGCGCTGGGCGTGCACCCGGTGGTGTTGAGCGGCGACAACCCGGCCACCGCACAGGCCATCGCGGCCGAGGCGGGCATTACCGACGCGCTGGACGCGCTCGGCGGCCTGCTGCCGCAGGACAAGCTCGACACCCTGGCCGCGCTGCAGCGCACGCGCGGCCCCACCGCCATGGCGGGCGACGGCATCAACGATGCGCCCGCGCTGGCCCAGGCCGACGTGGGCTTCGCCATGGGCGGCGCACACAGCACCGGCATGGCCATGGAGACGGCCGACGTAGTACTCATGAACGACGACCTGCGCCGCATTCCCGACACCGTGCGGCTGGCACGCCGCGCACACGCCGTGCTGTGGCAGAACATCACCCTGGCGCTGGGCATCAAGGCCGCGTTCTTCACCCTGGCGCTGCTGGGCATGGCCAGCATGTGGATGGCCGTGGCAGCCGACATGGGCGTGAGCCTGCTGGTGGTGGCCAACGGGCTGCGCCTGCGCCGCGGTGCCTCTATCGCGGCGAAGGAGGCCGCATGACCATGACCCAATCACCACAAAGCCGCCAGCGCGCCGCCTACGACTACCTGCTGCAGCGCTGGCGCACCAGCGTGGATGCGCCCACCGAACAGCGTTGGCGCTACCTGGAGGCCGCCCATGTGGTGGGCCAGAACCGCCTGGGCCTGCACTGGCGCGCGCACTGGCAGATGCTGCGCTTTGCGCGCCAGTTGGGCGACGCGCCGGAGGCTCGGGGCCAATGGGCGCGGCTGGGCCTCACGCTGGTGGGCCACCTGGTGCGCCGGCTGCCGCAGGGCAACATCGGCCGTGCCAGCGTGCCCGCGCTGCGGCCCATGGTGCCCAGCGTGGCCGTGCGCGCATGCATCACCGAAGCCATGCAGGCCACCCAGCCCCCCGGCACGCCGGGTGCGTCAGAGATGAGTCAAATCGACCTCTAGCGCCCGCCTGACAAGCGCAAACAGCTCACCTTTTAGGAGCATCACACCACCCAGACACGGGAATTTGACCCAGCGCAAGACACAACGACCGATGCCGTGGTGCAATCGCGCCCCCGCCGGTCACCACGGCGACTGCCGATCCCGCCCATGTCCACCACCACCGCCAACGCCGCTCCCGCCATGGTCCCGCACACCCGCACCGAAGACGCCGTGGCGATTGGCGTGGGCGTGACGCTGATCTCCGTGGGCGTGGCCTTCCTCGCCAGCGCCGGGCTGCTCACCGGCGGCATGGCGGGGCTGGCCTTCGTGCTGCACTACGCCACGGGCATCGGCTTCGGCAAGCTGTTCTTCGCGCTCAACCTGCCGTTCTACTGGCTGGCGCTGCGCAAGCTGGGCCTGGCCTTCACGCTCAAGACCTTCGCGGCCGTGGCGCTGCTGTCGGTGCTGTCGGAGCTGCAGTCGCAGTTCCTGCAGATCAGCGAACTGCAGCCGCTGTATGCGGCCATCACCGGCGGGCTGATCATGGGTATGGGCTTTTTGGTGCTGTTCCGCCACCGCTGCAGCCTGGGGGGCGTGGGCATCATGGCGCTGTACCTGCAGGACCGCTTCGGCTGGCGCGCCGGCAAGGTGCAGATGGCCGTGGACTGCTGCATCGTGCTGGCGGCGCTGGTCACAGTGGAGCCGCTGCGCGTGCTGTGGTCGGTCATCGGCGCCGTGGCGCTCAACCTGGTGCTGGCCATGAACCACCGGCCAGGGCGCTACATGGCGGTCTGACGGCACGCGGCCGGACCATCGCCGGGCGCTCGCTCTGGCGGGAACTTCCTGCACCGCGCCGGTATCATTCGCTGCATGCGCCACGCCGTTGCCATGATCCTGGGTCTGCTGCTGGTCCTGCGGGGCCTGCTGGGCGACGCCATGGCCATGGGCGTTGCACCGGCCACGCCCGCGCAGCCCACCATTGCGGCAGCTGCTACCCACCACGCTATGGCAAGCGACACGCACGACCACGGTGGTCATGACGGCGACCATGCCAGCGCATCAGCACAGCCGCACTGCTGCGATACCGGCGGGGCGGTCCACGCGGAACACCCCGCCGGCTGTTCGGCCTGCGGCGCCTGCCATTCGGCCTTCTACGCGCCGGTCTGGGCGCCCGCCTTTCATGGACGGCACGACAGCAGGTTGCAACCGCACCCTGGCACCCACTTTGCCAGCGCCACGGCTGCGCAAGCCATCAAGCCACCCATCTCCTGAGCACTGACGCCCGAAGTGCGTCCGCAATCGGCTGCATGTCCCTCGACGGGGCCGCAGCCGAGTGTCGCGGACGCGGTTTTGTCATGTTTGACGGGAGACTCCCATGCGCTTCGCGCACCCCACCAGCCCTGCGGCCATGATGGCCCTGGCGGCCCTGGCCGGCATCGCACCGCCGACCTGGGCGCAGGTTGACAATGTTCCTGCCGCCCCATCGCAGACCGCCACCGCCGACTCGGCACAGGCCCCCAGTCTGCCCTTGCACCACCAGCCCCTGCTCCCCAGCGGCGACGTGGCTGAGGCCGACATCGGCTGGAAGGCCGCCAACACCGCCGTGGGCGCCTTTCCCGGTGGCCACTCCGACATCGTGCGTTGGGAAGCCGAGCAGGCACGCGCCGCGCCGCCCAGCCCTGGCATGCCCACCCCGAAACACCACCACGGAGGCCGGCCATGAGGCGCCCTCCGCTCGCCCTGGCTGCGCTGGCCGCTGCACTGGTGTTGGCCGGCTGCGCCAGCGTCGCCCCCGATGGGCTGCGCGGCGACGTGCAAAGCCATGTCCAGCCCCGCCTGCCCGACGGCGCGCAACTGCCCGCGCCCGATGCGCAAAGCCGCAGCGACGCGCAGGCCCAGATCACCGAATGGCTGCGCCTTCCCGTGGATGCGGACACTGCCGTGCGCGTGGCGCTCTTGAACAGCCCCGCGCTGCAGGCCCGCCTGGCCAATCTGGCCGCGCAGGATGCGCAGCGCGCACAGGCGCTGACCCTGTTCAACCCCACGCTGACGCTGGGGCGATTCACCAGCGGGCATGAGCGCGAGATCGAGCGCCAGCTCGGCTTCAGCCTGGTCAACGTGATCACCCTGCCCTGGCGTACGCGTTGGCAAGGCTGGCAGATGGAGCAGGCCACGCTGGCCGCCGCACAGGACGTGCTGCGCCTGGCCGCGGACACACGCCGCGCCTGGCTGCGCGCCGTGGCCGCCCGGCAGGTGCTGGCCGCGCGCGAACGCATGCACGAGGCGGCCGAGGCCGGCGGCGAGCTGGCGCGGCGCATGGCGCGCGTGGGCAACTTCAGCCGGCTGCAGCAGGCACGCGAAATCGCCATCACACAGGACGCGGCAGCACAGCTGGCCCGCGCGCGGCTGCATGCCGCGCTGGAGCGCGAGCAACTGGCGCGGCTGATGGGGCTGTGGGGTGCGCAGGCCGACTTCACGCTGCCCGATGCGCTCCCTGCCTTGCCCGCGGCGGATGCACTGCGCGGCGGCGACGACGCCGAAGCCACGGCCCTGCGCGAGCGGCTGGACCTGCGCGCGCTGCGCCGCGACCTGGACACCACCGCCGACCGCAGCGGCTGGGCCGGTGTTGGATCCGTGTTCGGCGACATCGGCCTGAGCTACAGCCGCAACACTGCCACCGAGCGCGCCTCCGGCCACCGCGAGACCACACGCGGCTGGGAGGTAGAGCTGCCTCTGCCGCTGTTCGACTGGGGCGGAGCTGCCACGGGCCGCGCGCGGGCCGAGTTGCAGCACAGCGCCGCGCAACTGCAGGATGCCGCCATCCGCGCGCGCAGCGAGGCACGCAGCCACTGGCTGCGCTACCGCACCGCCTGGGACCTGGCGCACCAGCAGCAGGCCGAGGCTTTGCCGCTGGCGCGTTTCATGCAGGACGAGGCCGTGCTGCGCTACAACGGCATGTTCATCAGCGTGTGGGAGCTGCTGGCCGAGGCGCGCCGCGCCAGCCAGGCCGTGGCTGCCGCCACCGAGGCGCAGCGCGACTTCTGGCTCGCCCAGACCGACCTGCAACTGGCTCTCACGGGCACATCGCCCGGCGCGCCCACCGGCCTGCCGTCCGCTCCCACCACCTCCAACGCCCCTTCGGAAGGCCACTGACATGCAGCGCCGCCACTTCTTCTCCGGCGCCGCCACGGCCGTGGTCGCCGCCTCCGCCGCATCGGTGAGCCGCGTGGCCTTGGCCGCGCTGCCCGAGGCGCCCTCGCAATCCTCTGCCGACACGGCCGCGCCGCTAACCCCGTCCAGCGGCCGGCCCTACCAGCCCGTGGTCACGCTCAACGGCTGGACGCTGCCATGGCGCATGAACGCCGGCGTCAAGGAATTCCACCTGGTGGCCGAGCCGGTAGTGCGCGAGGTGGCGCCCGGCTTCATGGTCAACATGTGGGGCTACAACGGCCAGAGCCCGGGCCCGACCATCGAGGTGGTGGAAGGCGACCGCGTGCGCATCTTCGTCACCAACCGCCTGCCCGAGCACACCAGCGTGCACTGGCACGGCCAGCGCTTGCCGAGCGGCATGGACGGCGTGGCCGGGCTTACCCAGCCGCACATCCCCGCGGGCAAGACCTTCGTGTACGAGTTCACGGCGCGCCGCCCCGGCACCTTCATGTACCACCCGCATGCGGACGAAATGGTGCAGCTGGCCATGGGCATGATGGGCCTGTGGATCACGCACCCGAAGGCGCGCCACCCCCTGATCGCTCAGGTGCAACGTGACTACGCCTTCCTGCTCAGCGCCTACGACGTGGAGCCGGGCAGCCTCACGCCCAAGGTCAACACCATGACCGACTTCAACATCTGGACCTTCAACAGCCGGGTGTTCCCCGCCATCGACCCGCTGGTGGCACGACAGGGCGACCGCGTGCGCATCCGCGTGGGCAACCTGACCATGACCAACCACCCCATCCACGTCCATGGGCATGAGTTCGAGATCACGGGCACCGACGGCGGGCCGACCCCGAAGGCCGCGCGCTGGCCCGAGGTGACCACCGACGTGGCCGTGGGCCAGATGCGGCAGCTGGAGTTCATCGCCGACGAGCCCGGCGACTGGGCGCTGCACTGCCACAAGAGCCACCACACCATGGGCGCCATGGGCCACGGCGTGCCCACCATGATCGGCGTGGACCATCGCGGCCTGGTCGGGAAGATCCAGAAGATCATTCCCGACTACATGGTCATGGGCGAGCGCGGCATGGCCGACATGGGCGCGATGGAAATGCCGCTGCCCGACAACACCTATCCCATGATGACCGGCACCGGCCCCTTCGGCCCGCTGGAGATGGGCGGCATGTTCACGACCCTGAAGGTCCGCCAGGGCCTGGCCGCCCAGGACTGGCGCGACCCGGGCTGGTACCAGCACCCGGCGGGCACGGTGGCGCACGAATGGGCCGGTGCGCCCTTGGACGCCACAGCCCCGCGGCAGACCCCGCCCGGCCGGGCCCCCGGCGCCCCCAGCGTGCGCAAACCGGGCGCCAGCCACGAACACCATTGAACTCTCGGAGAAACCCATGAAATCTATCAAATTCATAGCTGCTTGCGCTTTACTGGCGGGCGCTACAGCCAGTTTTGGCCATGAGAACATGCACAACAGCCACCCTGCCGTCGCACCCCAGCAGCAAGAATGGGGGATTGCGGGAGAGGTCAAGGGCGCAAAGCGCACCATCACCTTGCGCATGACGGACGACATGCGCTTTACCCCCTCGCACTTCACCGTCAAGCAAGGCGAGACCGTGCGCCTGCGCGTGGAGAACAAGGGCCAGGTCATGCATGAGGTGGTGCTGGGCACACAGGGCACGCTGGACCAGCATGCGGCCATGATGCGCCAGTACCCCGACATGGAGCATGCCGAACCCCACATGGCCCACGTGGCCCCGCGCGCCAAGGAAGACCTGGTCTGGCACTTCAACCGGCCCGGCCGCTTCGACTTCGCCTGCCTGATCCCCGGCCACTACGAAGCAGGCATGCGCGGCACCTTCACCGTCACGCCCTGAACAACACCACCACCCGCATCATCAGGAGTCCACCATGCGAATCACGCAACCCACCCGCCGCCAATGGATGACGGCCCTCGCCGGCGGCTTGGCCGGCGCTGCCCTGCCCGCCCTGGCCCGTGCCGCCGCCCCGCAGACTGCCGTGGAGGTCTGGAAAGACCCCAACTGCGGCTGCTGCAAGGATTGGGTGACCCACATGCAGGCCAACGGCTTCACGGTCACCGTGCACGAAACGGGCAACGCCGCCGTACGCGCCAAGCTCGGCCTGCCCACGCGCCTGGGCTCATGCCACACCGCGCTGGTGGGCGGCTACCTGCTCGAAGGCCATGTACCCGCTGCCGACGTGCGCAAGCTGCTCAAGGACAAACCCAAGGCCCTGGGCCTCACCGTCCCGGGCATGCCGGTGGGCAGCCCCGGCATGGACGGGCCCGAGTACAACGGCCGCAAGGACCCGTACGACGTGCTGCTGGTCACCAAGAACCTGGTGAACAGCGACGTCTCCACGCGCGTATTCACCAGCTACCGTTGATGCACACCATGAAAGGCCACGCCATGCCATCGCACACCCTGCCTGCGCGCGCGCCGCGCATCGCCCTCGCACCCGTGGCCGCTCTGGCACTGCTGGGCCTGCCCGGCAGCTGGGCACATGCCCAGGGCTCGGACCACGACGCCCATCACACCGAAACGCCCGCCGCGTCCGGCGACAGCACGCAGGATCTCAGCGAGGGTGAAGTCACGCGTTGGGATGCACGCAGCGGCAAGATCACGCTGCGCCACGGCGAGCTCAAGAACCTTGCCATGCCGCCCATGACCATGGTGTTCACGTTGCGCGACCCGGCACAGGCGGCCACCTTCAAGCCCGGCGACAAGGTGCGCTTTCGGGCCGAACGGGTGAAGAGCGTATTCGTCGTCACCCATATCGAACCATTGCGCTGACGCCCCACGGACCGGGCGGCAGTTGCCCGGCCCCTTGCCGCACCAAGGAGCCCTCATGCATTCCCACAGCACGCCGCCCGCGGCTGCCCCACACGGGCAGCACCGGCACCACAGCCCCCAAGTGCCCCGGCCATCGGCCGCTCCACCCGCCCCACCAACCGCCGACACGGTCTACACCTGCCCCATGCACCCGCAGGTGCGACAGAGCGGCCCCGGCCACTGCCCCAAGTGCGGCATGGCGCTGGAGCCGGTACTGCCCAGCCTGGACGCGGCCGATGACAACCCCGAACTGCGCGACTTCTCGCGCCGCTTCTGGTGGACGCTGCCGCTCACCATGGTCGTCACCACGCTGGCCATGGCCGGGCACCGGCTGGGTTGGGTCGGCATGGCCACGCAAAGCGGGGTGGAGCTGGTGCTGACGCTGCCCATCGTGCTGTGGGCCGGCGCGCCGTTCTTCGTGCGCGGCTGGCAATCCGTGGTGCAGCGCAGCCCCAACATGTGGACTCTGATCAGTCTGGGCACGGGCGCGGCCTTCCTCTACAGCGTGGTGGCCACCGTGGCGCCGGGCGTGTTCCCGGCCTCGTTCCAGTCCATGGGCCGCGTGGGCGTGTACTTCGAGGCGGCCGCGGTCATCATTTCGCTGACGTTGCTGGGCCAGATGCTGGAGCTCAAGGCGCGATCACAGACCTCGGCCGCCATCCAGTCGCTACTGGGCCTGGCGCCCAAGACTGCGCGCCGCATCGCCGCCGACGGCAGCGAGGAGGACGTGCCGTTGGCCCACGTGCATGAGGGCGACCTGCTGCGCGTGCGTCCCGGCGAGAAGGTGCCGGTGGACGGCGTGGTCGTCGAAGGCAGCAGCGCCGTGGACGAGTCCATGCTCACGGGCGAGCCGCTGCCAGTGAGCAAGCGCACGGGCGACAAGCTGATCGGCGCCACGCTCAACACCAGCGGGGCGCTGGTCATGCGCTCCGAACTCGTGGGTGCGGCCACGATGCTGTCGCAGATCGTGCAACTGGTGGCGCAGGCCCAGCGGTCGCGCGCGCCCATGCAGCGCATGGCCGACCGCGTTGCGGGCTGGTTCGTATTGGCCGTGGTCGGCGTGTCGGTGCTCACGCTGCTGGGCTGGGGCCTGTTCGGGCCCGAGCCCAGGTGGGTCTACGGCCTGATCAACGCTGTGGCGGTTCTCATCATCGCCTGCCCCTGCGCGCTGGGCCTGGCTACGCCGATGTCCATCATGGTGGCCACGGGGCGCGGCGCCACGCAGGGCGTGCTGTTCCGCGATGCGGCCGCCATCGAGCATATGTGCCGCGTGGACACGTTGATCGTGGACAAGACCGGCACCCTGACCGAGGGCCGGCCGCGCTTTGAGCGCACCGTGGCCGCGCCCGGCTGGGGCGAGGCGGAGGTGCTGCGCCTGGCCGCCAGCCTGGACCAGGGCAGCGAGCATCCGCTAGCGGCGGCCATCGTCGCCGCGGCACGCCAGCAGGGGCTGGCGCTGGACGCGGCCGAACAGTTCGACTCGGCCTCGGGCATCGGCGTGCGCGGCCGGATCGCGGGCCGCACCTTGGCGCTGGGTAACACGGTGCTGATGCAGCAGTCCAACGTGAATACGGGACCGCTGGCGCAGACCGCCGAGGCATTGCGCGGCGAAGGCGCCAGTGTGATGTTCCTGGCCGTGGATGGGCAACTGGCGGGCCTGCTGGCTGTCTCCGACCCCATCAAGGCCAGCACGCCCGACGCGCTGGCCGCCCTGCATGCGGCCGGCCTGCGCATCATCATGGCCACCGGCGACGGGCTGACCACGGCAGGTGCCGTGGGACGGCGCCTGGGCATCGACGAGGTGCACGGCGAGGTATTGCCCGCCGATAAGCTGGCCCTGGTCGAACGCCTGCAGGCCGAGGGACGCACCGTGGCCATGGCCGGCGACGGCATCAACGACGCGCCGGCACTGGCGCGCGCCGACGTGGGCATCGCCATGGGAACCGGGACGGACGTGGCCATGAACAGCGCCCAGCTCACCCTGGTCAAGGGCGACCTGCGCGGCATCGCCACGGCGCGCGCACTGTCGCAGGCCACGGTGGCCAACATGCGCCAAAACCTGGGCTTTGCCTTCGTCTACAACGCGCTGGGCGTGCCGCTGGCCGCCGGCCTGCTCTACCCGTTCACGGGCTGGCTGCTGTCGCCGATGATCGCGGCGCTGGCCATGAGCCTGAGCTCGGCCTCGGTGATCACGAATGCCCTGCGGCTGCGCCGCACCCGGCTTTGAGAGCACCCCGCAAGACGCGGGGACAGGTGCCGGCGCGGCACCATAATCGGCGCCCATGCAAGCTTGCTCCCTGCACAGCGCCTGCGGCGCCATCACCGACGTTGCCGGCATCGAGGTCGGCCACTTCACCGACCCACGCCGCCCCACCGGCTGCAGCGTGGTGATTGCGCGCGAGGGTGCCGTGGCAGGCGTGGATGTGCGCGGCGCCGCCCCCGGTACGCGCGAGACCGACCTGCTGGCCCCGGGCAACCTGGTGGAGCAGGTGCACGCCATCATGCTAGCGGGTGGCAGCGCCTGGGGGCTGGAGGCCGCCACGGGGGCCGTGCGCTGGCTGGAGGAGCAGGGCGTAGGGCTGGACGTGGGCGTGGGCCGCCTGCCATTGGTGCCAGCGGCCGTGCTGTTCGACCTGCACGTGGGCGACATGAAAGTGCGACCCGATGCGGCGGCCGGCTATGCGGCCTGCGCCGCCGCCACACGCGAGCCGCCAGCCGAGGGCAACGTAGGCGCCGGCGCTGGCGCCGTGGTGGGCAAGATGTTCGGCCTGCAGCACGCCATGAAGGGCGGCGTGGGCACAGCCTCGGTCACCGTCGCGGGCGTCACGGTGGGTGCGCTCATTGCCTGCAACGCCGTGGGCGACGTGGTCGACCCGGACACCGGGCGCCCACTGGCGGGCGCCCGCGCTGCCGACGGGCTGACGCTGCGCGATACACGGCACGCGCTGCTGCGCGGCGAGCCCCCTCATCCCCTGCTGGCCGGCAGCAACACCACGATCGGCGTGATCGCCACCGACGCGCGGCTGACCAAGGTTCAGGCTCAGCGACTGGCCGTTGCCGGCCACGACGGCCTGGCCCGCAGCATCAACCCCGTGCACACCATGAGCGACGGAGATACGCTGTTCACGCTGGCGACGGGCCACGTGCCGCACCACCCCGGCATGATGGTGTTGGCCACGATGGCGGCCGAGGCGGTGGCCCGCGCCACCGTGCGCGCCGTGCTCGCCGCGCGCACCCTGCGCACGGCCGAGGGCCTGGCACTTCCGTGCCATGCCGATCTGGCTGCCGGGAGCTAACCATGGGACAGATGTCACGCCGCCTGCGCATGGCGCTGCTGTCGCTGCGCGACCTGTTGGTGTCTGCCGGGCCGCTGGCGCTACTGGGCGCGGGCCTGGTGCTACTGGCCTATTGGTGGCTCAACCCCACGCCGCCGCGCACGGTGACGCTGGCCACCGGCCCCGCGCAGAGCGCCTACGAGGCCTTCGGCCAGCGCTATCGTGACGCACTGGCGGCAAGCGGGATCAACGTGGTCTTGCTGCCCAGCGATGGTTCGTCATCCAACCTGCAGCTGCTGCGCGATGGCCACGCCGACCTCGCCTTCGTGCAAGGTGGCACGGGTGAGTTGCGTCCCGAGGACAGTGATGAGCTGGTCTCGCTGGGCAGCCTCTTCGTGGAGCCCATTTGGCTGTTCTACCGCGGCGATGTGGCGCGCCGCATCCACCGATCGGCCCGGCTGGAGGGGCTGCATCAGCTGCGCGGGCTGCGCGTGAACGTCGGCTCGCCCGGCAGCGGCGTACCAACGCTCATGGAGCGCCTGCTGGACGCCAACCACATTCCGCTGGATGCCCTGACGCTCACGCGTCTGGAGCAGACGCCCGCCACGGTGGCGTTCCTGGCGGGGCGGCTGGACGCCCTGGTGTTCGCCTCCGCCCCCGAGTCATTGATGGTGCAGATGCTGCTGCAAACGCCCGGCGTGCAGCTCATGCACTTCCCGCAGAACGAGGCCTACAGCCGCCGTTTTCCGTTCCTCACGCCGGTAGTGCTGCCACGCGGCGTGGTGGACCTGGCGGCCAACGTACCTCCGCGCGACGTACGGTTGGTGGCATCCACCACATCCCTGCTGGCGCGTGAAGGTACCCACCCTGCCCTGCTGCAATTATTTGCCCAGAGCGCGCAGGGCATCCATGGCAATGCGGGCTGGTTCAACCGTGCGCGCGAATTCCCCAGCACCCGGCACGCGGAACTGCCCATTGCCAAGGAGGGCGAGCGCGCCATCAACGAACCGGCGCCGCTGATGCAGCGCTATCTGCCATTCTGGATCGCCAACCTCGTCGAGCGCATGTGGCTGGTACTGGGTATCTTGATTGCCATCATGCTGCCGCTGTCGCGCGTGGTGCCGCCGCTGTACCAGTTCCGCGTGCGCTCGCGCGTGTTCCGCTGGTATGGGCATCTGCGCGACATAGAAGACGACATGGAACGAGGAGAGGCCACCCCCGACGCGCTGCGCGAACGGCTGGACCGCATGGAGGCGCAGGTGGAAAAAGTGAGCGTGCCACTGTCCTATGCCGACGAGCTCTACGCCCTGCGCAACCACATCCAACTGGTGCGCCGGCGCCTGCCACGCGCGGCAGGCTGAACGGCAGTCCCCGCGACCTGCGGAGCGCCCTAGCGCAGCTTGGCAGGCTTGGTGCGCACGGCGCGCAAAGCGCGGTCCACCACCGGCTGGTCGGAAATCAGGCGGAATGCCCCGTCAGAGGACAGTTTGTCGATCATGCGCCGCGTCATGGACTGCGTGCTCGCGTCGGCTCCGGTGAACAAAAACAGCGTGTTGTGCGGGCTGCACCAGGTGAGCTGGGTTCGCACCGCACGCTGGTTGGTGATGATTTCCACCCACTGGCCGATGCGCAATGCGGGCTGAGCCACTGCTCCGGCCATCGACGGGTCCGCCGCGGCGGCCGTATCGGAGGACAGCACATCGTCAGCGCGGGTTTCGGGGCTGACCTCTTCCGCCGGCGTGTCGCCAAAGACGCTCGCCGCTGCGTAGTTCAGCGCTTCACCCTGAAGCTGCGCTAAGCGCTGCGTCACTTCGGCAATACGCTCGATCGGGTGGTCAATGCTCTCCAGCCCACGCACCAACACCGGCACCATGTCGGCAATGGCCTGGCCCAGGCGCTCCGGGTCCGAGCGCAACTGCTCGGGCTGCGCGCAGCACAGCAGCAGCGGCACCAACGCCAAATAGCCTCCGGGATCTCCGCCGGTTTCCTGGGGCTGGCTGCTTTGCGCCTGCGCCACCACGTCCGCCCACGGGCCGGTCACGAAGGCCAGCAGGTCGGCCGGCACCTTGTCCGCATCGGGCAGGCGGCGGAAGTCGGCGGCAATCTTCTCGGCCAGCAATTCCCGCTGCTCCCGCTGGAGCAGTTCGCGCTGCTGCGCTTCATGGCGCTCAAGCTGTCGACGCTCCTGCGCGGTCCAGGCCTTTTCCAGCGCCTTGAGCACTTGGGCGAACGGTGCGGCATCCCGGATCTCAATGGAAGCCAGGTGGCCTACGGCTTCGTTCACCAGCCGCATGAAGCGGCTGAACGCGGGCCCATCCTCGGCGTTGAATGCCAGGCTGCGCTGGGTCAACTCGTCCAGCAGGCGCCGGGCGGGGTGCTGCTCATCCGTGAAGAACCGCGTGTCGTGCTGCACCAACTCCTTCAGCGCGGGCTCCAGGCTTTGCACGGCACGCTGCATGGGGGGCAGCAGCCGCGAATCCTGCGCAATGTTGTCCATCATGCGGCTCACGACCTCATGCGCCGTCCGCGTGGGGGATGCCGCCACCGGCGCATGTGCAGAGGTGCCGTTCCAGCCCGTCACCGGGACCGCAGCCCCCCCCGACAGACGGCCCACGATGCGTTCCAGCTGCGCAATGTCTTCCATTGCTTCCACCGCGGCCGGCGTGACGTACGCGTTGGCCGGAGTAGCTGCCGCATAGCCGCCGCGTGCATCGTAGGCGAAAGGGTCACCACCACCGGCCAGCATCTGGCGCAGGATACCCACCGTCAGCAGCGCTTCTTCGGCCTGCGGCGCCAAGGCCACGTTGCCCGAGGCGCCTCCCCAACCTGCCCCGTAACCTTGGCCATAGGCGCTCGCGGCACCATATTCGCTGGCCGGCGCACCATAGGCCGAGGGCGCGTAGCCCACGCCCATCTGGGAACTGTGGGCATATCCACCACCATGACTGCTACGCACACCCGGGGCTCCCGCCACCGCGTAGCCCACGGGCTCGACGCCATGCTCGCGCAGGCTCTGGGCGGCGCGCTCATAGGCGCTTACCAGTTGCATGCCCAGCAGTTCGCGCATCTGGCTCATCCACAGCTGCCGCACTTCCCCGCTTACACCGGTATCGCTCACCACTTGCTGCAGCGCGCGGATGTAGTTCTCGGGGCGAAAAGGGTTGCTTTCGGGTTGCACGCTGTGCAGGCCCTGCGCCGAACTGACGAGCGTGTTGAGTTCCGCCAGCGTTGCCTCTGTCGCCAGAGCGGCGATCTGCTGCGCCCGCGACAACTCCACCTGGACCAGCACGTCGGCATCGTCCATGAGGGCGAGCTCGCCCAGGTCCATTCCGCCGGGCTGCCCGGCCCTCGTCTTCGCGGCCGAGGGGCCTTCGGCAAAAATCTCCAGCAAGGCCATGGGGTAGGCCTTGGGCAACGACGCCTCGTGCTGCTTGAGCAGGCGCAAGGCATCGCTGATCTGGGTGCGCTTGTGAAGGTCGCGGGTGGAGGATTCCTGCGCCGTGAGCGCTTCGCGCGTACCAGTCACCAGCGCCTCCATCAGGGCCTCGCTGTCCCTGACGGCGTTGACAACGCAGGCGCGAAAAACCGTACGGGCGCGGGACGCGGAAAGGGACATGGTGGGGACGGACGAAGAATGGGCGGCGGTCCGCCCGATGCTACTACCTGTAAGTGCTTATTTGAGGGCCTTGTAGCGCATACGCTTCGGTTTCGCACCCTCTTCACCCAATCGTTTTTTCTTATCAGCTTCGTATTCTTGGTAATTGCCGTCAAAGAATACCCATTGGCTGTCGCCCTCGGCGGCCAGGATGTGCGTCGCGATACGGTCGAGGAACCAACGATCGTGGCTGATGACCAGCACGGTACCAGCGTATTCCAGCAACGCGTCTTCCAGCGCACGCAGGGTTTCCACGTCCAGGTCGTTGGACGGTTCGTCCAGCAGCAGCACGTTGCCGCCCTGGATCAGCGTCTTGGCCAGGTGCAGGCGGCCGCGCTCGCCCCCGGACAGGTTGCCCACCTTCTTCTGCTGGTCCTGGCCGTTGAAGTTGAAGCGCCCGGCATAGGCGCGCGACGCCATTTGGAACTTGCCCACGTTGATGATGTCCAGCCCGCCGGAGATGTCCTCCCACACGGTCTTGTCATCGGCCAGTGCGTCGCGGTGCTGATCGACAAAGGCCATCTTCACGGTCTGACCGATTTCCACGGTACCGGAATCAGGTTGCTCCTTGCCCGCGATCAGCTTGAACAGGGTCGACTTGCCGGCACCGTTCGGGCCGATGATGCCGACGATGGCGCCGGCAGGGATGTTCATGCTCAGGTTGTCGATCAGCAGGCGGTCACCAAAGGCCTTGGAGACATTCTTGAATTCGATGACCTTAGAGCCCAGGCGATCCGCTACAGGAATGAAGATCTCCTGCGTTTCGTTGCGGCGCTGGTATTCGTAATCGCTCAGCTCTTCGAAGCGGGCAATACGCGCCTTGGACTTGGCCTGGCGGCCCTTGGCGTTCTGGCGCACCCACTCCAGTTCCTTCTTCAAAGCCTTGGCGCGAGCCTCCTCGCCTTTTTGCTCGGCTTCCAGACGGTTGCCCTTCTGGATCAGCCAGTCAGAGTAGTTGCCCTTGTAGGGGATGCCGTGGCCTCGGTCCAGTTCCAGAATCCACTCAGCGGCGTTGTCCAGGAAGTAGCGGTCGTGGGTGATCGCCACCACGGTACCGCTGAAGCGGTGCAGGAATTGCTCCAGCCAGTCCACGGATTCGGCGTCCAAGTGGTTGGTGGGTTCGTCCAGCAGCAGCATGTCGGGCTTGGACAGCAGCAGCTTGCACAGGGCCACGCGACGCTTTTCGCCACCCGATAGCTTGCCAATCACCGCATCCCACGCCGGCAGACGCAGCGCGTCGGCCGCAATTTCCAACTGGTGTTCGGAATCGGTACCGGCCGCGGCGATGATGGCCTCCAATTCACCCTGTTCTTTGGCCAGCGCGTCAAAGTCGGCATTCTCTTCCGCGTAGGCAGCGTATACCTCTTCCAGGCGGGCTTTGGCGTTGTTCACCTCGGCCATGGCTTCTTCCACGGCCTGGCGCACGGTGTGCTCGGGATTGAGTTGGGGCTCCTGGGGCAGGTAGCCGATCGACAGCCCGGGCATGGGCAGTGCCTCGCCTTCGAATTCCTTGTCCACGCCCGCCATGATCTTGAGCAAAGAGGACTTGCCGGAGCCGTTCAGGCCCAGCACGCCGATCTTGGCGCCCGGAAAGAAGCTAAGGGAAATGTCCTTCAAGATCTGCCGCTTGGGCGGCACGGTCTTGGTGACGTGGTTCATCGAGAAAACGTATTGGGCCATGGATTTATTCAGGAAACGGGCAGAAGAAGGCGCCAAAATTTTTTGGGCACAAACGCGGATTATCGGCGCATGCGACAATAGACCCCGTCTTGGGCTCCAGTTGCCCACGGCATCAGCCTAGAC
The DNA here is from genome assembly GCF_002916785.1 of Diaphorobacter sp. LR2014-1. Lineage (NCBI taxonomy): Bacteria > Pseudomonadati > Pseudomonadota > Betaproteobacteria > Burkholderiales > Comamonadaceae > Diaphorobacter > Diaphorobacter sp. LR2014-1. The sequence goes on along the minus strand of NZ_MTBE01000017.1, from coordinate 8,884 downwards.
AAGCTGGGGACGAAGGAAGAATTTTCCGGGCTCCCACCCTTGCAATCATCTGCCTAACAAACTGGCTCGGCGGCCCGTAAAGTCGCCTGCGACAGGCCGATACCCAGCGCCCCGGATGGGCGCATCCAATTACATGACATTTGAAGAACTGAAGCTGGCGCCGGCCATTTTGCGGGCCGTGCAAGAACAAGGCTACGACAACCCGACCCCTATCCAGGCCCAGGCCATCCCGGCCGTCCTCGCTGGACACGACCTCCTCGCCGGCGCACAGACCGGCACCGGCAAGACCGCCGCGTTCACGCTGCCCATGCTGCACCGCCTGGCCGAAGGCCAAGCCCCACGCAGCCAGTTTGGCGGCAAGGGTGTGCGCGCCCTGGTGCTCACGCCCACGCGGGAGCTGGCAGCGCAGGTCGAAGAATCCGTGCGCGGCTACGGCAAATACCTGGATCTGAACTCCACCGTGATCTTCGGCGGCGTCGGTATGAACCCCCAGATCGAACGCATCAAGCGCGGCGTGGACGTGCTGGTGGCCACCCCTGGCCGCCTGCTGGACCTGCAGCAGCAAGGCTTCATGGACCTGTCCACCGTCGAGATCCTGGTGCTGGACGAAGCCGACCGCATGCTCGACATGGGCTTCATCCACGACGTGAAGAAGGTGCTGGCGCTGCTGCCCCAGTCCAAGCAAAGCCTGCTGTTCTCGGCCACGTTCAGCGACGACATCCGTGAACTGGCCAACTCACTGCTCAAGAACCCGCAGAGCATCCAGGTCACCCCGCGCAACACCACGGTGCAACGCATCAGCCAGGTGATCCACCCCGTGGGGCGCGGCAAGAAGAAGCAGGTGCTGCTGCACATCATCCAGGAACACGACTGGAGCCAGGTGCTGGTGTTCACGCGCACCAAGTTCGGCGCCAACAACGTGGCCGAGTACCTGACCAAGAACGGCGTTTCGGCCATGGCGCTGCATGGCAACAAGAGCCAGAGCGCCCGCACCCAGGCGCTGGAGGGCTTCAAGACGGGCCAGATCCGCGCCCTGGTGGCTACCGACATCGCGGCACGCGGCATCGACATCGACGACCTGCCGCACGTCGTGAACTACGAAATCCCCAACGTGCCCGAGGACTACGTGCACCGCATCGGCCGCACGGGCCGCGCCGGCCGCGAGGGCCATGCCGTGAGCCTCGTCTGCATGGACGAGGAAGGTTTCATGATGGAGATCGAGCGCTTCACCAAGCAGGAAATCCCCGTGCAGGTGATCGACGGCTTTGGCCCGGACGAGGGAGAGAAGGCCGAGCCCATCGCCATGGGCCGCCAGACCATCTGGGGCGGCGCGGGCAAGCCGCCCAGCCGCGAAGTCATGCAGGCAGCGGCCAAGGCGGCACGCCAGGAGATGATGGAGCGCATCCGCACCAACAAGGCGGCCACTGGCGGCCAGCGCGGTTCGCGCCAAGGCGGTGGCCAGGGCGAAGGCCAGCAGCGCGCCGGGGGTCAGAACGGCAGCGGGGGCCGCGGCGGCAACGCAGGCAATGCGGGCCGTCCTGCCGGTCCACGTGATCAGCAACGTCCGCAGAACACGGCCGGTGGCCGCCGCCGCGGCGGTCCCGCTGGTGCAGGCAATGGCGGCGGTAATGGCGGAAATCGCCGTTTCGACGACAGCCAGCCTCGCAGCGAGAACGCCCACCTGGGCACGCAGCTCGGCAACATTGGCATCGGCCCACGCCATGGCAGCGGCCGTGCCAGCCAGCCGGACCCCATGCGCACCAGCGTGGACAGCATGGCGGACCGCGGGCGTCGGGGCGGCTTCGGCCGTGGCAACGGCGGCGGCGGTGGTGGCCGCGGCCCACGCGGCGGCGGCTTCGGCCGCTGAGACCTTCACGACAACAGAAAGCCCGGCACAGCCGGGCTTTTTTCCATGGCCCCTGAGCCAACCACCCCGCCGCACGCGCAGGACATCAAAGCTGCCGGGTAACATCCGCCCCAGCACCACTTCCGCCACGCCCACCATGACGCCGAAGAATCTGCTCTCCCACCCATACGCGCTGCCAATCGCCGCAATCGCTGCACGGCACCGCGCTACCGCGCTGCTGGGCGCATTCCTGCTGTCCGCCTGCTCCAGCACGCCCCTGCCTCCGTGGCCCGCGCAGTCCTCCCCCCCCGCGCCCACTGGTCCGCAAACGTCCCGCGCCGTACCGCCGCCGCTGGGAACAGTGCAGCGTGGCGAAGTCGTGCCCAGCCCAGTCACGGTAACGCCCGTCGCCCCGGCCACCGAGCCGGCCTCCACCGCGCTCCCCTACAGCGCGGCTGTCGCGGCACGCTTTCCCGCGCCTTCCGTGCGGTACGAAACGCCGGGGCTCGCCGAGGGGCGCCAGGCTTTCACCACCAACGCTGAACTCACCCAATGGCTGCGTAATCTGGCCACGGCGCAGCGCGGCACGACCCGTGTGCAAATGCTGGACCTGGGGGTATCGCAGCGCGGCACACCCTTGCACGGCCTGGTGCTGACCCGCGCGGCTGGCACCAACGTGGCCGCGCTGGACGCCAGCCGCCGCCCCACGGTGCTGCTGCTTGGGCAGCAACATGGCGACGAACCCGCCGGCAGCGAGGCATTGCTCGTACTGGCGCGCGAACTGGCACAGGGTCTGCTGGAGCCCATGCTGGAGCGCATCAACGTGATCGTCGTTCCCCGCGCGAATCCCGACGGAGCCGAGGCCGGCACACGAGCCACGTCCAACGGCATCGACATGAACCGGGACCACCTGCTTTTGCAAACTCCGGAGGCCCAGGCACTCGCCAAACTGGTGCGCAACTATCGCCCGATCGCCATTTTCGATGCGCATGAATACACCGTCACCGGACGGTTCCTCGAGAAATTCCATGCCATCCAACGCTACGACGTGCTGCTGCAGCACGCAACGACGGCTAACCTGCCGGAATTCATGACCAAGGCAGCTCTGGAATGGTTCCACCACCCCATGATCAGGGCCCTGGAAGCGGAAGGCCTGAGCCAGGAGTGGTACTACACCACCTCGACCCGCGCCGAAGACCTTCGCCTGTCCATGGGAGGGACGCAACCCGATACCGGCCGCAACGTGAATGGTCTGAAGAACGCCGTCAGCATGCTCGTGGAAACGCGCGGCGTGGGCATTGGCCGCACCCACATCCAGCGGCGCGTGCACTCGCAGGTGACGGCCCTCACCAGTGCACTGCGCAGCACCGTGGACCGCGCCGCCGACTTGGAGCAGGTGCGCTCCTATGAAGCGCGGGACATTGCCTCCCAGGCATGCCGCGGCGAGATCGTGGTGGAAGCCACGCAAACCCCTGGCCAGCGCGACCTGGTCATGCTGGACCCACAGACCGGCGCAGACCGGACCCTGCGCGTGGATTGGAATTCCTCGCTGCAACTCAAGCCGGTCAAAAAACGCCACCGTCCCTGCGGTTATTGGTTGGCAAGCGGCGCAACGGATGCAGTGGAGCGCCTGAAGCTGCTGGGCATCCAGGTGATGCACGTCGCCGAGGCGGGCTCCGTACTGGCCGACATCTATGAGGAAACCAGCCGGGAGAGCTCCGAGCGAGAGGACGTGCGCGGAGCCATCCCTGGCGCCCGCCCGATCATCCGCGCCACCGTGACCCCCATGCGCAGCGCCATCGACGTGCCGGGGGGCAGCTATTACGTGTCTCTCAACCAGCCCTTGGCCAATCTGGCCGTGGCAGCGCTGGAGCCCGATACGCAGAACAGCTATTTCGCCAACCATGTCATCGGCCAGCTCGGCGATGTGGCACGGGTCATGGCACCTCCATCGCTGGTGTTTGAGGAGATGGACTGAAGAGCACGCCAGACTGCGGCCACTCTTTAAATGATAGCTGCTTGCGCTTGCTGGATAAGCGCTAAAGGCATATTTGGCATCATACAAAGCACCCGCATGCCGTCTTCTATTTCATGGGCTGCGCAGGCTGGCGCGGAAGCGCTCCGGGCGCCTGTATGATCCTGCACTCCGAGCGCGCACATCACCGCGCGCACCGCATACCTGCATCATCTGCCCGTAGCTCAACCGGATAGAGCAATTGCCTTCTAAGCAATAGGTCGGGGGTTCGAGTCCCTCCGGGCAGGCCACCTCACTTCGGCTGTGCCTCGGCATCCTGCGAAGACATCTTTCTACGGCCGAGGTGCCACTGTCGGGCGGAAATGCGGGACGCCGTCCGACACTCTACAGCGCGTTGCGCGCTCTATGGTCTTGCTACCCCTTCACAGGAGAAGACCATGCTCAAGCGCCTCTTTGATCCCGCTGCCATGTATGCCCGCCGTCTCGAGACCAGCCTGAATGAAGCGCGAATGGCGGCATTCGAACACGAAAACGCTGCCGAACACCATGCTGCACTGGCACGGATGTACCGGCAGCGCATTGCACGGCTGGAAGCCGAGCTGGCTCCCGCAACTGCGGGTATACCTTCGCGGTTGATCCTCGACCCTGCGGGGCCCATTCCACGTGTGACACCGCTCAAGAAGCCTCGGGAGCCCCACCAACGCATGCCAGCTTATCTGCCTCAAGGGGCGGGAGGATAGTGTGCGGTGCGACTGTGCAGAGCAACCTTTGGTACCCCCGTCCCTTCCCAGAATTCACGCCATGACGCCCCACGACCCGACAGAACACCCGCTGCACACTGTGCCAGACGACTTACCGCGCCCGCCCGGTGATCTGCCACCGGCCCCACCACCGACCTCGCCACCGCGGCAGCCCAACGAGGAAATACCAGCCAACTTACCGGGTTAAACCACCTGCAGGCTCCACTAGCTTGGTTCTTGCATAGGGTCACCGGGCAGTTCGATGGGCGGCGTATTGTCGGGCGGATCAATGGGAATAGGTCGCGGCGGCACCTCGCCGGGATTTGGCGGGACGGGCGGGACCGGTTGAGGGGCGGGGGTTGCTGGCATGGGGCATCCTTTGTGCTGGTTGTAGTGCCTTTGCACTTGGCACTCCGTCGGACAAAACCGTATGCAGGCGAACGGCTTCCGGCACGATCCGTATGCTGTTCGGAAGTGCCTCTTCAGTCAGGCCACCGGTCACACCAACCTTGTTGAATGCAAAAGGCCCCCGCAGCTTGCGCTGCGGGGGCCTTTGTTATTTGGGGTGGCTGATGGGACTCGAACCCACGACGACAGGAATCACAATCCTGGACTCTACCAACTGAGCTACAGCCACCGTAGCCTTGAATTATAGCCTGATAAATCTACCCTCTGAGGTAACCGGCTTAGTTTTGTAGCTCTGCCTGGGCCACCGGTCGGGGGGCCTTGATCTGGACCTTGAAACGCTGCTTGAGCAAATCGTAATACGCTAGCGCCTCGGCCGACGCCCACGATTGCAAGTATTGCTCTCGCTCCATACGCGCACGAGCGTCGTCCACACCGTCCCGGGGAACGACGCGGTTGATTTTCACCACGGCATAGCCCTGCGCACCAAGGTCCACACCTGTCCAGGCCGGGAGTTGGTCCACATTGGCACGCAAGGCGGCATCCACCACGGAACGAGGCTGATCCTGCAGCCGGTCCCGCGACACCGTCAACGCAGCAGTCAACCCGGAGGCTGCATCCGGCGCGGCCTTCCAAGCGGTCAGTTTGGCTTGGCCTTCCTGCCGCGCAAGTTCAGCGGACTTCTCGGCGATATAGATCGCGCGCACCTGGTCGCGCGCCTTGTCCAGCGGCAGCGTCATGGCGGGCTGGTATGCCGTAACGCGGCCGGCTGCCAGCACACTTGTACCGATCTCGATGGCCTCGGTATTGCGCTTGTTCTGCAGCGAGTCCGACTGGAACAGCGCCTCCAGGAAGCGTGCGTTGGCAAGCGGCCCCGCGCCGCCGGCAGCCGGAGTACGGGTAACCCCGTCGGCCGTCTGAATCTTGAGCTTGAGCTTGTCGGCAACGGGCTGCAGGCTGTCCGCCTGTTCATACACACCATTGGCAAACGCCTCGGCCACTTCTGCGAACTTGCGTTGAGCCTGCTGCTGCTTGAGTTCTGCCTCGAGCGAGGGGCGCAGCTCCTCGAAACTGGGCTGGCGCGGAGTCTTGATATCGGAAAGCAGGATGATGTGGAAGCCGAAGTCGGTTTCCACTACGTCGCTAATCTCCCCCTTCTTCATGGAAAAAACGGCGTCTTCAAAGGGTTTGACCATGGCTCCCCGGCCAAAAAAACCGAGGTCACCGCCGGACGGTGCTGAGCCCGGGTCCTGCGACTCCTTTTTGGCAATCTCCGCGAAGCTGCCCGGCGCTTTGCGTACCTGCGCGAGCAGTTCCTCCGCCTTGGCCTTGGCCTGGGTGCGCGCATCCGCAGGGGCGTCCTTGCTGGCGTTGATCAGTATGTGACTTGCGCGGCGCTCCTCCTTGCCCGCGAGGCGATTCAGGTTTTCCTTGTAATAGGTGCGCAGGTCATCTTCGCTGAGCGTGATTCCCGCTTTCACAGCATCAAGGTCAAGCACCACATACTCCACTGACGCTTGTTCAGCCTGCTGGAATTTCGCAGGATGGGCGGTGTAATAGGCCTCCAGGTCGGAATCCGTCACCACGACCTTGGACACAAACGCCGAAGCATTGAAACGAGCGATTTGGATTTCACGGCGCTGGAACAGTGCATCCAGTGCCAAACGTGCTTCCGCCGGGCCGCTGAATGCCGAACCCATTACACCGCCCATGACCTGGTTGACCGACAAGTCCTGCCGGATGCGTGCTTCAAGCCCCTCAGGGGTGAGTCCCTGCGCACCAGCCAGGGCGCGATAGGCTTCGGCATCCAGCGTGCCGTCAGCTCGTTTCAACGCCGCTATCTGCGGAATGCTCTGCAGCTCGCGTGCCAACCGCGCATCGCTGGTCAGCATGTGCATGTCCTGCGCCGCGACTTGCAGCACGCGGTCACGCACCAGCCGCTCCAACGTGGCATAGCGTGCCTGCGGTGAATCCAGCAGCTTGGCGTCGATACCTGGCGACTGAGCGCGGATTCGATCACTCTCCATACGGTGAGCGTTGTCCCAGTCGGCTTGGGTGATGTCCTTGCCATCGACCCGCGCTACCACCGGGCTTCCTCCGCTGAAATAGTTGCTGTCGATACCCACGAGGATGAACGACGGGATGATCAGCAAGAACAACAAGAACATGACGATCTTGGAGTGCTTGCGGATGGATTCGAACATGGTCAATCTTTCAACAGCTGCAAAAGAAAAGGCGAACTTGCGTTCGCCTTTGAATGGGGTGGTGGGTGCTAACGGGGTCGAACCGCTGACCTACGCCTTGTAAGGGCGCCGCTCTACCAACTGAGCTAAGCACCCCCCATATTTCACAATCAGTTCAAAGCATCTTTCAGTGCTTTGCCTGGACGGAACTTTGGAACTTTAGCAGCCTTGATTTTAATCGTAGCGCCCGTGCGGGGATTACGACCAGTGCGCGCAGCGCGCTTGCCGACGGCGAATGTGCCGAAACCGACGAGCGACACCGTGCCGCCCTTCTTGAGAGTCTTCTTAACCGCTTCGATCGTGGACTCCAGTGCGCGCGCAGCTGCAGCCTTGGAGATATCAGCGTTGTTGGCGATGTGCTCAATCAATTCGGTTTTATTCACAAGAAGCCTCTCGGGAAAAGAGTGGATGAATGTCTTTATGCAAATCTGGCCTCCGCGCCCCCTGCAACGGAAGCGGTCCGAAAGGCAGAGGCGGAGGGAACTGAAGCAGCGTCAGAAATTGCTGTGTCAGATTAAAGCCATCGCACTGTAGGGTGTCAATAAGACGTACCGCGTGGGCGACAGCATGGGAGCGAATTCTAGTCGTATTTGATCCCCGTCCCGGATTCGAGCACCGCTTTTGTTTCGACCTTGCGCGCTAGGCGCATTCCGTATTGACAAGCACTTTCGCCCTGCGGTGCCGAGTTGCCGCCACCAGCCGTCTCCATGTGGGCGCGGATTGCCTTGCTATGTCATATATAGCAATGAACCCTTTTGACACAAGGCTCTCCCAGCAGTAGCAAGAAACTTAACGGACTCTCGCTCGAATTTCTGGCAGTGCTTTTTGCAGGTAATAAACCATGGACCACACCGTCAGCACTGCGGCGCCCCAGATCAGCCAGGTACCCCACACACCCGTGTCAATGACGCCAAACAACTGCCCGTCATACAACAGGAAAGGAATGGCAATCATCTGCACCGTGGTCTTGAGCTTGCCGATCATGTGCACGGCCACACTCTTGCTCGCCCCGATCTGCGCCATCCATTCCCGCAAGGCACTGATAGCGATTTCGCGGCCGATGATGATGAGTGCCACGAACACATCGGCACGTTGCATATGCACGAGTACCAATAGCGACGCACATACCAAGAACTTGTCAGCCACGGGATCCAGAAACGCCCCGAACGCGGAGGTCTGGTTGAGCTTGCGTGCAAGAAACCCATCGAGCCAATCGGTGGCCGCAAAAACGATGAACATCACCGTGGCGATGAGGTTGCGCATCGCAGGGTCCAGCGGCGCATAGAACACTCCCACGATCAAGGGTATCGCGACAATGCGCGTCCAAGTCATGATGGTGGGAATAGTGAAAAACATGGGTGCCAATTGTCTAGCCGTTCTCGCTAGGAGTTGCTAAGCCAGCAGCTCGGTTCGTTTCAGACCCCTCCCGCCGCAAGGTGAGGAGGGGTTCTTCTTTTCGGACGTCGAACAGTTCAGCCGGCCAGACGCCTGGCGGCAGCGGCTTGGGCTCTGCAGGTTTGGGCGGTGCCCTCCGGCGCGGTGGCAAAGGCGGTTGGTAATAGATGATGTCCTCCGCCGTAATTGGTCCCTTCGCCAATCCGAGCCGCATGGCGGGAGTCTTCCCGTCTTCGCCGACCTCGCAATAATTGAAGTAGGTTCGAAAGATTTCTACCAG
>NZ_MTBE01000016.1:0-82665 GCF_002916785.1 Diaphorobacter sp. LR2014-1 | reverse complement strand
GAGCTTGTCAGAAATTTTGTGTGTGAGGCATAGCATGTCGACAAGGAGCATGAATGCCACGCAAGACCAAACCCACCGCTTTGGCGGACCAGGCGGCACAGCCGCAATTTCACATCCCGGCCGAGCTGCTTGACCAGTTGGTGACCGGGCCCATGACGCCGGGCCAAGTCCAAGGGCTGTTCGATCAGTTCAAGAAGTCAATTCTTGAGCGGGCGCTGGGCGCCGAGATGAGTCATCACCTAGGCTATGCGCCCGGCCAAGCCAAGCCCACAGGCGGATCAGCCAACCACCGCAACGGCAAGAGCACCAAGACCGTACTGACCGATGTGGGGGCGCTGCGCATCGATGTCCCACGCGATCGCGAAGGCAGCTTCGAGCCGCAGCTCATTGGCAAGCACGAGCGGCGCTTTACGGGTTTCGACGACAAGATCATCGCCATGTACGCACGCGGCATGACGGTGCGCGAGATCCAGGGTTTCCTGGCTGAGATGTACTCGGTGGACGTCTCGCCCGAGCTCATCAGCCGTGTCACCGATGAGGTGATGGGCGAGGTCACGGCCTGGCAGACACGGCCGCTGGAGGCGATGTACCCGGTGGTGTTCTTCGATGCGCTGCGGGTCAAGATTCGCGAGGATGCGGTGGTGCGCTCCAAGGCCGTCTACCTGGCGCTGGGCGTACTGCCTGACGGCTCGCGCGACATCCTGGGAATCTGGATCGAGAACACCGAGGGGGCGAAGTTCTGGATGAAGGTCTTCAACGATCTGAAGACGCGCGGGGTGCAGGACATCCTGATTGCCGTCACCGACGGCCTCAAGGGCATGCCAGAGGCGCTGGGCGCAGTGTTCCCGGCGACGACGCTGCAGACCTGCATCGTGCACCTGATCCGGGGTGGCCTGGACTTTGCGTCATGGAAAGACCGCAAGGCGCTGGCCGCAGCCATCAAACCCATCTACACCGCGGTGAGCGCCGAGGCGGCCGAGGCCGAGTTGGATGCGTTTGCGGCCGGCCCCTGGGGGCAGCGGTTCCCGACCGTGGTCAGCGCCTGGCGCCGGGCCTGGGACAAGGTCATCCCGTTCTTCGCCTTCCCGCCCGAGGTGCGGCGCGTGATCTACACCACCAACGCCATCGAGAGCGTGAACGCACGGCTGCGCAAGATCATCAAAACGCGCGGCCACTTCCCCAGCGACGAGGCGGCCACCAAGCTGATCTGGCTGGCGCTGCGCAACATCACCGCGGACTGGGGGCGGGCGGCCAACCACTGGAAATCAGCGATGAACCAATTTGCGATCCTCTACGAGGACCGATTTACCAGATCGGGCCAGTAAGATCACCAAGCCGCCTCACGATTGAGTGACGGATTCAACAGCCTCACACACAGAAATCCTGACACTCCCAATTCGCCGCGGATTCTACGCCCCTTAAAAATCCTTTTCTTTCGACAAAAAGTATCTATCGCCAATCAATTTCCGCCAATAAGCAGGCAAATCACATCCGCAACCTTCAGCAAAAGAGCACAAAAATCCGGCCCTTTCAACGCAGTTATCTTCAACTGGGCTCATTTGCAACAACCCACCCTCTTCATGCCACCATCTGCATCCTTTATCGCGTCATCTACCGCGAAAAATGATGCATGGTCTATCCCGGAACCGTACATCCAGCGAAGACAATAGGTGTCCTGTTCGCCGCCTCCCGCCCATGAAGACCTCTTCCACCGCTCTTGAACGCCGCAATCTTGGCCTACTGGTCGCCGCCCAGTCATTGGGTGGCGCCTCGCCCCCCATCATCATTTCGCTCGGGGGCTTGGTGGGCCAGATGCTGTCCAGCACGCCTACCGCCAGCACGCTGCCCGTGAGCCTGTACCAGCTGGGCCTGGCACTCTCTACCCTGCCCGCGGCATGGCTCATGCACCGCGCGGGCCGCCGCACGGCCTATCTGCTGGGCGCGGTGCTGGGCGTACTGTCGGGCTTGATCGCGGCCTGGGGCATCAGCCAGTCGGACTTCCTGCTGTTCTGCCTGGGCACGACGCTGGCGGGCTTCTACGGCGCCTGCGTGCAGAGCTACCGCTTCGCCGCGATCGACGCGGTGGGCGATACCACGCGCCACGCCAGCGCCATATCGCGGGTCATGGTGGGCGGGCTGATCGCGGCCTTCATTGGCCCGCAGGTGGTGATCTGGACGCGCGACAGCCTGCCCGCCACGCCGTTCGCCGGCAGTTTCTACAGCCAGGCCGCGCTTGCGCTGCTGGCGTTGCCCCTGCTGCTGGCCCTGCGCCTGCCGCCCGCGCCGCCGCGTGCCGAGTCGCATGGCGCGCGGCCGCTGTCGCAGATCGCGCGCACGCCGCAGTTCATCGTGGCGGCCATCGCGGGCGTGGTGAGCTATGGGCTGATGGCCTTTCTGATGACGGCCGCTCCCATGGCCATGGTGGGCTGCGGGCACAGCGTGGGCGAAGCCGCCCTGGGCATCCAGTGGCATGTGCTCGCCATGTTCGCACCCAGCTTCTTCACCGGCCGTCTGATCGCCCGTTGGGGCAAGCGCGCCGTAACGGGCCTGGGGCTGGTGCTGATTGCCGCGTCGGGCCTGCTGGCGCTGATGGGACTGGCGCTCACCCATTTCTGGGGCGCTCTGGTGCTGCTGGGCGTGGGCTGGAACTTCGGCTTCATCGGCGCCACGGCCCTGCTGGCCGACTGCCACCGCCCGTCCGAGCGTGCCAAGGTGCAGGCGCTGAACGACTTCCTGGTCTTCGGCACCGTGGCCGTGGCGTCCTTCGGCTCGGGCCAGTTGCTGCACAGCGTCGGCTGGGGCGGCATCAACGCCGGCATGCTGCCCATGGTGGCGGTGGTGCTGGCGCTGCTGGGCTGGCAGAGCCTGCGCCAGCGCCGCGGGGCCGCTACCCAAGGCTGATTACTCCTTTTTTTATAGCTGCCAGCGCTTTATCAGTAAGCGCTACAGCACAAAAACGCCTTGACGCTACGCCCCGTGCGCTACAACGGCAGCCAGCGCCGCCACGCTGCCACGCGCCTGGGCGGCGGCACGTCGCGCGCACCCCGGCTGCGCAGCAGTGCGGCCAGCTCACCGCGGCCATGGCGCAGCGCAGCCTGCAGCGGCGTGAGCCCGTCGAACTCCGACAGCAGGTGCGGATCCGCCCCGTGCTCCAGCAGGTAGCGCGCCACCGCATCGTGGCCCTGCACCAGGCTGGCGACGAGCGGCGTGCACAGCACCTCGGGGTGCTGGTAGTTGGGATCCACGCCCGCGCTGATGTGATAGCGCACCCGGGCCAGATCCCCCGTGGAGGCGGCGGCGTACAGGTCTTTCCAGTCTCCGGCGGACATGGGCGCTCCTTTCATCGGGTTCTCATACGGCACTGCCGCGCAATATAGACGCCGCAGTACGCGTGGCACACCGGGGGCCCCCCATGGCAACCGCCCGCCATCGCGATGGACTGGTCCATACTCCCGGCGAGCGGTCCCAGCCCGGCGCCGCCTTCTTCAGGAGCGTGCGTGCAATCGGCGAGTGAGCAGTGGTTTGACGAGGCGTACTACCAGCGCTACTACTTCGACAAGAAAACCAGCGTGGTGGACCCCGGCCATGCGCAGCGGCTGGGCAGCTTCGTCTGCAGCTATCTGCACTACCTGCGCGTGCCCGTGGCACGCGTGCTGGACGTGGGCTGCGGCATCGGCCTGTGGCGGGACATGGTGCAGCACCACCTGCCCGGCGCGCTCTACCAGGGCGTGGAGTACAGCCCCTACCTGTGCGAGCGTTTCGGGTGGGAGCGCGGCTCGGTGGTGGACTACACGGCGCGCGAGCCTTTCGACTTCGTCATCTGCCAGGGCGTGCTGCCTTACCTGGGCACGCAGGACCTGGCGCGGGCGCTGGACAACCTGGGGCGCCTGTGCCGCGGCGCGCTGTACCTGGAGGCCGTCACGCGCGAGGACTACGAGCGCGACATCATCGACGAAGACCTGACCGACCCGCGCCTGTACCGCCACCGCGCGTCGCTGTACCGCCGCGGCCTTGCGCGGCACTTCATCGACATGGGCGGCGGCCTGTGGCTCAGCCGCCAGGCGCAGGTGCCGCTGTTCGCCCTGGAGGCCCCGGGACAGTAGCGCTCATTGATTGATAGCTGCCCGCGCTTGACCGGTGGGCGTCAGACGCAAAAAAGGCCGTGAATCCTCACGGCCTTTTTTGTCACCTATTGCATGCGGTTAGTCCGCCGTAGCGCCCGATGCCTTGACCGCAGCGCCCCACTTCTGAATATCGGCGGCGATCAGCTTGGCAAAGTCGGCCGTGCTCAGGCCATAGGCCTCGGCGCCCAGGTCGGAGATCTTCTGCTTCACGTTCTCCTGGGCCAGGATCTCACGCACGTATTTGTTCATGCGCTCGGCCAGGTCCTGGGGCAGGCCCTTGGAGCCGATCATGCCGTACCAGGGCTCGGCCTCGAAGCCGGGAAAGCCCTGCTCCGCCAGCGGCTTCACGCCCGGGAACTTGGGCGAGGCGGTCTTGCTGGTGATGGCCAGCGCCTTGATCTTGCCGGCCTCGATCTGCGGCTTGAGCGGCACGGGGTTGTCGATGGCGTACTGCACTTCGTTGGACATCACGGCCAGCACCAGCGGCGCGGAGCCCTTGTAGGGCACGTGCATGGTCTTGGCCTTGGCCTGCATGTGGAACATCTCCACGATCATGTGCTGGGGCGAGCCCGCGCCGGCCGAGCCGAAGTTGATCTTGTCGGCCTTGATGAGCTTGAGCAGCTCGTCCACCGAGTTGATGCCCGAGTTGGCGCCCGTCACCAGCAGGAACGGCGCCTTGGCCAGCGGCGTGATGGGCGTGAGGTCCTTCACCGGGTCGTAGGGCACGTTCTTGTACAGCGTGGGCGAAATCACCACCGGGCTGCTGGAGCCCACCAGGAAGGTGCCGCCGTCGGGCTTGGCGCGGCTCACGTAGGCGGTGGCGATGTTGCCGTTGGCACCGGCCTTGCTTTCCACGATCACGCTGGCAGTGATGCGCTTTTCCAGCTCGTTGGCGATGATGCGTGCCAGCATGTCGCTGGTGCCGCCGGGTGCGTAGGGCTGCACCAGCGTGATGGTCTTGACCGGCCAGGCATCCTTGGCCAGCGCCATCGTGGGTGCGCCTGCGGCCAGGGCCAGGACTGCGCCAGCGGCAAGAACGGTTCTGCGGAACATAAGCTCTCCTTCATTGAAGGCCCTTGTGGGGCCGGTGTACGAGGCCCGCGAAGGGCCGCTTGCAGAAAAGAAAAAGCGTCCGCTGGGGCGAACGCATCATCAGGGTTAACCCTTTGATGGTAACCGGAAAGACAATTTCACCGTCTCCGCCATGGGCCCCGCGTGCCCGCGGTCACGCCACGGTGGCTTGCAGCGGAACTTCGCACCCGCCCGAAAGTCATCACCCTGAATTGGTAGCGACATTTGGTAACCCGCCCCCTGTGGACGGCCCCTAGAATCCGACGGCCGGGCGCAGATCCGGCGCGGCACGCAGCGCGTGCCCACGACCGCAGGACCGCTTTCACGGCCTGCCTTACCGACACAGGAGCGAAGGGTGCCGCGCCGTCCCCAGGGACGGCTGGCAGTGTCGACCACTCCCAGCCAGCGCAATGCGGCCAGGCACGGCCTGGGCAGCGCATTGGACTGGCGACAAGCCCATTCCGGGTCGGGATGTGATTGGTGATGAACACGGCGGGCGCCAGGCCTGCCCAGCAATGGAGGTGCCGCGTTTTGGCAGACAAAATGGACAACCCCCGGGTGAACCCCCTCAGCCATGACGGCCGCGCGCCGAGCCTGGCCTACAACAGCGCACTGGACGGACTGCGCGGCGTGGCGATCCTGCTGGTGATCCTGTCGCACGCCCATGCGCCGCTGTTCGACGGCGCGTTCTACGGGGTGGACCTGTTCTTCGTGCTCAGCGGTTTCCTGATCACCTCGTTGCTGCTGCAGGAACTGCAAAGCAACGGCCGGCTGGACTACTGGCGTTTTTACCGCCGCCGCTTCTTCCGCCTGATGCCGGCGCTGGCGCTGTTCCTGGGGGCGTACTGCGTGTTCGCGCCGCTGCTGTGGCCGGACCTCACGGACGTGTATTCCGACGCGCTGGTGTCCCTGTTGTACCTGGCCGACTACGGCATCGCCTTCTTTGACAGCCCCGACACGCTGCTGCACATGTGGTCGCTGTCGGTGGAAGAGCACTTCTATCTGGTCTGGCCACCGCTCCTGGTGGTGTTGGCGCGTTTTACGCCGCGCGGCGCGCTGTGGCGCCCGGTGCTGGGACTGCTGGTGCTGGCGTGGGCCTGGCGCGTGCTGTGGGTGGCGCAGGGCCAGCAGTTCTACGAGATTTTCTTCCGCTTCGACACCCGCGCCACGGGCCTACTGGCCGGCAGCCTGCTGGCCACGCTGCTGCACGAGCAACCCGCCTGGTTCCAGGCGCTGCGCCAGCGGCTGCACCATTTCATGTGGGTAGTGCTGGCCGTGCCGCTGCTGATGGCCCAGTCCTGGGACGACATGAACGCCATGCTCTGGGGCATGACAGTGGTGGAATGCGCCGCCCTGGTGGTACTGCTGGCGGTGCAACAACACCGCGGCGCGCTGCACCAGATGCTGAGTGCACCGGCCCTGATGCTGGTGGGCAAGCTGTCGTACGGCATCTACCTGTGGCACTACCCCGTGGTGCGCTACCTGCGCGCCGACCTGCCGTGGCCGGCCGTGGTGGTGCTGGGCTTCCTGATCTCGGCGGCGCTGGCGGCGCTGTCGTACTACACCGTGGAACGCTGGGCCATGCGCTGGCGCGATGCCCGCCCGGCCCAGCGCAAGCCGGCCCCCGTGCGGACGGCGCGGCCGGCTGCCGCACGTGGTTCGCTGGCGCTGTCGGCGCGCGGCGGACGCTGATGGCCGGGTTGGCAGCTATTATTTAAATAGCTGCCCACGCTTTCCCCGCGGTGGATTTCAGAAGAAAACCCTTCGGAAATCATAACAATCAAGCGCTGGCAGCTATTATTTGAGGAGCATTCCTCCTCCCTCCCCGCGCTGCCCGCGGCACGGCGCGCAGCCCGCTACACTGCGGCCTGCGCTTGCTGGCGCCCCTGCCCTGGTACAGGCGCATGGGAAGCCGCGAGCGCTTTTCGTCTCCGCCCCTCTTTTCACCGCTCCACCGCCAACCCTTTGACGCACCGCCCATGTCCACGGTCTTCAACTTCACCTTCGTTCCCTGGTTCCGGTCCGTGGCGCCGTACATCCACAAGTTCCGGCACCAGACCTTCGTGGTGGGCCTGACGGGTGAGGCCATCGCCGCGGGCAAGCTGCAGAGCATCGTGCAGGACCTGGCGATGATCCAGGCCATGGGCGTGAAGATCGTGTTGGTGCATGGCTTTCGCCCGCAGGTCAACGAACAGCTGCACGCCAAGGGGCACGCCCCGCGCTACTCGCACGGCATGCGCGTGACCGATTCCGTGGCGCTGGACTGCGCCCAGGAGGCCGCGGGCCAGCTGCGCTATGAGATCGAGGCCGCCTTCAGCCAGGGCCTGCCCAACACGCCCATGGCAGGCTCGCGCGTGCGCGTGATCTCGGGCAACTTCCTGACGGCACGACCCGTGGGCATCGTCGATGGCGTAGATTTCCAGCACTCCGGCCTGGTGCGCAAGGTGGACGTCGAGGGCATTCGCCGCACGCTGGAGTCCGATGCCATGGTGCTCATCTCGCCCTTCGGCTTCTCGCCCACGGGCGAGGCTTTCAACCTGGCCATGGAGGAAGTCGCCACACGCGTGGCCACCGAGCTCAAGGCAGACAAGCTGCTGTTCCTGACCGAAGTGCCGGGCATCCGCATCCAGCCGCTGGAACCCGAAGCCGAGGACAACCCCATCGACACCGAACTGCCCCTGGCCGCAGCGCGCCAGCTGCTGGCCCAGTTGCCGCCCGCGCAGCAGCCGACCGATGTGGGTTTTTACCTGCAGCATTGCGTGAGGGCCTGCGAGCACGGCGTGGAGCGCAGCCATATCCTGCCGTTCGCGGTGGACGGCGCGCTGCTGCTGGAGATCTACGTGCACGACGGCATCGGCACCATGGTCATCGACGAAAAGCTGGAAGAGCTGCGCGAAGCCACCATCGACGATGTGGGCGGCATCATCCAGCTCATCGAGCCGTTCGAGCGCGACGGCACGCTGGTCAAGCGCGACCGCACCGAGATCGAGCGCGACATCGCCGCCTACACCGTGATCGAGCACGACGGCGTGATCTTCGGCTGCGCCGCGCTCTACCCCTACCCGGAGGCCGGCACGGCCGAGATGGCCGCCGTCACCGTGTCCCCGCAAAGCCAGGGCACCGGCGACGGCGAGAAGCTGCTCAAGCGCATCGAGCAGCGCGCGCGCATGCTGGGCCTGTCCAGCATCTTTGTGCTGACCACGCGCACCATGCACTGGTTCATCAAGCGGGGCTTTTCGCCCGTGGACCCCGACTGGCTGCCCGACGCACGCAAGCGCAAGTACAACTGGGACCGCAAGAGCCAGGTGCTGGTCAAGAAGCTCTGAGCCAAGCTGTGGCGAGCCGCCCTACCTGCGCGATGGCCACGTCGCGCTGCGCGGGCGCGACCGGGCACTCGGTCAGGTAGCAGGCCACCACGGCCGGCGCGCCCTGCCCCGGCGCGGGCCGCACCACGCCCACGTCGTTGGCTGTGGCCTCGGCGGTGCCGGTCTTTTCCCCGACCCGCCAGCCGGGCGGCATGCCGGCGCGCAAGCGCTTGTCGCCCGTAACGTTGCCCAGCAGCCAAGCCTGCAGTTGCGCGCGCGATGGCGGCGCCAGCGCCTCGCCCATTACCAGCATTTGCACGGTGCACAGCATGGTCAGCGGCGTGGTCGTGTCGCGCACTTCGCCGGGCGGCACGTCGTTCAGCGCGGGTTCTGTGCGGTCCAGGCGCGTGTGGGTGTCGCCCAGCCCCCGAAGCCACGCCGTCAGGCCCGCAGGCCCGCCCTGCCGGCGCAGCAGCAGGTTGGCCGCGGTGTTGTCGCTCAGCACCATGGTGGCTTCGCACAGCTCGGCCACCGTCATGCCCTCCCGGTCTGCATGCGGCTCGGTCCGCGGCGAGTATTCCACCAGGTCGCCTCGGCCGAAACCCACGCGCGCGTCCAGGCTCTTGCGCTCCGCGTCCGGCAGTACTGGCTATTCCGTCTCAAGTCGCGCCCGCCCACAGCGGCGCTGCAGGCGTTCCGCGCCTGGCTGCTGCGCGAGACAACACCGGGCGGCTGACGCGGCCCCGCCGCACACAGGGCCTATGGCGCGGCTAAAAACAATGCCATGGACGTTGGACGGGGCCGTCGATTCCGGCTGGCTGCCTGATGCCACACCGTGCCGGAGCTCGCATTCAGGGAGAACTCAAGCGCTGAAGCTCAAGTTTTGTATTCGACGAGGATCTCACGGTAATGCGTGGTGCCGGCATTCTTGGCGCTGTGCTTGGCAGGGATCTTGACGCCCTTGCAAATCTCAGACATCACCTCGATAAACCCGTCCTCCACCTTCAGTGAATAGACCGCCCCGGTAGGGACCTCCAGAGTCCCCAGGTCGTTTCCATGCTCATCGAACACCTGCAGATCCGTCCCCTGGATGGAATACCACACGTATGAATGCTCATGCGTATGGATCGGTGTCTGCTCACCTGGCTTCAACTCGAAGTTCCACACGATCACCTTGTCGTTTTCGAAAAGTTTCTCACTACCAACACCGGCCATGTTTGTCTCCTTGGATTGGGGTTGAAAAGCTTGACGCGCTAAATAAGCTGCGGCCAGAAGGTGTGTCTATTAGCATTCACCAATCTGACTATACAAGTGTAGACAGTTACCCAAAAACAGACAACGTGATGAAGTTCTGGTTTTCACGGATGCATAGAAAAGTCACGCGGGTTCCTGGTACCGCTGTTGTTCGTCTTAGGCCCCTCGGCTCGCACAGCCATAGTGTCCCGACTACCTGGCCATGGATGCGGGCAACGGCTTCGCCCAGCCAGCCTGGCAGGCGGCCTACCTGGCGCTGATGGCCAAGGCACGCGCCAACGGCATCGCACTGCTGGCCGTCCGCAATCCGCGCCACTTCGCCGCCCTGTGGCCCGACGTGGAGCCCCTGGCGCGCGACGGCTTGGTGGCGCGCTGGCTCTGGTCAACAGCATGGCCTGCGTGGTGCCCAGCGGCGGCACCCGGGCGCTGTTCGGTACCAACCCCACTGCCTTTGCCGCGCCGCGCGCCGGGCACGACCCGCTGGTGTTCGACCTGGCGACCAGCGCCATCGCCCCTGGCGAAGTCAGATCGCTGCGCGCCATGCCATCGCCGAGCGCTGCGAAACCCTGGCGCGCCCTGGGCGGAGCGGGCCAGACCCGCCAGCCGGGTGAGCGCCGCTACCGCCAGCGCGAACGCTTGCTACAGGAGGGCGTGGCGCTGCCGGTCGGCACCTGGGCCGAACCGCAGCGTTTGGCAGGTCGGCGGCTTGAAGGGAAACGCCTACAGCGCTTTCCCATCAATCGCTGACAGCTATTTTTTGGTAGCGCGATCAGGCAGCCGGCCAGGCCTGCAGCGCGGCGCGCACCGCCGCCGCCGTGGCGGATGACACCTCGCACATCGGCAGGCGCAGCCCGCCGCCGCACAGGTCGCGCAGCTGCGCCGCGTACTTGGCCGGGCCGGGGCTGCTTTCCATGAACAGGGCGCGCGTCAGCGGCAGCAGGCGCGCGAACAGCGCACGCGCCTCGTGCAGGCGGTCGGCTTCCATGTGGGCGCACAGCGCGGCCACCTCGGCCGGCAGGACGTTGGCCAGCACAGAGATCACGCCCTGCCCGCCCAGCGCCAGGTAGGGCAGGCTGGTGAAGTCGTCGCCGCTGTACTGCGCAAAGCCCGGCGGCACGGCCTGGGCGACGTCGGCCGCGCGGGCCAGGTCGCCCGTCGCATCCTTGAGGCCCACGATGCGCGGGTGCCGCGCCAGTGCGGCCACGGTGTCCACCTGCAGGTCGATGACGGTGCGGCCGGGCACGTTGTAGAGCACCAGCGGCAGCGCGGCGGCGTCGGCCTGCGCGGTGAAGTGCGCCAACAGCCCCTGCTGTGTGGGCTTGTTGTAGTAGGGCACGACGCTGAGCAGCGAATCCGCGCCGCATTCCTCGGCGAAGCGCGCCAGCGCCACCGCCTCGGCCGTGGAATTGGCGCCCACGCCGGCCATGATGTGCGTGCGGCCCGCGGCATGCTGCACGGCGGCGGCCAGCAGCTCGCGGTGCTCGGTGTGCGACAGCGTGGAGCATTCGCCCGTGGTGCCGGCGATGACGATGCCCGCCGTGCCGGCGGCGACATGCCAGTCGATCAGGCGGCGCAGCGCCGGCAGGTCGATGCGCAGGTCTTCGGTGAAGGGCGTGAGCAGCGCCACCAGGCTGCCGCGAGGCAGCATCAGGTGCGCGCTGGCGGCGGGCGATGTGGGCATGGGCAATCCAGGAGAACTATGAAAACAGGAGCTGCCCGCGCTTGCCATGCAATGGTTTCACATTGGAAACAATCCAAAGCTACTGCAATACAAGCGCGGGCAGCTATTGATTTTGATGATTACGCGGCGCGGATGCGCACCACCTGAGGCTCTTGCAGGCGCCGCAGCAGCAGCTCCAGCTCGGCCTCGTAGGCGGTGCGCGCGGCCTCCTTCACGTGGCCGTAGCCGCGCACCTTCATGGGCGCCTGGGCGATCTGCACGGCCAGTTCGTGCTGGTCGGGCCGCGCCTCCTGCAGCAGGCGCTGCACCAGGGCTTCGAAGTCATCGACCATGGCGCGCTCGTGGCGGCGCTCCTCGGTGTAGCCGAAGGGGTCAAGCGCCGTGCCGCGCAGAAATTTCAGGCGCGCCAGCACGCCGAAGGCGGGCAGCATCCACGCGCCGAACTCGCGCTTCTTGTCGCCCAGCAGCGGCGGCGCCAGGTTGAAGGCCAGGCGCGGTGCGCCCTCGAACTGGGCGGCAATCTGTTCGCGGAAGGCGGGCGCGGAGTACAGACGCGCCACCTCGTACTCGTCCTTGTAGGCCATGAGCTTGAAAAAGCTCTGCGACACAGCGCTCGCCAGCTGCTCCTGGCCGGGCCAGACACGCGCTTCGTGCGTGCGCACGGCATCCACCAGCGCCTTGAAGCGCGCGGCGTAGGCGGCGTTCTGGTAGCCGGTGAGGAAGTCGACGCGCCGCTGCACGGCCTCGCCCAGGGTGGCCGCCTGCTGGCGCGGCGCCGCGCCGGCGCTGGTCGCCACGGCCTGCGGGTCGACCGCGTGGCGACGGCCCCAGCGGAAGGCGGCGATGTTCATCTTCACGGCTGCGCCATTGAGCTCGATGGCGCGCTCGATGGCCTGCGCGCTGACCGGCACCATGCCGCGCTGGTAGGCGGCGCCCAGCATGAACAGGTTGGTGGCGATGGCGTCGCCGCACAGGG
Organism: Diaphorobacter sp. LR2014-1; assembly: GCF_002916785.1. NCBI lineage: Bacteria > Pseudomonadati > Pseudomonadota > Betaproteobacteria > Burkholderiales > Comamonadaceae > Diaphorobacter > Diaphorobacter sp. LR2014-1. Next base: position 70,254 of record NZ_MTBE01000016.1, on the reverse strand, counting down.
CCAGCGCCAAGCGGCCGGCGTCCACCTGCTCCACATTGCCCTCGCCCAGGGCGCGCACGATGGTCTTGACCAGCGGGTTGCCGGGGAACTGCAGGTCCGGGTTCTGCGTGAAGGCGCCGGGCATGACCTCCTGCGTGTTGACGATGGCGCGGGTGGCGCCCTTGCGCGTCATGGTCAGGGTGTTGCTGGCCGCGGCCACCACCAGGTCGCAGCCGATCAGCGCATCGGCCCCGCCGGGGGCCACGCGCACGGCGGCAATCGCCTGCGGCGTGGCGCCGAAGCGCATGTGCGTCCACACCGAGCCGCCCTTTTGCGCCAGGCCCGCCATGTCCAGCACGCCCACGCCCTTGCCCTCCAGGTGCGCGGCCATGCCCAGCAGCGCGCCGATGGTGACCACGCCGGTGCCGCCCACGCCGGTGATGATGAGGCTGTACACGCCCTGCGCCAGGTCGGGCAGCTGGGGATCGGGCAGCGGCGCGTCCAGCACCTCCTTGCCCGCGGCCACGCCCTTCTTCAGTTGGCCGCCGCGCACGGTGACGAAGCTGGGGCAAAAGCCCTTGAGGCAGGAGAAATCCTTGTTGCAAGCCGACTGGTCGATGGCGCGCTTGCGGCCGAACTCCGTCTCCACCGGCACCACGGCCACGCAGTTGGACTTGGCGCCGCAGTCGCCGCAGCCCTCGCACACGGCCTCGTTGATGACCAGGCGCATGTCCGGATCGGGGAACTCGCCGCGCTTGCGCCGGCGGCGCTTCTCGGCGGCGCAGGTCTGGTCGTAGACCAGCACGCTGGTACCGGCCACCTCGCGCAGCTGGCGCTGCACCTCGTCCAGCTCGTCGCGGTGGTGGATGGTGACGCCCGGCGCCCAGCCGGTCACGCCGTCGTATTTACCGGGCTCGTCCGTCACCACGGCGATGCGCGCCACGCCTTCCGCATGCACCTGCTGGGTGATGCGCACGGGGTCCAGCGGGCCGTCGTGGCGCTGGCCGCCGGTCATGGCCACGGCGTCGTTGTAGAGCACCTTGAAGGTGATGTTGGTCTTGGCCGCCACTGCCGCGCGAATGGCCAGCATGCCGGAGTGGAAGTAGGTGCCGTCGCCCATGTTCTGGAACATGTGCGCGCGCTTGGAAAACGGCGCCTCGCCCACCCAGGCCATGCCCTCGGCACCCATCTGGGTGTAGCCCAGCGTGCCGCGGTCCATGCTCTGCGCCATCCACGAGCAGCCGATGCCTGCGTAGCCGCGGCTGCCCTCAGGGATGCGCGTGGAGGTGTTGTGCGGGCAGCCCGCGCAGAAGTAGAAGCTGCGCGCCATGACGTCCACCGCGCCCAGCACGGGCTTGCGCCGCGCCAGGGCGTGGGTCACGTCCAGCAGCGCCGGGTCGATCTCGGCCAGGCGGTGGCCCAGCACCTGGGCGATCATGGCGGCGTCCAGCGCCATCTCCACGCGCAGCAGCTTGGCGCCGCGCTCGTCCTTCTTGCCGATGACCTGCGGGGCGCCCTCCTGGCCGTAGAGGATGTCCTTGAGCTGCGCTTCCAGCAGCGAGCGCTTTTCCTCGATGACGATGACCTTGTCCAGGCCCAGGGCGAACTCGGCAATGCCCTCGGCCTCCAGCGGCCAGACCAGGCCGACCTTGTAGACCGCCAGGCCCAGCGCCTGCGCGCGCGCCTCGTCGATGCCTAGATCCGCCAGCGCCTGGCGCACGTCGAGCCAGCTCTTGCCCGAGGTGACGATGCCGATGCGCGCGCCCTCGCGCCGCCCGAACGCCACGCGGTCGATGCGGTTGGCCTGCGCGAAGGCCTGCACCGCCGCCAGCTTGTGGTTGACCAGACGGAATTCCTGCGCGTGCGGGGTGTCGGGCAGGCGGATGTTCAGGCCATCCGCCGGCGCGTCCGGCAGCTCGGGCAGCGTGAAGGCCGGGCCGGCCTCGTTGACCTCGACCGAGCCCGATGCATCGGCCGTGTCCTTGATGCACTTCATGCCCACCCAGCAGCCCGAATAGCGCGACAGCGCCCAGCCGTACAGGCCGTACTCGATCAGCTCCGACACGCCGGCGGGCGAGAGGATGGGCATCTGCGCGTCCATCAGCGCGAACTCGCTCTGGTGGCAGGTGGTGGATGATTCGCAGGTGTGGTCGTCGCCCATCAGCACCAGCACGCCGCCGTTCCTGGAGCTGCCCGCCAGGTTGCCGTGGCGGAAGGCGTCGCCCGAGCGGTCCACGCCCGGCCCCTTGCCGTACCAGATGGAGAACACGCCGTCGAAGCGCCCTTCCCCGCCAATCTCGGCCATCTGGCTGCCCCAGACGGCCGTGGCGGCCAGGTCCTCGTTCACGCCGGGCACGAAGACCACGTCGTGCGCCTGCAGGTGCTTGCGCGCCTTGACCAGTTGGTCGTCGAAGGTGCCCAGGGGCGAGCCCCGGTAGCCGGTGATATAGCCGGCGGTGTTGAGGCCTGCCGCGCGGTCGCGGCGCTTTTGCATCATGGGCAGGCGCACCAGGGCCTGCACGCCGGTCAGGTAGACCGTGCCCTGCGTGGCGGTGTACTTGTCTTCCAGGCCCACGGCCCGCAGGCTACTGCCGACGCTCAGATCGCTCATCCCGAATATCTCCTTGCCTGTAATAGGTTGGCCAGCCCGGCCCGCGCGGCTTCAAGGTCACTGCCCCGCCCCGGAACCAGTCTTTACATAAAGTGTAGACACTTATGAAGACATAAGTCAATAAAATAGCGTCTCCTATGTGGAACACGTTCTGCCGCCGGCAATGCAAGGCCTAGAATGAGTTTCACCCAACCTTTTTTTATGTCCCGGCGCAGCGCTTGCGGCGGGCCTACTGCTTCATTAGCACCCATGGCCGTCAAGAAGAAAACCAGCAAAGAAGGCGCGCATGTGCCCCAGACACGCGACGCCAGCAGCGTAGAGCGGCTGTACCTGGAGCTGCGCGAGCGCGCCATGAACTACGACTTCCGCCCCGGCGCGCGCATCAACGAGCAGGCGCTGGGCCGCGAGTTCGACATCAGCCGCCCGCCGCTGCGCGAGGCGCTGAACCGCCTGGTGGCCGAGGGCTTCCTCGACTTCGTGATGAACAAGGGGTTCTTTCGCAAGGCCATCAGCGTGGAGGAGCTGTACAACCTCTACCAAGTGCGCATCGCGCTGGAGCGCCGCGCCCTCTTCCTGGCCGTGCACAACGCCACCGACGCCGAGATTGACAGCCTGCGCAGCTATTGGGAGGGCGTGATGGCCGAGGCCTCGGGCATGTCCATCGGTGACCTGCTGCTGGCCGACGAGGAGTTCCACCGCCGCCTCACGGCCCTGTCGCACAACCGCGAGCTGAGCCAGTTCCTCGAGCAGGTCACCCGCCGCATCCACGTGGCCCGCCACATCGACCTGGAGCAGTCGGACTGGAACACGCGCGCCTTCAACGCCCACGCGCAGCTGCTGGACCTGCTGCAGGCCCGCAAGCTGGAGCCGGCACTCGCCGCACTCAGCGACCACATCGACCTGAGCCTCAAGCGCGCCGTGCAGATCACCAAGGAAATGGTGGCCAAGTTCTTCCTGCACGATCAGGCCTGGACCTCCCGCCCCGCGGCGGCCGCACCTGAGCTATCAGCAGACCTTCCCACCCATAAAGAGAAAAAGGCCCCTCCGCGTAAAGCGGCCCCCAGAACCGCGAAAGGCACGACGCCTTGAACGGCGGCGCTGCCACCCGGTACTGCTGGGCATAATCGCGGCCATGAACTGGCCACGCCTCCCGCTCACACTGCGCACCTGGGTGCTGGGCTGGTTCCTGGCGTCGCTGGGCGTGGCCGTCGCCTCACCGCTGGTGCATCCCCAGTCACTGCAGCTGGTGTGCACGGCTTCGGGCGCCGTCATGCTCATGGTCCAGGCAGAGGACGGCAGCGTTGACGCGATGGGCGCTTCGGGCATGGACTGCCCGCTGTGCGCTCCCGCAGGCGCGCCCCCTGCGCCCGACCGGGTGGTGGTCAATCCCCCGCAACCCCTGGCCCATGCGCTGCAGCCCGTCGAAGCCGCGCGCATCGCCGCAGCCACTGCAGCGCCGTTGCCAGCGCGCGGCCCTCCCACGACTCTCTGATCCACTGAACCGCAGAGGAGAGGTGCCTCCAGCCCCGACCCCTGCAGTCCTTGTCACGCCCTTCTGCAGGGCGTGGTGTCGCTGCGCGAGATGGTGCCCTTGGCTCTCCAAGAAGCAAGCCACCGCCACGCTCGCCGGCCTTGGCTTCGAAGAGATCGAGAGAGTTTTCACGCATGTTCCGTATCGAGATTCGCCAGAGTGTAGGTGCCTGCGGGCTTGCCGCACTGACCAGTGGCTGGGCGCAAACCACCGAACCTCAGCCCCCCACCCTGCCCACCGTGGAGGTAAGCGACGCCACCCAGGCCCCCGGCCTGCTGCCGCTGGACACCCCGGTGGAGACAGGCAGCCGCCTGGGCCTGACCCCGCGCGAGACGCCCGCCAGCGTCACCGTGGTGGACCGCGCCACCCTCGAAGCGCGTGGCGCCCAGAACACGCAAGAGGCCCTGCGCGCCATCGCCGGCGTGACGGCCCATGATGCGCCGGGCAGCATCGGCGTGAGCTACCGGGGCTTCAGCAGCGGCTCCATCGCCCAGCTGTTCAACGGCATCAACGTGCAGTACTCGATCGCCGCGCGGCCCGTGGACAGCTGGATCTACGACCGCGTGGAGGCCATCGGCGGGCCGTCGAGCTTCCTGTTCGGCTCCGGTGCGGTCGGCGGGTCGATCAACTACCTCACCAAGACACCCGAGCGCTCGGACTTTGCCGAAGGGCAGGTGCGCGTGGGTGCCTACGGCCTCAAGGAGGTCTCACTGGGACTGAACCGGCGCCTGGGCGCCAGCGATGGCACGCCCGCGCGCCACCATGCGCGCCTGGACTTCAACCACCGCGACGCCGGCAGCTGGGTGCGCGGCACCGAGACGCGCGCCACCCAGCTGGCGGCTTCGCTGCTGTCCGATCTGGGCGGCGGCGCGACACATCTGCTGGCCTACGAATGGCAGCATGAGCATGTGGACCGCCCCTACTGGGGCACGCCGCTGCGCACGCCTGCGGTGGGCCGGCTGGGTGTGGACCCTGGCACGCGCTTTCAGAACTACAACAGCACGGACGGCCTGTACGCCCAGCGCGTGCAGTGGCTGCGCTCGGTCACCCAATGGCAGGCCACGCCCACGCTGCAGCTCACCAACACGCTGTACGCCTACGACGCGCTGCGGGACTACCGCAACGTGGAAACCTACCGTTTCAATGCCAGCAACACCCAGGTGATCCGCACGGGCACCTACCTGCAACGCCATGACCAGAAAGTGCTGGGCAACCGTTTCGAAGGCACCTACAAAGGCAGCCTGGCTGACCGCAAGAGCGACTGGGCCTTCGGCCTGGATGTGAGCGTGAACCGGCAAACGCGCTTCCCCAACGGACTCTCCAGCATCGTGAGCACGGTGGACCCCTACCAGTTCACGACTGAGAACTTCTTCGACATTCCCGACATGCAACCGGGCTTCAACCCGGACCGCGACAACAAAACCACGTCCACGGCCTTGTATCTAGAGAACCGCACCGCGGTGCTCCCCGGCCTCCACCTCGTCACCGCCCTGCGCCACGAGCGCATCGAGCTGGACCTGACCAACCGACGCGCCGTCACGACCGCCAACCCCGCGACCTTCAGCCGCGGCTACCGCCCCACCACGGGACGCATCGGTATGGTCTGGGACATAGCTCCCGACGCGAATCTCTACGCACAGTACGCCACCGCCGGCGATCCGCCCTCCGGCTCGCTCTCCACCGCGACCTTCGGGGATGTGCGCAACAACAGCGAACTGACGACCGGGCGCCAGTTCGAGCTGGGCAGTAAATTCGATTTCTGGGACCGCAAGGGCTCCGCAACCCTGGCCGCTTTCCAGATCACACGCAACAACATCGCCTCGCAGGACCCCAACAACCCCGGCCTGACCATCCTGGTCGGCGAGCAGTCCTCCCGTGGCATTGAACTCGCGGTGGGCCTGCGCCCTTCCGTCCAATGGCAAGTGCAGGCCAACCTGATGGCAACCCGTGCCCGGTACGAGAACTTCATGCAGGGCGGGGTTTCGCTGGCCGGCAAGACCCCACGTTCACGCCCGAACGCGTCGCCAACCTGTGGGTGACCTACGCCATCACCCCCATCCTCCATGCCAGCGCGGGACTGCGCCATGTGGGCAAGACCTATGCCGACGCAGCCAACACCATTTACTGGCCGTCATACACGCTGCTCGATCTGGGGCTGTCCTGGAAGATCAGCAAGACAGCCTCGCTAACCGGGCGCCTGCGCAATGCCACCGACCGGATCTACGCCGCCGAAGGACGCCCGGGCCAGGCCTACCTGGGCGCGCCGCGCACGGCCGACGTGACGCTGCACGTCGCCTTCTGAGCAACCGGAGGCCATGATGGTGCATGCCAAACGCTGGCTGTTTCTGGTCCACCGCTGGCTGGGCGTGCTGCTGTGCGCCTTCTTCGCCATGTGGTTCGTCTCCGGCGTGGTGATGATGTACGTGGGCTATCCCAAGCTCACGCCCGCCGAGCGGCTGATGCACCTGCCGCCGCTGCGCGGCGCCGCCGTGGCGCTGGAGCCCGACCAGGCCCTGGCCGCCGCCGGGCTGCAGGGCCCGCTGCGCGACCTGCGGCTGGCCGTGGCCAGCGGCGGGCGGGCGGTGTACCTGGCCACGCCCCAGCCGTCCAAGGCCGCCCCGCCCGGCGACGCACGCCCGCGCGGCGCCCCGGTGGTGATCGACGCCCGCACCGGCGCCGTGCTCACGGCCGTCGACGCGCCACGGGCATTGGCCAGCGCTGCAGCCTACGCGCAGGGTCCGGCCCATGCCGTTCACGAAGGCAGGCTGCAGGAAGACGCCTTCACCCACTCCCGCGCGCTGGACATGCACCGACCGCTGCACCGCGTGCGCCTGGGCGATGCACACGACACGGTGCTTTACATCTCCGGCACGACCGGCGAGGTGGTGCGCGATGCCACACGCACCGAGCGCCAATGGAACTACGCGGGCGCGTGGCTGCACTGGCTGTACCCGCTGCGCGGCGGCCTGGTGGACCGCTACTGGGCGGACATCGTCAATGCGCTGTCGCTGCTGGGTATCGCCGCAGTGGTCACAGGCGGCGTGATCGGCATCCTTCGCTGGCGCTTCGCGGGCACCTACCGCAGCGGCCGGCGTACGCCGTTCCCGTCCGCATGGGCGCGCTGGCATCACGTGGCGGGCCTGCTGTTCATGGTCGTCACGCTCGCGTGGATCTTCAGCGGCCTGATGTCCATGAACCCCTGGCGCATCTTCGACAGCGGCGCACCCGCTCTGCGCGCCAACGCCATGCACGGCGGGCCCCTGCAGCTGCCGCACGCAGGCGCACCCGTGACCGCCCTGCTGCAGGCTGCGCCCACCGACACGCGCGAACTACGCTGGACACGCACCGCCGGCCATGCGCTGGTGCAGGCGCTGCCAGCCTCTGGCCCGCCCACGGTGCTGGACGCGCATACCGCCCTGCCCCACGCATGGCAGCCGGGCGAGCTGGAAGCCGCCGCCGCCCTGCTGGTCGATGCGCCGCTGCAGCGCACCGACACCCTGCGCGCGTACGACGCTTATTACTACACGCGGGACGCCCACACCATGACCGGCGGCACCGACAAACCGCTGCCCGTGCTGCGGCTGGTGTTCGGCGACCCGCACGCCAGCTGGGTGCACCTGGACCCACACACGGGCGCCGTGCTGGGTCGGCTGGACCGGCACCGCCGCACCTCGCGCTGGCTGTTCGGCCTGCTGCACAGCTGGGACTGGCTGCCGCTGCTGCAGCGCCGGCCGTTGTGGGACGTGCTGCTGGTGGCACTGAGTGTGGGCGGCACGGTGATCAGCTTGAGCGGCATCGTGCTGGGCTGGCGGCGCGTACGGCGCAAGCTGGGCTGGCACACACCTGCCGCACCCCAGGCCCCGATGCGGTGATGGACAGCGCTGCATACTCGGGCGCATGCCCGCCACGTCTGCCCTGCCCGTTCTGTATTCGTTTCGCCGCTGCCCCTATGCCATCCGCGCGCGCATGGCGCTGGCGGTGAGCGGCCAGCGCTGCGAACTGCGCGAAGTGGTGCTGCGCGACAAGCCGGCGGCGCTGCTGGCCGTATCGCCCCAGGCCACGGTGCCCGTGCTGGTGCTGCCGGGGCAGGTGCTGGAGCACAGCCTGGACATCATGCGATGGGCCTTGGCGGCCCATGACCCGCACGGCTGGCTCAACCCCGGCCGGGGTGACCTGGGCGCCATGCTGGAGCTCATCGCGCAGTGCGATGGTCCGTTCAAGCGGGCGCTGGACCGTTGCAAGTACCCCAACCGCTACCCCGACGCCAGCCCGGCGGACGAACGGGCCGCCGCCCATGCCTGGCTGCGGGTGCTGGAACAGCGCCTGGCCTTGGAGCCGGGCGGGCACCTCTTCGGACCGCGCGCCGCCTTGGCCGACATGGCCATCGCGCCCTTCGTGCGCCAGTTCGCCGGCATCGACGACGCGCAGTGGCAGGCCGCGCCCTGGCCACATCTGCGCGCATGGCTGGTGCGCTGGCAGCAGTCGCCGCTGTTCCTGGGCGTCATGCACAAGTACGAGGCCTGGAAGCCCGGCGCGCCGCCCGTGGTCTTCCCACCCACAACCGCGTGAGATGGGTTGGAGACGGGGTGAAGACGAGGTGAAGCGCCGCGGGGCGCCCGAAGGCGCCCCGCGAGAGGTCAAAAAAGACGCGTAGTTATGCCCGGGCCAGCGTGTCCGGCGCGCCGCGCCCGCCGCGCACCAACAGCACCAGCAGCAGCACGGCAAACACCAAGAACCAGACAAACGACCAGTTGGCGATGGAGCCGCCGAGGAACGTCCAGTCCACCGCCGTGCAGTCACCCGAGCCGCGGAAGATCATGGGAATGGCGCGGCTGATGGGGTAGTTCTCGATCATTCCGTAGAAGTCGCGCCCGCAAGTGGCGATCTCTGGCGGGTACCACTGCAGCCAGCTCTGGCGCGCGGCCGTGAAGCCGCCAAAACCCGCCGCCGCCAGCGCCAGCACCGTCCAACCCATCCACCAGCCTTTTGCGCCTCTAGCGCTTGCCAGTCCTGTGAAGACCGCTACACCTATGAGAGCATAGCGCTGCACGATGCACATCGGGCAAGGCTCCAGTCCCACCACATGCTGCAGGTACATGCCAAAGGCCAGCATGGCCACGCAGGCGGCACTGATCAGCGCCAGGATGCGGCGCGGGGCGGTATCAATCCAGTTCAACAACACTTTTTGTTTTCCTTGCAGGGAGCGGCCTCTGCATCCGCTCCCTTGGCAGGCAGCGGCTCTCAGATGCCGGCGGCTTCGTCCAGAAACACCTTGGCGCGCCGCGGTGTCACCACCAGCGTCTCGCCCTCACGCAGCCCCATCTCGTGGAATTGCTGCGCCGGAATCTGCGCTTCGATCAACGCGTCCGAGGGCGCATTGTCCGCCGATTGGGTATCGCCCTCGGGAATTAGTTCCAGCCGCGCGATCGGCCCCACCACGATGGCGCGCGCCAACTGCACCACGATGCCGCGCGGGCGCCCGTGCGCGTCCAGCGCCTGGCCGGGGGAATAGCGCTCCACGTCCAGGTCGTGCGGGCGCACGTAGGCGAACGCGCGCGCATCGTCGGCGTGCTGGGCCTCGGGGCTTTCCAGCTGCATGCCGTCGTCCAGGTACACCCGGCCGTCGTTGGCGCGGCCCTTGAACAGGTTCACGTCGCCCAAAAAGCCATAGACGAAGGGGCTGGCAGGGTTGTCCCACACCTGCTGGGGCGTGCCCTGCTGCTCGATGCGTCCCTGGTTGATGACGACCACGCGGTCGGCCACTTCCAGCGCCTCCTCCTGGTCGTGCGTGACGAAGATGCTGGTCACGTGCAGTTCGTCGTGCAGGCGGCGCAGCCAACGGCGCAGCTCCTTGCGCACCTTGGCGTCCAGCGCGCCGAAGGGCTCGTCCAGCAGCAGCACCTTGGGCTCCACGGCCAGCGCGCGCGCCAGGGCGATACGCTGGCGCTGCCCGCCCGAAAGCTGGGAGGGATAGCGGTCGGCGATCCAGTCCAGCTGCACGAGCTTGAGCAGGCTCATCACCTTCTCCTTGATCTGCGCTTCGGACGGCCGCTCCTTGCGCGGCTTCATGCGCAGGCCGAAGGCCACGTTGTCGAACACCGTCATGTGCCGAAACAGCGCGTAGTGCTGGAACACGAAGCCTACGCCGCGCTCGCGCACGTGCACGTCGGTCGTGTCCTCGCCGCTGAAGTGGATGCTGCCCACGTCGGGTGTCTCCAGCCCCGCGATGATGCGCAAGAGCGTGGTCTTGCCGCAGCCCGAGGGGCCCAGGAGCGCGATGAGTTCGCCCGACTGGATGTCCAGGCTGACGTCGCGCAGCGCCTGGAAGTCGCCGAACTGCTTGCTGACGTTGCGGATTTCAATGCTCATGTGTTCATCCTTCAGCGCGGCGCGCCGGGCGCGGGCGCAGGCCGCTCGGGCGGCAGCGCGGCCGCGGCCTTCATTTCCTGTTCGCTCTTCCACTCGGCCACCGACTTGATGACCAGCGTGACCAATGCCAGCAGTGCCAGCAGCGAGGCGGCTGCGAACGCGGCCACCGATTGGTATTCGTTGTAGAGGATCTCCACGTGCAGCGGGATGGTGTTGGTCTGGCCGCGGATGTGGCCCGACACCACCGACACCGCGCCGAACTCGCCCATCGCCCGGGCATTGCACAGGATCACGCCGTACAGCAGGCCCCACTTGATGTTGGGCAGCGTCACGTGCCAGAAGGTCTGCCAACCGCTCGCGCCCAGCACCACGGCCGCCTGCTCCTCGTCGTTGCCCTGCGCCTGCATCAGCGGGATCAGTTCACGCGCGATGAACGGGAACGTGACGAACACGGTGGCCAGCACGATGCCCGGCACGGCGAAGATGATCTTGATGTCGTGCGCCGCCAGCCAGGGTCCCAGCCAGCCGTTGGCGCCGAACACCAGCACGTACATCAGGCCCGCCACCACGGGCGAAATGGAGAACGGCAGGTCGATCAGCGTGGTCAAGAAGGCCTTGCCCTTGAACTCGTACTTGGCGATGCACCACGCCGCGGCGATGCCGAACACCAGGTTCAGCGGCACGGCGATCACGGCCGTGAGCAGCGTGAGCTGGATGGCGGACCAGGCGTCGGGCTCGCGCAATCCCTCCAGGTAGGCATTCACACCCTTGCGCAGCGCCTCGGTGAACACGGCGGCCAGCGGCAACACCAGGAACAGCAGCAGGAACACCATGGCAAGGCCAATCAGCGCCCACTGGATCCAGCGCGCCTCGGTCGTTCCGGCCTGCGCGCGCCGCACGGTACGGGTGTTCGCGGCGCTCATGCGGGTGCTCCTGCGTGGCGGCGCTGCCAGGCCTGCAAGGCGTTGATGACCAGCAGAAGGACGAAAGAGATCACCAGCATCACCACCGCCACGGCAGTGGCGCCTGCGTAGTCGTACTGCTCCAGCTTGCCGATGATGATCAGCGGCGTGATTTCAGACACCATGGGCATGTTGCCGGCGATGAAGATGACGGAGCCGTACTCGCCCACGGCACGCGCGAACGCCATGGCAAAGCCGGTGAGCAGCGCGGGCGTGATGGCCGGCAGGATCACGTGGCGAAAGATCTGCCAGCGCGTGGCGCCCAGGCTGGTGGCCGCTTCTTCCAACTCCTTCTCGCTGTCTTCCAGCACCGGTTGCACCGTGCGCACCACGAACGGCAGGCCGATGAAAATCAGCGCAATCACAATGCCGTTGGGGTTGAATGCGAGCTGGATGCCCAGCGGCTCCAGGTACTGCCCCACCCAGCCATTGCCCGCGAGCAGTGCGGTGAGCGAAATACCGGCGACCGCCGTGGGCAGCGCGAACGGCAGGTCCACCAGCGCATCCACGATCTTCTTGCCCGGGAACTTGTAGCGCACCAGCACCCAGGCGATGAGCAGGCCGAACACCAAGTTCACGCAGGCGGCGATGAACGAGGCACCGAACGTGAGGCGGTACGACGCCAGCACGCGCGGCGACGCCACCGCTTCCCAGAACTGCGGCCAGGTCATGGTGAACGTCTTGAGCAGCAGCGCCAGCAGCGGGATCAGCACGATGATGCTCAGGTAAAACAGCGTGTAGCCCAGCGTGAGGCCAAAGCCGGGCAATACCCTCTTGGCTCGCCTGGGGGCGCTTTTCTTGCCACTCATATGGAGTTATCCGTTATTCGCCGCCGGTCAAAAGCCGGTGCGGCCCACGCCCGCAGGCACCGCGCTTGCATGCGCGGGCACCGCCACCCTACCCGGGCAGTCAGGCCGGGGTGAAGGCGCCAGGCGGCTCAGGGGCGTGTTCACTGCTTACTTGCCAGGCGTGTAGAGCTTGTCGAACTGACCGCCGTCGTTGAAGTGCACCTTCTGCGCCTCGGTCAGCGAGCCAAAGTACTTGGCCACCGTGAACTGCTGGATGGGCTTGAACAGGTCGGCATGCTTCTTGAGCACCGCCTCGGAGCGCGGGCGGATCGCGTGCTTGGCGGCGATCTCCTGCGCTTCATCCGAGTACAGGTAGTCGAGGTAGGCCTTGGCCAGCTCGCCCGTGCCCTTCTTGGCGACCGTGCGCTCCACGATGGCCACGGGGTTCTCGGCCGTCACGCTCACCGAGGGATAGACCGCATCCACCTTGCCCTTGCCGAACTCACGCTCCACCGACACCACCTCCGACTCGAACGTGATCAGCACGTCCCCAATGTTGCGCTGCAGGAAGGTGGCCGTGGCATCACGCCCACCCTTGGCCAGCACGGGCACGTTCTTGTAGAGCTTGCCCACGAACTCGGCCGCCTGCGCGTCGCTGCCGCCCTTCTCGCGCACCGAGCCCCAGGCGCCCAGGTAGGCGTAACGGCCGTTGCCACCGGTCTTGGGGTTCACCACCACCACCTTCACATCGGGGCGGATCAGGTCGTTCCAGTCCTTGATGTTCTTGGGATTGCCGTGGCGCACCAGGAACAGCATGGTGGAGGTGGTGGGCGATGCGTCATGCGGGAATTTCTTGGCCCAGTCCTTGGCCACCACGCCGTTGTCCGCGAGGAACTGCACGTCGGTGGTGGTGTTGAAGGTGACCACGTCGGCGGCCAGGCCATCGTTCACGGCGCGCGCCTGGGCGCTGGAGCCTCCATGGGCCTGGTCCACCTTGATGTCCACGCCCTTGGTTTTCTTGTAGTAGGCAATGAAGGCCTGGTTGTAGTCCTTGTAGAACTCGCGCGCCACGTCATAGGAGACGTTCAGCAGCGCATTGGCCTGGGCCGAGGCCAGCCCGCTGGCCGCCAGGGCCAGCGTGGCGAGAAGGGTCTTGAGCTTGGTTGCCGGGGTCATGGGAGCGCCTCCACGTTGCAGGAAATCATGCATTGTGGAGAGCGCAGGTTAAAACTCAAAAGAATATATTTTTGTAAATTTATCCACGGATGAGCATATGCAATGCCATCTGGCACACAGGCTCCCGGCACCGCCGTGGAAAGTAAAATTGGTCTCTAGCCCTTATGCGATAAGCGCTACCAGCTATCAAAAGCAAAGCACCCTTACATCGCCCCCCACTGGGGATCAAGCCGCACCGCCCATGCATCCCGCGCTCTTGCGTACACCACGCGCCGCCGCATCAGCGGGGCAGTGCCGCGCCGGCCGTGGCCGTGTCGCCCCGCTCACAGACCGCGGCGGAATGGCCGGGCACGGTTTCACCCAGAAAGTCCAGGAAGCTGCGCACCGCCGGCGACAAGCCGCGCCGCGACGCAAACACTGCATGCACCACGCTGCGCGGCTGCGTCCACTGGGGCAGCAGGTGCACCAGCCGGCCCTCCTGCAATTCGGACATGCACATGTAGTCCGGCATCCAGCACAAGCCCGTGCCCGCCAACGCGGCGAATTTGAGCGTCAGCAGGTCGTCGGCCACGTAGCGCGGCGTGAAGTGCACGGTTTCCTCGCGCCCCTCGGGGCCGATCAGGCGCAGGCTGGCGCGCCCGTCGGCCGCGGACATGGCCAGCGTGTCCAGCAGCGCCAGGTCGCGCAGCGAGGTGGGCGTGCCCTGGCGCCGCAGTTGCTCGGGGCTGGCCACCAGCAGCAGGCGCACCTCGTCCAGGCGCTTAACCACCATGCTGCCGCTGTCCTCCAGCGTGGGGCGCACGCGCAACGCCACGTCCACGCCCTCTTCCACCACGTTCACCACGCGGTTGGTGACCTGCATCTCCAGGCGCACCTGGGGGTGGCGCTGCAGGAACTGCGGCATCAGCTCGGCCACCACCGTCTGCGCCAGCGTCACCGGGCAGGTCACGCGCACGGTGCCGCGCGGTTCGGTCTGTACCTGGTCCACCGTGTCCTGCGCTGCCTGCGCCGAATCGCGCATGGCCTGGCAATGGCGCAGGTAGGCCTCGCCCACCTCGGTGAGCGACAGCGTGCGCGTGGTGCGCTGCAGCAGGCGCACGCCCAGGCGCGCTTCCAGCTCGGCCACGCGGCGCGACAGGCGCGACTTCGGGATCCCCAGCGCCCGGCCCGCCGCGGCAAAGCCGCCACGCTCGGCCACCTCGGCGAAATAAAGCATGTCGTTCAGATCCTGCATCGCGCGCCTTTCGTTCCAAATTCAGAACAATCTATCGCATCACCGCCTGCTTATCAAACATTCGGTCCAAAACGACAATCTATCCATCGCCCCATTGCGGGTTTGTCCCTATCCCCAGGAGATTTCCATGCAACTGCTGCACATCGATTCCGCCATCACCGGTGACCAGTCCGTCTCGCGCCAGCTCACGGCGCAGATCGTCGAGGCCTGGAAGGCCAGCCATCCCGCCACCCAGGTGAGCTACCTGGACCTGGTGGCCGACGCGCCTGCGCACTTCACGATGGATGCGATGGCACCGCGCACCGGCCAGACCGACGGCCTGAGCGAGGCGCAGCAGCGCGAGAACGCCGTGTCCGAGCGGCTGGTGAGCCAATTCCTGGCGGCCGACGTGGTGGTGATCGGCGCACCGTTCTACAACTTCGCCATCCCCACGCAGCTCAAGGCCTGGATCGACCGCATCGCCCAGCCCGGCCGCACCTTCCAGTACACCGCCAACGGCCCCGAGGGCCTGGCCAAGGGCAAGACGGTGATCGTGGCGTCGAGCCGCGGCGGCGTGTATTCCACCAGCGAAGGCGGCCGCGCCATGGAGCACCAGGAAAGCTACCTGCAGACCGTGCTGGGCTTCTTCGGTGTGACCGACGTGCGCTTCGTGCGCGCCGAGGGCGTGGCCATGGGTGGCGATGCCAGGGCCCAGGCCCTGGCCGCCGCCGCCCAGGCGATCGAGGCCCACGTAAAGGCCCATGCCGCCAACCAGGACCGCGTCAGCCAGGCCGCCTGATCGGCCCCCGGCGCCTCGCCAAACAAAACCCGCCTCCGGCGATGCCGGGGCGGGTTTTTTCATATCAAAATAGGCTATAACCCTTTATAGTCAAGCGCAAATAGCTACTCAATTGATAGCAACCGTCAGCCGTTGTGGCGCTTGACCCAGGCGATGTACCGGTCCATCCAGCGCTGCAAGAAGTCCTTGCTGCCCTCGCCGATGGTGCCATCTTCGTTGAACAGGCCGTCCTTGGCATGGATGAAGGCCTCGGGCTGGCCCAGCGTGGGCATGTCCAGGTAGGCCAGCACATTGCGCAGGTGCTGCTGCGCCATCGCCGTGCCCATGGCGCCGATGGACACGCCGATCACACCCGCGGGCTTGCCCGCCCAGGCGCTCTGGCCATAGGGGCGCGATGCGTTGTCGAGGGCGTTCTTGAGCACGCCGGGGATGGAGCGGTTGTATTCCGCCGTGACGAACAGCACGCCCTGCGACCCGGCGATCTCCTTCTTGAGCCGTTGCACGGACTCGGCCTGCTGGCCGTCGTCGTCCTGGTTGTACAGCGGCAGGTCGTCGATGCGCACCTGGTGGAATTCGCAGTCCGCGGGCGCCATGCGCGCCAGCGCGTGGGCCAGCTTGCGGTTGAACGAATCCTTGCGAAGGCTGCCGACGACGACGGCAATGCGGTAGTGGCTCATACGGACCCTTTCTGGCAGAGGTAGGCGCCGCGCAGCGCCATCGCTGTGGCGGGCGGCCGGACCATCTTACGGGCCGCCGTGGAACGCCGCTGTCAGACAAGCGGCGGTCACGGCACCGGGGCCGGGGCCCGTCGAGGCCCCCCGCCGCGCGCCATCACCAGCCTGCCAGCACCGAGCCCTTGAACTGCGTCTCGATGAAGCGACGGATCTCCTCGCTCTGGTAGGCCTTGACCAGTTGCGCCACCCAGGGCTTGTTCTTGTCGGCCTCACGCACCACGAGCAGGTTGACGTAGGGGCCGTCCGGGCTTTCCTGCGCGATGGAATCGGTCTTGGGGTTCAGGCCAGCGGAGATGGCGAAGTTGGTGTTGATGGCCGAGGCGTCCAGGTCGTCCAGCGAGCGCGGCAGCTGCGCGGCGTCCAGCTCCACGAACTTGAGCTTCTTCGGGTTGCCCACCACGTCCAGCGGCGTGGCCTTCAGGCCTGCGCCGTCCTTGAGCTTGATGAGGCCCTGCGCCTGCAGCAGCAGCAGCACGCGGCCGCCGTTGGTGGGGTCGTTGGGAATGCCGAAGCGCGCGCCTTCCTTCAGGTCGGCCAGCTTCTTGACCTTCTTGGAATACAGGCCGATGGGGAAGTTGACGGTGTTGGCCGCCACGGCGAACTTGTAGCCACGGTCCTTGATCTGCGCATCCAGGTAGGGCTTGTGCTGGTAGCTGTTGGCGTCCAGGTCGCCGGCGGCCAGAGCCGCGTTGGGCTGCACATAGTCGCTGAACTCCACCACCTGGATCTTCAGGCCCTGCTGTTCGGCCACTTTTTTGACCTGCTCGAAGATCTGCGCGTGCGGGCCCGCCGTCACGCCGATCTTCAGCGGCTTGTCCTGCGCCAGGGCGTGGCCCGAGAGGCCGGCGGCCATTGCCAGGGCCAGGGTCGATTGGAGCAGGGAGCGCTTGGAAATCACGGGAAACCTTTCATACCGTTACAGGGAGAGCCGGCATCGTAGCCCCTGCGGCGCGCCCTCCGAACGAATACTTTTCCATATCCAAAGAACCCGCACACATGAAGAGCACCCGGGCGGCAGAGCACCTGAGGGGGTGAAAGGCCGCGCATCCTCCACCGCCCCGGGAAGGCCGCGGCGGCGCCCCGTCAGCCCTTGAGCGCCACGTTGTTGAGCTTGTCCAGCCGCGCGGGCCAGCCGCCCTCCTCGGCCGACTGCAGCAGGATGCGCGTCCAGGCGATCCAGGCGTCCCACTGCACGCGCTTGTCCCAGGCATTGCCCCAGGCGCTGAAGGCCTGCAGCGCCCCGCGTGCGGCGCACGCCGCGTCGTGCGCGCGGCCGGCCGACAGGTACAGCTGTGCCAGCACCATCTGCGGCTCGCCCACCCAGGGGTTCAGGCGCACGGCCTGCTCCAGCGTGGCCGTGGCGCCGTCCAGGTCCACCAGCGGCTGCGCCAGCTGGATCACCGACCAATACAGGGCCGTGGCGGCCGCCTCGTCCTGCGCCGTCAGGCCCTGGCTGCACTGGTCGAACACGGGCGGCAGCGGCAACTGCCCGCGCAGCCCGGGGTGCTGCAACGCCAGGCCCAGCGCCGCGATCTGGCTGACCATGCGGGCCGTGGGGCGCATGGGTCCGGGCCACAGCGACGCGGCCCAGTGCACGGCCTGCGGGCGCGAAGGATCGACGGCGGGAAAGCGCGAGTAGATGTCGTCCTGCCAGCTGAACCACTGCTCAATGGTGTCGGCCATGCTGACGACGGTGAAAGCCGCCACCTCGTAGGGTGCGAGGTGCACGGTCTGGCGCGGCGCGGGGCCGTTCTTCTCCACGACCAGCGAGCCGTCGGCCTGCAGCTCGCCGGCCAGCAACTTTTGCACGAACTGCGCGCGGCTCATGGTGCAGAACAGGTACACCAGGTGCTCGGCGCTCTCGCCCACCAGCGCCTGCAGGCGGCCGCGCTCGCTGGCTGCGTCGAACTTCACCAGGTCGACGAAGGCATTGCCGTACACGCTGTGCAGCAGCCCGAGCAGACGCACGTCCCGGGGCTGGCCCCACAGCGCCAGCGACCGGGCCACGCCCACCAGGTGATGGCGGAAGGTTCCGGCCTTGTGCCAGTCTTGCCCCACGCCGCGCGCCAGCACCATGGGCAGCACGGGAGCCAGATCGGCATCGTGGGCCAGCCATTCATCGTCCAGCAGGGACTGGGCGCGCTGGAACAGCGCGTCATCCGGTGGCGCAAAGGCGGGCAGTGCGGGCATGGCGGGGTCTCCTTCGTGGTAGTGGCTTTGCCATCGAGTATCGGCCAAGCCGCCCGCACACGCAGGTCTTCTGTCAAAACAGCCCGCGGCGCCCGCTGCACAAGCGCCAAAAGCTATCAAATCAGGAGCTTACACATCCCGTGTGCGCCCCCCTGCCCTGCATCAGCGGTGCGACAGGCGGCGCACGGCCCAGTCACCCAGGCTCTGGATGGCTTGCACGAAGAAGATCAGGATGACCACCACGGCCAGCATGATGTCGGGCAGGAAGCGCTGGTAGCCGTAGCGGATGCCCAGGTCGCCCAGCCCGCCGCCACCGATGGCGCCGGCCATGGCCGAGTAGCCCGTGAGGCTCACGAAGCTGATGGTCAGGCCCGCCACGATGCCCGGCAGGGCCTCGGGCAGCAGCACCTTCCACACGATCTGGCCGGTGGTGGCGCCCATGGACTGCGCGGCCTCCACCAGGCCGTTGTCGACCTCGCGCAGCGCCGTCTCCACCAGCCGCGCCACGAACGGCGCGGCGGCGATGGTCAGCGGCACCACGGCCGCCCAGGTGCCGATGGACGATCCGGTGATGAAGCGCGTGAACGGGATGATGGCCACCAGCAGGATGATGAACGGCGTGGAGCGCACGGCATTCACGATCCAGCCCACGATCTTGTTGGCCGGGCCGTTCTCCAGCACGCCGCCCGCGTCCGTGAGGCGCAAGAACACACCCAGCGGAATGCCCACCAGGCCGCCGACGATGCCGGACACGCCGACCATGATGATCGTTTCCCACAGCGAGGTGACGAACAGCTCCAGCATCATTTCAGAAAAGTTCTCGAACATCGCCCGCCCCTCAGCCTGTCACTTCCACGGTGCGCACCACCACGCCGTTGGCACGCAGATAGTCGATGGCCGCGCCGATGCGCGCCATGTTGCCGCTGGCGTACACCGCCAGCGAACCGAAGGTCTGGTCCTGGATCTCGTCGATCTGGCCATGCAGGATGGACAGGTCCAGTCCCAGCTCGCGGATCAGGTGCGACAGGATCGGCTCGTAGGCATGCTCGCCCGCATACGACAGGCGCAGCAGCTGGCCGCTCGCGCCCGGCTCCAGCCGCGCGGCCAGGCTGCGCACGCGCGCCAGCACCCCGGCGGGCAGCTCCTGGGGCACGATTTCATCGATCAGGCTCTTGGTGATGTCCTGCTGCGGGCGGGTGAACACATCGACCACCGGGCCCATCTCCACGATGCGGCCCGCGTCGATCACGGCCACACGGTCGGCAATCTGCTTAATGACCTGCATCTGGTGCGTGATCAGCACCACCGTCACGCCCATTTCGCGGTTCACCTGGCGCAGCAGGTCCAGGATGGAACGGGTTGTCTCGGGGTCCAGCGCGCTGGTGGCCTCGTCGGACAGCAGCACCTTCGGGTTGCTGGCCAGCGCACGCGCAATGCCCACGCGCTGCTTCTGCCCCCCCGAGATCTGCGCCGGGTAGCGGTCGGCCAGATGGGCCAGGCCCACCAGGTCCAGCAGCGGGTCGATGCGCTTCTTGATCTCGGCCCGCGGCATGCCCGCCAGCTCCAGCGGCAGCGCGGCGTTGTCGAACACCGTGCGCGACGACAGCAGGTTGAAGTGCTGGAACACCATGCCGATCTCGCGGCGCGCGGCGCGCAGGTCGGCGTCGGACAGTTGGGTCATGTCGCGCCCCGCCACCATCACCTGGCCGGCGGTGGGGCGGTTGAGCAGGTTGATGACGCGGACCAGTGAACTCTTGCCCGCGCCCGAACGGCCGATGATGCCGAACACCTCGCCCGGCGTGACATGCAGGTCGATGCCGCGCAGGGCTTCGACGGGGCCCTGCGGGCCCGGGTAGATCTGGGTGATACCCCGAAGGTCAATCATGAAATGCAATGCAAAGCGCGCGCAGGCTGCCCCCTCAGGGATGGCCAGCCGCGGCGGGTGAAGATCAGAACAGCGGGTGAATGTAATTGTTCGTTATGAAAAACCCAACGAACAAAAAGTAGGCACATAAGACGGCCCCGTTATGAGGCGTGCTTCAGCGAGCCGGGCGCTGCCCCTGCCGGGCGGCAGTGCCACGCAGTAGCGGAGCACAGGGGCGATTTTAGGTGACGGGGCACATCCCCGGGCCGGCGTGCGCCTGCGCCTGGGGCAGGAGCACGCGCAACTGCAGCCGTCCTGCCAGGGCGAATGGCAACCAGTGCCAGCCCGCCCAGCGATGCGCAAGACTCGCCTACCACCGACAGCACAAGCGTATGGCGCGCCACCTATCCACGGCTGCGTGGCGCGTGGGGTCTAGCGCCGGCGGCCTGCATGGGGCCCTCGCCCACCGTACCATTCACCGTTCCCGACACGCCCCGCTGCCGGCTCTCCGTCGCCGCCGCGCCCCACCGCGCGGGCTTTCTCCCTCCACCTATGCAAGAACGCTCCTGGTCTCCCGTTGTTTGGATTGGCTATGCCATGTGCGTCGGCGTCATGGGCACGGCGCTGGCCAGCCCGCTGTACCCGCTCTACCAGCAGGCCTGGGGGCTCAAGCCCAGCGACATCACGCATCTCTTCGTGGTGTACATGTTCGGCGCGCTCACCAGCCTGCTGTTTCTGGGGCGGCTCACGCAGCGCCACGGCTTCCTGGCCATCCTGCGCACGGGCCTCGCGCTGATGACCGCGGGCGTGGTCCTGTCAGCCCTGGCGTGGAATGTGCCCGTCTTCATGCTGGCGCGGCTCATGATCGGGCTGGCGTCGGGAATGATCACCACCTCGGCCTCCATCGGCATGGTGCAGGCCCGCCCCGGGCGTGATCCACGGCGCACGGCCGCACTGACCACCGTGGCGATGACGCTGGGTTTCGGCCTGGGGCCGCTCGTGGGCGGCTTGATGGCCCAGTGGGTGCCCCACCCGCTCGTCACCGCCTACGTGCCCACGGCGGCCATGGGCCTGCTGGCGGTGTATGCGCTGCACCAACTGCGCGGGCTGCCCACAGGGGGAACGCGGGACGATGCCCTGCCGCCCGGCACCTGGCGCGGCGTGATCGCACAGTGGATGCCGCGGCTCACGCCGCCGCCGCGCCTGCGCCGGCGCCAGTTCTGGCTGGCGAGCATGGGCGCCTTCAGCGCCTTCGGCATGTTCAGCCTGTACTCATCGCTGGCGCCCAGCTTCATGCAGGAGATCGTGCCCTGGCATGGGCCGGCCGTGAGCGGACTGTCGATCGCGATGATCCTGTTCCTGTCGTCCGCGTTCCAGTTCATGGTGCGCAACTGGCGCACCAAGCGCGTGGCCCTGGCCAGCGGCTGCGCGCTGGTGCTGTGCAACCTGCTGCTCATGGCGACCACGCTCACCGGCGCCACGCTGGTGTTTGGCGCGGCGGTGATCGCCACGGCCTTCGGCCATGGGCTGGCCAATGTGGCGGGCATGGGCGTGGTGGCCAAGCTCACCACGCCCGAAGAGCGCGGCGGCCTGCTGTCGTCCTACCTGATCGTGGGGTACCTGGGCACCATCGTGCCCATCCTGGGCATGGGCTGGCTGTCGGACCACGTGGGCCTGAACCGCGGCCTGCTGGTGTTCTGCGGCGCCATGGCCCTGCTGAGCGCCGTGGTCACCGCGCTGGGCATGCGCACCGCGGAGATCCCCGTGCCGCAGCAGCACCTTTAACCGCTGGTGTCAGCGCCAGCCGATCAGCAGGATGGCGATGTTGACCAGCAGTCCCGCGCCCCACACCAGGCTGCGCGCCGTGGGCATGTCGCCCACGTACATGGTGATGTAGGACACGCGCAGCATCACGAACAGGAAGGCCAGCAGGTCCAGCATCATCTGCGGCGCGCCCAACTGGTGCGCGATGATGACCGCGCCGATGAAGAACGGCAGCGCCTCGAAGCTGTTGGCCTGCGCCGCATTGGCACGGGCGCGCCAGCCGGTCTGGCGCGCCAGCCACGCGCGTGGGTCGTGGTTGTCGCTGCCGCGAAAGCCCCCCGCTTGGCCAGCAGCGCGCAAGCCATGGGCAGCAGCGCCGCAATCAGCACGCACCAGTAGGCCACGGTGAAGCGGGCCACATGCATTGTTGTGTTCATTTTTGCAGTGTTTTTGGCCTCCAGCGCTTATCCAACAAGCGCTAGCAGCTATTGTTTTTGATATTCAGCGCCGATCCGCCAGCGCATGAGCGATGGTGCCCAGGTCCACGTATTCCAGCTCGCTACCCACGGGCACGCCCCGCGCCAGGCGCGTGACGTGCACGCCGCGGCGCTTGAGCGCCTCGCCGATCGCGTGGGCCGTGGCCTCTCCCTCGGCCGTGAAGCTGGTGGCCAGGATCACCTCCTGCACCACGCCGTCGCTGGCGCGCTCCAGCAGGTTGTGCACACCGATGTCGCGCGGCCCCACCCCATCCAGCGGCGACAGCCGCCCCATGAGCACGAAGTACAGCCCCTTGAACGCCGCGGTGCGCTCCATCGCGGCCTGGTCGGCGGGCGTCTCCACCACGCACAGGCGGTTGGCGTCGCGCGCCGGGTCCAGGCAGGTCTCGCACACCGCGCCCTCGGTGAAGGTGTGGCAGCGCTCGCAATGGCGCACCTGCGTTGCCGCCTGCGCGAGCGCCTGCGACAGCACCTGCGCGCCGGCGCGGTCATGCTGCAGCAGATGAAACGCCATGCGCTGCGCCGACTTCACGCCCACACCGGGCAGGCGCCGCAGGGCCTGGATCAGTGCGTCAAGGGAGCTGGTGTCGGACATGAAGAATGGATTTCGGAGTGCAAACGCCGCCCCCAAGGGCGTAGCGAGCGCCTGCCAGGCGAGGCGGACGGAGCACAGCAACCGGAACGTACTTGCCTAGTACGTGAGGATTGCGAGCACCGCCCCACGACGCATGGCCGGCGCGCAGTAGCCTGCCCTCAGAAGGGGAATTTCATGCCGCCGGGAAGGCCTGGCATGCCGGCCGTGATCTTGGCCATCTTCTCCGCCGAAGTCTCCTCGGCCTTGCGCACCGCGGCGTTGAAAGCGGCTGCCACCAGGTCTTCCAGCATGTCCTTGTCGTCGGCCAGCAGGCTGGGGTCGATGGTGACGCGCTTGACGTCGTGCTTGCAGGTCATCAGCACCTTCACCAGGCCGGCGCCGGATTCGCCTTCGACCTCGATGTTGGCCAGGTCGTCCTGGGCCTTCTTCAGGTTGTCCTGCATGGCCTGGGCCTGCTTCATGAGGCCGGCGAGCTGTCCCTTGTTGAACATGGATGGTTTCCTTTGCGTTTCAAAAATGGTTATGCAGGCTTGATGCTGCCCGGCACGATTTTCGCCCCGAAATCACGCATCAGTTGCTGCACGTAGGGGTCGTTGTGGACGATCTCCTCGGCCACGCGCTGGCGTTCGGCCGCGGCGTGCGCGTTGCGGCGCGCGGGGCTGTCGATCACCACACCCACTTCCACGCTGATCTGGCGCGCATGGCCCGCGGCCTCCAGCGCCGCGCGCAGGCGCTCGCGCGCCGTGGGCTGGTTGAGCGACTCCCGCTCCACGCGCAGCAGCCAATGGTCCGGGTCACGCGCCACCAGTTGCGACTGCAGCGCCAGTTCGCGCACCAGGGCGGTGATGGCCTCCTGGGCAATGAGCTGCTGCACGGTGGCATGCCAGACATCGCCCTCCTCGGTGCGCACCAGCCGCGCGGGTGCCGGGGCCGCCGATGGCAGGGGCTGCAGGCGCGCGCCGGGTTCCGGCGCGGTACGCACGGGGATTGCTACCGTTTCAGGAGCTGCTTGCGCTGTATGGGCGGGCGCTGGAGGTGTTTTTTGCCTTAGATCCTCAGGGGAGCGTACGGGCAGACGCACAGGCGCTGCGGCCCGTACGGGCGCCTGGGCCGCGTCGCCGGCTTCCCACGGGGGCGATTCGCGGTCGCCCGCGTCCAACGCGTCCTGCACGGCCTGGTTCACATCGTCCGGCGTGGCTTGCGCCCGCGTAGGCGCTGCCGATGCGGCGGGCCGGGCGGGCGCGGCAGTCGCGCAGTCCATCGCGGGCGCCTCGACCGGAGCCGGGTGCACCGACACCGGCGGCGGTGCAGGAGCCCGGTCCGCGGCGGCCGGCACAGCCTGCGGTGCCTGGACTACCGGCGTATCGGCCGGCGCATGGGCCGACGGCGCTGCGGCTTCAGGCCGCGTCAGAGTTTTTTTTTCAGCCGAGGCAGCCGCGCCGCCTTCCGAAGCCGCCGGCTTGAACGCCAACAGGCGCAGCAGCACCATGGTCAGCGCGGCATATTCGTCGGGCGCCAGACCCAGATCGGCGCGGCCGTGCAGGCAGATGCTGTACAGCAGCTGCGTCTCGTCGGCCGGCAGGGCGGCAGACAGGCGCGCAACCTCTGCCGCCTCAGGGTCGCTGGCGTCCGCGGCCGCAGCCATCTGCGGAACGGCCTGCAGCACGGCCATGCGCTGCAGCACGGCGCTCATGTCCTCCAGCGTGGAGGCGGCGGACAGGCCGTTGATGCGCAGGGTGTCCGCCGTCTCGACCACCGTGCGGCCATCGCCCTGCGCCAGCGCGTCGATCAGACGGAACACATGGCTGCGGTCCACGCTGCCCAGCATCTGGCGCACAGCGGCTTCCTGCAATTGGCCGCTGCCGAAGGCAATCGCCTGGTCGGTCAGGCTGAGCGCGTCGCGCATGGAACCGCGCGCGGCGCGGGCCAGCAGCCGCAGGGCCTGCGGCTCGGCGGGCACGTTCTCGGCGGCGAGCACGCGGGTGAGGTGCTCCAGCACCGTCTCGGGCGCCATGGGCCGCAGGTTGAACTGCAGGCAGCGCGAGAGCACCGTGACTGGCACCTTCTGTGGATCGGTGGTGGCCAGCACGAACTTGAGGTATTCCGGCGGCTCCTCCAGCGTCTTGAGCATGGCGTTGAACGCCGTGTTCGTGAGCATGTGCACTTCGTCGATCATGAAGACCTTGAAGCGCCCCTGCACCGGCTTGTAGACGGCCTGCTCCAGCAGCCCCTGCACCTCGTCCACGCCGCGGTTGGAGGCGGCATCCAGCTCGGTGTAGTCAGGAAACCGGCCGCTGTCGATGTCGGTACAGGCCGGGCACACGCCGCAGGGCGTGGCAGTGATGCCGCCTTGGCCGTCCGGCCCCTGGCAATTGAGCGATTTGGCCAGGATGCGCGAGACCGTGGTTTTGCCCACGCCGCGCGTGCCGGTGAACAGGTAGGCGTGGTGCAGCCGCTGCTGCGTGAGCGCGTTGGAGAGCGCCTGCACCACGTGCTCCTGCCCCACCATCTCAGAGAAGGTCTTGGGACGGTATTTGCGGGCGAGCACAAGATAGGACATGGGGCGTGATTCTATGTGCGGGCCAGACACGCAGCGCGCCAAGGCTTCTAGCTGGCCCGTGCCTACGCAGGCCACCGCGCCAACCGAGGGCGATCTGCTTTCTGCCAGGATTCATACTCCCCGGGAATGACTGCATACTGCCAGTCGCACCGTACCGCCATGTTGCCCGCCCTGCTTCCATCCCTTGCGGCCCGCAGGCGACTATCGCGACAAGGGTTGCTGACCCGGTCGGCTGGGGTGCGTCTCGCCTGCTGGCTACCGTGTCTGTGCCTGCAGCCACCAACGCAAGCACAGGAGGATTCCCAAAACACCGCCGCTGCCGATCCGCCGACGCAGCAACAGCCATTACCTGCGGCTTTGGATGTGCGTGCGCGTAACCACCCCGAGCCAGACGGTTACTCGCTGCCCAGCACGCCCGAGTTTGGCGCCATCGGCGTGCAGTTGCAGGGCGACTCACGTTTGCTGCTGCGCGTCCGGCGCGGCGGCCCCATGCTGTACTACCGGGCAAAGTTCTGACAGGCCACGGGCAGAGCGTGGTTCGTCGTACAATCACAGGCGACGGGCCTCCCCGCATGGTGAAGCGGCCAACCGGGTCAGGTGGGGAACCAAGCAGCCCTAACTGTGGAGCCAGTGCCGGGGGTAAGGCTCGTCACCTTCTTCTTTTCTTCCCCCTTCTTTTTTTGCGTCGCCTGAGCGCTTTGCGTTTCATCGGGCGGTTGCGGCGTTCCCGCACATGAACGCGATGCGTCAGCTCCGTCCTACAGTGGAACAAGCACGGCGATCGCGACAAGCACGTGCCCGCGGTCCATACTGCGCACCAGGAGTTCTTGCCACCGATCCACTTTCTTGCTGTCCCGTGCCGCCATGCTGTCTGCCATGTCCGCGCTGCTTGCAAGTCATCTGCTCCGGCCGCTGCCACGGCCGGCCATGGATTGGGGCATTGTGTGCCTGCTGTGCCTGTGCGCGGCATTTCCCGCCCGGGGCGATGAGAGTCTGGCAGACGGTGCTGCGACCGCATTGCGAGAGGCTCAGGATGAGCCTTCTTCCGCCGCCTTCACGCAGAACACCGCCACCTACCCCGACCTGAACGGCAGCGATCTTCCGCGCGCATCATTCGGCAACAGCGTTCAGTACACGGACATCACCCGTTGGCTTACGCCGCTGCAAGCCTCTCGCCTGGGGCTGACGCTGGGCGTGGTGGTTCCGTCGGACGGCGCGGCCCGCGCAGGAGCCGTCAGCCCGGCCTACCCGTCAGGCACCCCGCTGGCCTACGACCTGGGTCTGCGCTGGCGATCACAGTTGCAGCCGCGCGTACGGCTGGACCTGCAGGCCTGGGCCCGCACCCACCCGCACACGGGCCTGCACGACGCCATGGGCATGATCTGGGGTCGCGACCAGGGCAGCAACTTCGGCACCCGTCTGGAGGTGCAATGGTCCGCATCGCGCACGCGCGGTCTGGTCCCCGAGCTGGGCGCCATCGGCGTGCAGTTGCAAGGCGATGCGCGGCTGGTGCTGCGCGCCCGCCGCGGCGGGCCCATGGTGTATTACCGCGCGAAGTTTTGACCGCGCGCTCAGCAACGCTCTGGGTTGACGCCGACCTTCCCGCAATGACCGCAGAGCATGGCCCAAGGCGGCGCCCCTGCTGTACTACGCCTGCGTTGCCAGCCAGTGCGCGGCACCCGCTCCTGCCGCACGCCCGGTGGCATAGCACGCAGTCAACAGATACCCCCCGGTGGGCGCCTCCCAGTCCAGCATCTCGCCCGCGCAGAAAACCCCGGGCATGGTGCGCAGCATGAGGCGCGTATCCAGCGCTTCGAAGGCCACGCCGCCGGCCGTGCTGATGGCCTCATCCAATGGGCGTGCTGCCACCACGGTGATGGGCAAGGCCTTGATGGCATGGGCCAGCGCCACCGGGTCGGACATACCGTCCTTGCCCAGTTGTTCGTAGAGGACGGCGGTTTTGATGCCGTCCAGGCCCAGCCGGCTCTTGAGGTGGGTGGAAAGGCTGCGCGAGCCGCGCGGGTGGCGCACCTCGGCCAGCACGCGCTCGGGCGTGTGGTCGGGCAGCAGGTCCAGGTGGAAGGTGGCGTGACCGTGTGCCACGATCTCGTCGCGCAGCAGGCTGGAGACCGCATAGACCAGGCTGCCTTCCACGCCCGTGGCCGTGGCCACGAATTCCCCGCGCCGCTCAAAGCGCCGGCCCTGGCTGTCGGTGAAGGACAGCACCACCGACTTGAAGGGCTGGCCCGCGAAGCGCTCGACGAAATGCGGCGTCCAGCCGACGGCGGGCGCGCCTCGGCCGATGAGCTCCAGAAAGAACTCTCGCCGCGTCTCGCCCACGGGCGCATCCACGCGCGGTACGTCGAAACCGCAGTTGGACGGCGCCAGCGGCGCTACAGGCACGCCGCGCTGCGCCAGCAGCGGCGCCCAGGTACCGTCCGAGCCCAGGCGGCCCCAGCTGCCGCCGCCCAGGGCCAGCACGACGGCGCGCGCCCTTACCCGCACCTCTCCCGCCGGCGCGGCAAAGCGCAGCACAGGCGGCGTGATGCCATTCAATGCGTCGGCCCAGCCCATCCAGCGATGGCGCATGTGCAGCTGCACCCCCTGCCCGCGCAAGCGCTGCAGCCAGGCACGCAGAAGCGGCGCGGCTTTCATGTCCTTGGGGAACACCCGGCCCGACGTACCGACGAAGGTCTGCGTGCCCAAGGCATCAGCCCACGCGCGCAAGTCCTCGGGGCCAAAGTCTCGCAGCCAGGGCGTCAGCGCCTGCTGGCGATCGCCATAGCGCGCCATGAAGGCCGCCAGCGGTTCGGAATGCGTGAGGTTCAGCCCGCCCCTGCCCGCCAGCAGGAACTTGCGTCCCACCGAAGGCATGGCGTCGAACACCTGCACGCTCAGGCCCGCCGCTGCGGCGGTCTCGGCGGCCATCAGGCCAGCCGGGCCCGCGCCAATCACGGCGATCTCGCAGGATCGCAGATCCGTATCCATCATGGTGTTGCTTTCATCAACCCGCACGCCGCAGCAGGCGCACGTGCATGGGCCGCACGAAGTGCGCTCCCTCCATCGTGCAATGCGGCGCGAAGGCCGCCGCCACGCGCTCGCGCAAGGACACGTCGATGCGGTGGTCGGCAAAGGTGGGGTTCATCATCCGCCGCTCAAACTGGGCGAAGTCCTCGAAATGCACAGGCATGTCGAATCGCCGTTGCGCCACCTGCTCCCAGGTGCCGCGGACAGCCAGCGCGCGGTCCAGCGCCGCCTGCGCAGCGGCGCGCACGATGCCTTCGTCGTTGTACAGGCGCACGATCTCGTTGAGCGCGCCTTCGTAGACCGGCTCCGAAACGTACAAATGCCCGCCGGGACGCAGCACGCGCGCCACTTCGGTCAGCGCCTGGTCCATCGCATCCAGCGGCACGTGGTGCAGGGACTTGAGCATCAGCGCCAGGTCGAACTGCGCGTCATCGCCTGCAATGGCCTGCGCACCACCCACGGCAAAGCGCATGCGCGGCGGCGTGTCCTGCAGGTTGATTGCGTGCTGCCGGAGGTCCACTTCCAGCCCCAGATACCGCATGTCCGGCCAACGCTGCAGCATCTGCCGCGCCATGCGCGCACCGCCGCATCCGAGTTCGATGACGCGCGTGCCGGGGGTTGGCAGCAACTCGACCAGGACATCCAGTTCATCAGGGACGAGGGTGTGGTTCATGGGTCATCGATCAATCGGCAGAATCAACCGATGGTACCTACCCCTGCGCACGACGCGGGGTATTCCCGTACGCCGGCCACAGGCCCGGCGCCTGCCCACCCGGTCAGAACAGCACGCCCTGCCCTGGCGCGTCCACGACCACCAGCCTCCCATCGCCCGTCAAGAAAGCCGCGCCCACCCGCTCGCCCGGAAACTGCGCTCCCACCGCTTCGCGGTACAGGCGCAGCTGGGCCATCAGCTGCGGCTGGCGCTCGGGCGCGGTGGCGCTCTTGTAGTCCAGCACCCACCAGCGCGCACCCTCACGCGGCTGGCGC
The DNA here is from genome assembly GCF_002916785.1 of Diaphorobacter sp. LR2014-1. NCBI lineage: Bacteria > Pseudomonadati > Pseudomonadota > Betaproteobacteria > Burkholderiales > Comamonadaceae > Diaphorobacter > Diaphorobacter sp. LR2014-1. The sequence goes on along the minus strand of NZ_MTBE01000016.1, from coordinate 40,608 downwards.
AGCCGCACCAGGCGGTCCAGACGCAGACCCTGGCCCTGGTACACCAGCGGCGCTTCGTTGAGGGCCTGCTCCACGTGATCGGGGTTCCACGCCCAGGCACCCTCGCCCTGCAGAATGCTCCGCGCCATCGCTGCGGCCTGTGCGGCAGCCTCCGCCGTGATGTCGAAGTCACGCGCCAGCTGCGCCAGCCGCCGCGCGGGCCACACGCCGCCCGCCCGCGGGGCGCCGACCACGCCCGCCTGCTCCAGCAACTGGTGCATGGCCTCGCCCTGGCGCGACTGCGGGGTGGAGACGGGAGCACCCGCCGCAGCGGCTTGTGCCCCCGGCGCAGCCCCCGCATACGGCGGAAGCTGCGGCAACGCGACGGCGGCATCGTCAGCCACATCGCCCAATGGCGCGGCGGGCGGCACTGGCGCGTCCTGCAGGGACTCGGCCAGCCGGTTCCACCAACTGCCGGGCGCGGCCGTGCTGGACTGCACCGCCGACAAGGCCAGGCAATGCTTGGCGCGTGTCATGGCCACATAGAGGGTGTTGAGCTCCTCGCGCTGGCGCTCCGCCAGTTCCGCCGCCAGCAGGTCCACCGCACTGGGCGGCGGGTTGGATTCGCTGGCCAGAAAGACAAAGCGCAGCGGAGCGGCCTGCTCGCCCGGCCAGTCGACCAGCGCGCCCATGGTCTCGGCCTTCTGCGCGCGCGCATCGGTGTCCAGCAGCAGCACGCTGTGCGCCTCCAGCCCTTTGGCGCCGTGGATGGTGAGCAGGCGCACGGCCTGCGCCTCCACGCGGCCGGGTGCGCGCATGCCCGGGCGCTTCATGGCGCGCACGAAGGCATAGGCCGTGAGGTAGCGTCCCCCGTCCTGCTGCAGCGCCGCGGCCAGCAAAGCGCACAGGTTGGCCAGCACGCCCGCACGCTGCGAGGCGGGAGCCGCGGCGGCAAAGCGCGCGGGCACGTCGCCGTGTTCGTAGATGGCATGCAGCGCATCGTGGGGGGGGCGTGTTTCCACCCATCGCTTGTATTGAGCCAAAACAGGCGCCAGCGCTTGCAGGTCGGGCGGAAGCAGCTCACTTTTTTGAAGTACGTCGAACCAGCTGCACGGGGATCCTTCTGCGGCCGTCTGGCGTACCCGCAGCGCAATCTGCACCAGCGCGTCATCCGTCAGGCCGAACAGCGGCGAGCGCAGCGCACGCGCCAGCGAAAGGTCATGCCCCGGTGAGACCAGCGCATCCAGCAGCGCGACGATGTCCTGCACCTCGGGCGCCTCGCCCAGCTCGGCCTTCTCGGGCTGCACGCAGGGCACGTGCAGCGCGCGCAGGGCCTCCTGCAGGGAGGCCAGCCGGTCGCGCTTGCGCGCGAGCACCATGATCTCCTGCGGCTGCACGCCCGCGGCGATCTGCGCCGCCACCCATTGCGCAGCCTGCGCGCATTCGCGCATGCGCAGGGTTTCCTCGGCTTCATGGCGCGGCTGGGTCAGAGTGTCGCGCCACTCGGGGGCAGTGGCCGCGGCGGCATCACCCCCGTCAGGCGCCGTGATCGGGGGCAGGCGCAGCAGTTGCCCCGGGTCGCGCGATTCGGTGGTGTGGTCGCGAAAGCCCGCGTACTCACCCTGCGCCTGCGCCGCCTGCATGGCCTGGTTCACCGCTGCGATCACGCCGATGGCGTTGCGCCGCGTGTGGTGGCAGGCCAGCAAGTCGCCCCCCAGCCCCTCGCGTACGAAGGCCTGGGCGGCCTTGAAGACCTGCGGCTCGGCGCGGCGAAAGCGGTAGATGCTCTGCTTGGGGTCACCCACGATGAACACGCTGGGCGGCTGCTGGCCGCCGCCCGCGCCCGCGTAACCGGCCAGCCAGGCATGCAGCGCCTGCCACTGCAGCGGGTTGGTGTCCTGGAACTCATCCACCAGCAGGTGGCGCACGCGCGCGTCCAGCCGCTCCTGCACCCAGCCGGAGAGGATGGGGTCGGACAGCATGACCAGCGCCGTGCGCTCCACGTCGTTCATGTCCACCCAGCCGCGCTCGCGCTTGAGCTGGGCGAACTGCGCGATGAGCGCACGCGCCAGCCGCGCCATGCGCTGCTGGTGCAGCCAGGCCTCGTGCTGGCGGCGCGCGGCGCACAGGCGCTGCAGTTCGCCCTCGGCCTCCTGCGCGGCGGCGAACTTCTCCAGATTCTTGGACAGGCGGTCCTCGCTGGCCACGAAGAAGGCCTTGCGCAGCGTGTCCAGACGCTGGCCCAGGTCGTCGCACAGCCAGGCGTCGATCACCGCGTTGGCGGCCTTCTGCGGCGTCTTGTTCGCCTGCGCCCCCAGCACCTGGGCCCAGGCATGCCAGCGCTGGCGCGCTGCGTCGCTGGCCAGCGCATCGGCCGGATGGTGCAAGCCGGCAAGGTCCGAGAACTGCGTGCCGAAATGCGGGATCGATGCGTCCACCACGCCCGCCTCGTCGGCCAGCGCGAACTCCACGCGCTTGGCCAGCGCGCCTTCGAGCGCCTTGTGCGTCTGCGAGCGGCCGTGATGCGCCACGCAGGCTTCGTAATCCGCGCGCAGCGCGGCGTCCTGCGCCACGGCGGCGAGGTAGGGACGCCAGACCTCGCGCACTGCCTCGGCGTCATCCTCCAGCAAGTCGTAATGGGCGGGCAGGCCCTGCTGCTCCAGCACCGCCAGCGGCGCCGTGCCCAGCAGCGCCGCAAACCAGCTGTGAAAGGTGCGTATCTGCACGGGGCGGCCCGCGTCCAGCGTCTGCCGGTATAGTTTTTGTAGCTGCTCGCGCTTGTCCAGAGCGCGCTGCGGCCCGATTCCTCTTGCAATCAGCTCCTTTTCCAGATCAGGCAGCGGCTTGGCCGCAAACTCCTGCAGCCATTCCTGCAGGCGCTGGCGCATTTCGCCCGCGGCCTTCTTGGTGAAGGTGATGGCCAGGATCTCGTGCGGCGCACAGCCGTCCAGCAGCGCGCGCAGCATGCGCGAGACCAGCATCCAGGTCTTGCCGGCGCCGGCGCAGGCCTCCACGGCCACGCTGCGCTGCGGGTCGCAGGCGATGGCATAGAAGGCCTCCCGCGTGACCGGTTGGCCGTTGTGTTCGTAGGCGGCTTGCGCGGCAGCTTCACTCATTCCAGAAATCCTTGCGGCACAGACCGCGCGCGGCGCACCATTCGCACACGCTGCCCTCGCCCAACGCGGGCAGCGGCGCGCCGGCGGCAATGCGCTGCATGTCGTGCGTGATGCCGTCCAGCAGCAGGTCGCGCAGGTGCACCACGTCGTCCTGCTCGTGCAGCCGGGTTTCGCCGCGCTCGCCCACATTCACGTACGCGGCCCGCAAGGTGTCGTCCTGCAGCAATGCGGCATAGAAGGCGAGCTGCGTGTCCTCGGCCCCGGCCTTGATGCGCCCGCGCGTGAGGGCGTCGCTCTCGGTCTTGTAGTCGATCACCAGCGCCAGGGGTTCGCCGCCGCCCTGCGGACGCACGGCGTCCACACGGTCCAGTGTGCCGACCAGTTCCAGCGCGCCCAGCGGCTGGCGCGCGCGCAGCTCGGCTTGGCGAAAGCAGGCGCCAGCGGCTTCGTGCTTGCCCAGCCATTCCAGATAGCCGGCGCGCAGCGCGGGCCAGCCCGAGGCGTAGGGCAGGAAGTCGCCCTCCTGCAGCCCCAGCTCGCGCGTAGCGCGCGCAGCCGCCTCGTCCATGAGCGCCGTGCGCGCCGCGGCGTCGCCCGTGGGCGCGTCCTGCAACGCCTCATGGAAGTGCTGCAGCACGGCATGCAGCCAGGTGCCGAAGTCACGTTTGTCCAGCCCGGCGTCCAGTTCGTCGTCTTCCTGCAGCTGCAGTTGGCGCAGCGCGAAGAAGCGGTAAGGACAGTGGCGCAGGTCGGAATATGCCGAGGACGATAGCCGCTGCACCGGCAGCTGCGCGCCCACCGGCAGCGGACGCGCCGTGGGTGCCACGGGCACGCTGCGCGTCACCCGGGGATCGGCACCGTCCGTGCCGGGTCCGTCCAGCCGAAGCGCCTGGACCAGCGGACTCGGCAGGAGGGGTTCGCCCCCCTCGTCACCCACGCGCCACAGGAGGTCGACACGCGCAATACGCAGGGCCTGCCGCCAGGCGGCGCGCTGCGCGGCGGCCAACAGGTCGCGCGTAGGCAGCCCCAGTCCCTCGCGCTGCGCCTGCGTCCAGGGGCCGGGCGGTTCAGGCGCGGCCTGCAGGCGTTTCTCATCGCAGCCGGGCAGCACCAGCGCAGCGAACGGGCGCGCCAGCAGCTGCGGCAGGGGCAGAACCACCACGGGTGCATCGTCCACATAGGCCGGTCGATAGCGCGCGCATTCCAGCACCTCTCCCACCCAGCGTGTGAAGTCCGCCAGCGCCATGCGCGCACCGGCCCCGTCCATGTCCTGCAGATCGTCCTGCAGGCCCTCGGGCAGGCGCAGCTCGGCCAGCACGCGCGCACCGGCCTCGTCCTGCTGCAGCCCGTCCCACAGGCCGCAGTCCTGCAGCAGCACGCGCAGCGACTGCAACCACTGGGCCAGCGGCCGCGCGGCCCGCAGCTGCGCGCGCCAGACCTGTACCTGGTCCGCCAACGCGGCCTCGGCCGGGCGCCGCTCAGCCAACGCCTGCAGTTGCGTCGCCGCGCCGCTCCAATGCCGGGCGCCCGCACGGCGCAGCCAGTGCTCCAGCGCGCGCAGTGCGGCCCCATCCACCGCGGGCGACTGCTTGAGCCAGTCGAGCACGGCATCGGCGGTGGCGTCCCAGGCACAGGCCTGCAGCACCGCCATCAGCCGCGCCGCGGCGTGGGTGGTGGAGAGCAGCCAGCCGTTTTCGTCGTGCACAGCCACGCCCGCGCCGGCAAGCAAGGCACTGATGCGGCGGGTGAGCGCGCGGTCGTTGGCCACCAGTGCCACGGGCGCCTGCCCCTGCGCCAGGTGCTGCAACACACAGGCGGCGGCGCGCTGGGCCTCGTCCTCGGCATCGGGCACGGCATGCAAGGTTGGCACGCCGGCCTTCCCGCCGTCCATCACCTGCGGCAGGTCCACGACAAGGCCCGCCTCTGCCCAGTGCTGCGCCAGCGTGCGGGCCAGGGGGTCGGGTTGGAAGCCCTGCACCACCACCAGCAGCGGCACGGACGCACGCACGCCAGACTCGAACAGCACATCCCCCACGTGGCGCGAGGCCAGCACCCATTCCAGGGCGATGCGCGCTGCGGCGGCCTCCAGCCGGAGCGCGCCACCGTCGCCCGCCGCCGGCAGCAGGGCGCGCGCCGCCTCGCCCCAGTCCGGGCGCCGGTCAGGAGCCACGGCCGCTGCCACCACCGCCAACTGCGCGGCCATCTCCAGCAGCGGACCGCTGAGGACTTCGCGGTGCGCGGCAAGACCGGCGCGGTCGAGCAATGCACGTGCGGTGACCGCATCGCGCGCCATATCGCCCGCGTACTCGCTGCCCTCCGCCAGTGGCGCCCCCAGCTGGGCAGCCCAGTTGCGCGTGGTCTCGAAGCGCGGCGCGAAACCCTGCGTATAGGCGCGCTGCCATTGCCGGCGCGCCTCGCCCATGAGCTGGGCGTACGGCACCAGCACCACGGTGGCCGCCAGGTGCGCGCCGCGCTGCGCGGCCGCTGAGCGCACCTGCTCGAAAACCGCGCACCACCCCGCGCTGCACGCTGCGGCGTGATCGTCTTTTGCTATGGGTGTCATAGCGTTACAAGCACCGGCCATATGAGGATGCGGGGATTCGGTTTCTGTCACAATGACTGGACTTTATACGTACCGGCATCGCCCACTGCTCACACAAGGAACCAAGGAACGCGCCATGGCCAGCGAACTCATCAAACATCTCTCCGACGCCAGCTTTGAAGCCGACGTGCTGAAAGCCGGCACTCCGGTGCTGGTGGACTACTGGGCCGAGTGGTGCGGCCCCTGCAAGATGATCGCCCCCATCCTGGACGAGGTGGCTGGCGCCTACCAGGGCAAGCTCACCATTGCCAAGATGAACGTGGACGAGAACCGCGAGATTCCCGCCAAGTTCGGCATCCGCGGCATTCCCACGCTGATGCTGTTCAAGAACGGTGAACTCGCCGCCACCAAGGTAGGCGCCATGAGCAAGGCCCAGCTCACCGCCTTCATCGACCAGCAATTGGCCTGATTCCCTTCTTGCCGGCCGCCCTCCGTGGCCGGCAGTCTTCCGAGGTGCGCAGCACCCGGGCAACCTGCGAATAGCGCAGAACTTTTCCTGTCATAATTCGCGCTGATCGCCTCGCCGCACGTGCACCCAGCGGCCGGCTCCGGATCACAGGCTCGCCAAGTCCGCCATCACCCATGGCCCGCACGAAACGCAGCCCTTCCCCTCACACAGACATTTCCACTCCGTCCAGGAGTCACTCCATGCACCTTAACGAACTCAAGGCACTGCACGTGTCTGAAGTCCTCAAGCAGGCCGAAGACCTGGAAATCGAAAACGGCGGCCGCATGCGCAAGCAGGAGCTGATGTTCGCCATCATCAAGAAGCGTGCAAAAGCCGGCGAGCAGATTTTTGCCGACGGCGTGCTTGAGATCTTGCCCGACGGCTTCGGCTTCCTGCGCAGCCCCGACACCAGCTACACCGCGAGCACCGACGACATCTATATCAGTCCGAGCCAGGTGCGCCGCTTCAACCTGCACACCGGCGACATGATCGAAGGCGAGGTGCGCACGCCCAAGGATGGCGAGCGTTACTTCGCGCTGACCAAGCTTGACTCCGTCAACGGCGGCCCGCCGGAGCAGAACAAGCACAAGGTGATGTTCGAGAACCTCACGCCGCTGTTCCCCAAGGAGCAGATGCGGCTGGAGCGCGAGATCAAGAGCGAGGAGAACATCACCGGCCGCATCATCGACATCATCGCCCCCATCGGCCGCGGCCAGCGCGCGCTGATCGTCGCGCCTCCGAAGAGCGGCAAGACGGTGATGATGCAGCACATCGCCCATGCCATCACGGCCAACAACCCCGATGTGCACCTGATGGTGCTGCTGGTGGACGAGCGCCCCGAGGAAGTGACCGAGATGCAGCGCTCGGTCAAGGGCGAAATCATTGCATCGACCTTCGACGAGCCCGCCGCACGCCACGTGCATGTGGCCGAGATGGTGATCGAGCGCGCCAAGCGCCTCGTGGAACTGAAAAAGGACGTGGTGATCCTGTTGGATTCCATCACCCGCCTGGCCCGCGCCTACAACAACGTGGTGCCCTCCAGCGGGAAGGTGCTCTCCGGCGGTGTGGACTCCAACGCCCTGCAACGCCCCAAGCGCTTCTTCGGCGCGGCGCGCAAGGTCGAGGAAGGTGGCTCGCTGACCATCATTGCCACGGCGCTGGTCGATACCGGCAGCCGCATGGACGAAGTGATCTTTGAAGAATTCAAGGGCACGGGCAACTGCGAAATCCACCTGAGCCGCCGCCTCTACGAAAAGCGCGTTTTCCCGGCCATCGAGCTCAACAAGAGCGGCACACGCCGCGAGGAACTGCTACTGGCACCCGAGATCCTGCAGAAGACGCGCATCCTGCGCCAGTTCATGTACAACATGGACGAGATCGAGTCCATGGAACTCATGATCAAGAAGATGAAGGAAACAAAGAACAACGTGGAGTTCTTCGAGGCCATGCGCCGCGGCGGCTGACCTGCTCCACCGCTTTTGCCCAGCCCCGCCTTCGTGCGGGGCTTTTTCATTTCACCATGACTCCAGTACCGCATTTCGCTGGACTACGCCCAAGCCCGATACAGCAGGTTTATCAATAACTTAGGCGAGTTCAACATATGCCGGTGCTTTCCGAAACCTGACCCGGCTTCCCCTCTGCTGGCCCCTATGAGGCTCCTGGAAAGCGGGTCTTTCCGAGGAGTCATCGTGGCAAAGATCAAGCTCACCAAGTCCGCAGTCGATGCGGCACAACCTCAGGCGCAGGCCGTCGAATTCCGGGACACGCTGGTGCCCGGCTTCCTGTGCAAGGTTACGCCAGCAGGCCGCAAGGTGTTCATGCTCCAGTACCGGACGAACGCCGGCGAACGCCGCAAGCCCGCCTTGGGCCTATATGGCGAACTGACCGTCGAGCAGGCCCGCTCGCTGGCCCAAGAATGGCTGGCCGAGGTGCGCCGGGGCGGCGATCCCGGTGCCGCCAAGGCCGCCGCCCGATCCGCGCCCACCGTTGCGGAATTGTGCAAGAAGTTCATGGAGGATCACTCCAAACAGCGCAACAAACCCAGCACCCAGGTCGGCTACCAGAAGTGCATCAATAACAACATCATTCCGATGCTGGGCCGCATGAAGGTGCAGGACGTGAAGCGCCCGGACGTGGCCGGGGCGATGAAGAAGATGGCGCACAAGCCGGCCGACGCCAACCGCACCTTCAGCGTCATGCGCAAGATGTTCAACCTGGCCGAGATATGGGGCTACCGGCCGGATGGCACCAACCCGTGCCGCCACGTCCCGATGTACCCCAACGGCAAGGCCACCCACCTCATCAGCGACGAGGAGATGGGCAAGCTGTTCCGGTATCTCGACTACCTGGAAACCGATGGCCTGGGGCTGGATCATGCGATTCTGCCGCTGGCCATCCGGCTGCAATTCGAGTTCGCGGGTAGGCGCTCCGAGATCGTCACGCTGCAATGGAATTGGGTGGATCTGGAGAACCGGCGCGTGGTCTGGCCCGACAGCAAGACCGGCGGCATGTCCAAGCCCTTGAGCGAGGAAGCCTACCGGCTGCTGTCCACTGCGCCGCGCCAGGACGATTGCCCGCACGTGTTCCCGTCTCCGAACCATCCGGGGCAGCACATGACCACGGGCGAGTACTACGGCGGCTGGACGCGCATCCTCAAGCGCGCCGGCGTGAGCCATGTAGGCACGCACGGCATCCGACACCGCTCGGCCACCGACATCGCCAACTCGGGGATTCCGGTGAAGGTGGGCATGGCGCTGACGGCGCACAAGACCGTGGCGATGTTCATGCGCTACGTCCATACTGAGGATAAGCCGGTACGCGAGGCGGCCGAACTGGTGGCGAACCGGCGCAAGGCGATCACCGGGGCGCAGCGTCCGGTAGAGGTGGCAGCATGAGCAGGCTCCAACACATGGCTTCTGCTGCCGGATTGTCGCGACGCTGTCACGACAATTTCAGGGTGCCCTCCTTGGCCGGACTGCGGGACTGGAAAAGTATGCCCGTTTCGGGCATACTTTAGGGGTTGCCTGACATGAATGTCCTCAAGCGCAAGGACTTTGCACGGTGGCAGGCGGGCGAGAAGCTGCCCGATGCCGCCTTGTGCAGGGCGGTTCACGAGATGGAGGCTGGCCTGATTGATGCTGACCTGGGCGGCTTCCTCTACAAGAAGCGGGTGGCCCGTCTTGGTGGCGGCAAGAGCGGCGGTTATCGAACGCTGCTGTCAGCGCGAATCGGTAGCCGCTATGTGTTTCTGCATGGATTCCCAAAAAGCGATAAGGCGAACATCACGCAGGACGAAAGGAAGGCGCTGCAGTTCGCCGGAAAGGTGTTTCTGGAGCTATCGGCAGAGGACTTGATGAAAGCGCTGCAGATAGGCGTTCTATTGGAGGTGTGTTGTGACGAGCAAGCTCATTGAATCCCTGCGCGGCGATCTGGCCGCGCTGCACGATGCCGGCGCGATCGGCAAGGTGACGATGCGCGAGTTCGACGCCATCTGCCCGCCGCCAGTACGGGAATTCAGCGCGGCCGACATCAAGCGGCTGCGCGAGGGACTGAAGTTCAGCCAGCCGGTGTTCGCACTGCACCTGCACACCACAGCATCCACGGTACGCAAGTGGGAGCAAGGCGACACCCATCCTGCAGGGCCAGCCCTCAAACTGCTCAATGTCATCGCGAACAAGGGGCTGCAGGCAATCCTTTGATCAAGACAAATAGGTCTGTACTTCCCGCAGACATCTGCCTCAAATGAAGTTACGATGTTTAACGGTTGTAAAAACATCTATGGAGGTAACAGGTGGCGGAGACGAGAAACGTGTTTATCAGCCATGTCCATAAGGACGATCATGGACTCCAGAAGCTCAAAGATCTACTGGCGCCGAAGGGTCTGGATGTCAGAGACTCCTCGATTCATACAGGGAAGTTCAACAACGCCACTGATGAGCATTACATAAAAACCCAAATTCTGGCACCTGCGATCAACTGGGCTGGCGTCTTCATTTGCTACGTTTCTCCCCAGACAAAAGACAGCGATTGGGTTAATTGGGAGATTGAATATGCCGCAAAGCAGGGCAAACGCATTGTGGGCGTTTGGGAACATGGTGAAAAAGAATGTGATATTCCCGATGCCTTGAAGGAATACGCTGACGCCTTGGTTGGTTGGAACGGCGACGCAATCATTGATGCGATTAATGGCAAAGACACATGGGAAAAGCCTGATGGTGGTCCCTGCGGCACCGTTCCCCTTAAGCGACACCCCTGCTGATGGCTCGCATTCACTCCTACGTGGTGCGCTACGACAGTGGTTTTGCACCCAATCCGTTCTATGGTCACTGTACGCTAGTAACCTGTAAGCCAGGTATTCGCCGCAGCGCCGAAGTTGGTGACTGGGTCATCGGCAGCGGCAGCAATGCCCACGGCGTGGGTCGAGGTGGACATCTTGTGTACGGCATGCGCGTTACTGAGGTAATGACACTCGACGAATATGCGCTGAATCCCAGGTTTGAATCGAAAAAACCTTTTCGCAACGGAAGCCGGAAGCAAAGTTGTGGAGACAACATCTACTTTAGAGATGGGCCTGAGGCAGCTTGGCAACAACGAGATTCTTTTCACTCCCAGGTAGACGGTACGCTCAATCCTCAGCACGTACAGCGCGACACTGGCGTAAATAGGATTTTGGTCAGCAATGACTTTGTTTATTTCGGAGGAACGGGGCCAAAATTCCCACGGGAGTTGCAAGACCGAAATGGCAGACATCTGTGCAAAAGTGGGATAGGGTTGACTTGCTTTGATGATCCTCAACTGCTAGCCAGTCTAGAGAAGTGGATACGTAGTTTGGGTGTTACCGGCTACCAAGGCCCTCCATTCGAATGGCTCACTCTTCGCGGATAATTTGACATGCAAAAAGAAGGATCCCTTCTGCTTTCGGATTATGCTGCAGAAATTGCGGCTACTGACGTGCTCAATCCGACCGATTTCAGCCCTGTTCTCCAAGGTTTATATGGAGAAATAGGCGGAATTATGGCTACGGCCAAAAAGCATATCCGAGAAAAATCCGCCTATCCTGGGTTTAAGAAAGCGGCAGAAGAAGAGTTTGGCGACACGCTCTGGTATTTGGCCGCGCTCTGCAGGCGCATGCAGATTCCCCTTGAAGAGGTTTTCGCCGAGGCAGCGAACCATGGGGATTTTAAGAACGTGGGAGCCGCAAGCGACATGGCCGAGGGCGCATTGGCTTACATTGCTATACCAATTGCTGAGCCGGGTTCGGTAGATACCACGCTGGTGCGTTTAGGTCAGTCAGCCGCGGCATTGTTGGGTAATTCCCCTACGCGCAGTGATCTAATTTCCTTTGCACGAGCTTATTTGGATGCCATTCGTGCTGCCGAATTGGTATTTTCAGAAGTGGCGCGCGGCAATCTTCGGAAAGCTCGCGGGGCATTTTTAGAGCCACAACCTGCTGATTTAATTGGTCTTGATTTCGATAGCGATTTTGGGGATGAAGAACAACTGCCCAGGAATTTCAAAATTAGGGTCAATCAACGAGGAAGCGGCAAGAGCTATCTTCAATGGAATGGGGTATTTATAGGAGACCCTCTGACTGATAATATTGCTGACCGTGATGGTTATCGATTTCACGATGTCTTCCATTTTTCCTATGCGGCCGTACTACATTGGTCACCCGTAATTCGGGCATTGATCAAGCATAAACGAAAAAGCAAGCCGAAGTACGATGAGGAGCAGGACAGTGGTCGGGCCATTGTTGTTGAAGAAGGCCTTACTGCCTGGATTTTTTCTAGAGCAAAGGAATTGAATTTCTTTGAGAAGCAGGAGAAGATTTCTCTGGGAATTCTGAAAACCATTGGTGAATTTGTTAGCGGCTATGAAGTAGAAAAGTGTCCGCTGAAGTTGTGGGAGAAAGCTATCCTTGATGGGTATGCCGTTTTTCGGCAGCTCAAAGAAAATCAGGGAGGTTGGATCATTGGCGACCGTGAACAGCGCACAATTAAATATATGCCGCTGGAGCTTGAGAAATGAAGACTCACCCTTTTGTCGAGGCGGTGGCCTCGCTGCAGTTTGAAAACTGCTTTAACCCGTATTCAGATCGTTGCGAAGTGCATGACCGTCGCGATGCACCTCGACGCCGAACCGCGGCGCTTTCTGCCATGCTGCGTTGCGCGCTGGAGGAACCGGTCGATGCAATATGGATTGGCCGAGACCTTGGATACCGTGGAGGGCGCCGCACGGGGCTGGCCCTGACTGATGACGTTCACATGACCCATCATGCCAAGCGTTGGGATCTCGATTTAGTTGCAGAACGACCTACCGTAGGAAGCGCAGTCGCTGAGCGAACTGCTGCAGTCATATGGAACATGCTGGAGCACATTGATGCTCGTATCTTCCTTTGGAACGTCTTCCCACTTCATCCGCACGAATCGGGTGATCCGTTTACCAACCGGCAGCACAATGCTCGTGAAAGACGTGCGGGCGAAGAATTGCTGCAGCAACTCATTGACCTATTGCGGCCATCCCGCATCGTTGCCATAGGAAATGATGCTGCCGCAGCAGCTCATCGCATCACGGATACGGTGCCCGTTATTTGTGTGAGGCATCCGAGTTACGGTGGCCAAACACAGTTTCAGGAGCAAATTTCAGAACTCTATGGATACCCACCACGGACTCAATCGCTTTTTTGAATTGGCGTTGGCAGTTTCTTTAACGAGCTGCAATTGATGCTGCGAGCCAGCTGATCACTGGCTAGTGCCCTCATCATCGATGGTTATCGTGAGGTGAGTGTGAAAGAGCCGAGCGAAGTCCACATCGGTAAGCTCTCCATCGGCGAAATAGCCTCGATCCTTGGCGAGATTCAACGCTGCCCCTCCCGGAGAAGGGACAGGCAATACCTTGGCTGTGGGGTGAAAGTGTCTGAACAGTTCGTGCTCCTCCTCTACGCCTTCCATGCCTCCGATGAACACTGCCGCAACTAAGTCCTCACGCGACAGCATTTGCTCGCGCATCGTCAACAGGCTCGCTCCCCGGTCATTGGGAATCGCTTCGGTGTAGACGACATTCTGAAAGTGCTTGTTCTCTTCGGGATAGCGATCCTCAAAGAATTTGCTCTGATACAAGATCACTGACTGCGAGTAGTCCACACCCAAGTCTTCACAGATTGTCCAGATCATTGGTGTGATGGCGGGATGGCCACCCCAGACGATCTTGTGTCGACGAATCACAGCCATAGCCAACTCTCGTACTGCACATTGGATAAGAAACGGATTGGCCGTTTCATGATAAGTGCCTCGGCCAACAAGCGGCACGCTGGCCGAAAGGAAGATGGCACTCATGCTCAAGCCTCCCAATCTGCAAATTGCCAACCCGCCTCGCTCGACTTGACCCATCGCGCGGAATGGATGTACCGGCCCAGCCAGTCCAAATGTCCTAGCCATCGGGGATGCAAACCGACGTGATCGTAGACAACGGCGACTGACTGATCGGGTGAATTTGTTGAGGCTTCATGCAGGGTTGTCGATGTAGGAACACCGACGGTGGGATACACCACAACTGCCCGACCATCTGGCAGTCGGATATGAACTGCTCTATTGCTTCCCACCCCGATTATTTGACCGCCGATCGTCTCAATAGCGTTACGCAGATTGCTTACAAGATTGACGGAACGCACTGCATGGCTTTGACTGCGGACCTCCTCAAGTTGCAAGCAGATGCGCTCTACCGCACCGTCGGCCAGGCGCCCAGTGTGCGGGTCTACTTCTTCGGGCAACAGTTCCGCCCGGCTTGCAGTAGCCGTGCGTGCAGAAGGTGTGGCGTCCGGCCAACCGACACGGAGAACGCTGATACCCTTGGCCAGCGCACGTCCAAACTCCGCGCTCGTCCAGCGACTTTCGAAATAACCTGGCGTGTCAAGCATCACGAGCACATCGGAATCGCAGAGTCGATGCCACAGCATGGTCTGGAAGTCCTCCGCAGGTGGAATGCCGTGCGTGTCGAGGAATACATCGAAAAGCCGAACTGACAAGGCGTCAAACAATTGCAAAGCAGCTTCTCGGGCTTCACCTCGGCGGTAGCTCACAAAAACCCGCCGTTGCCGGGGGAGTAACCCCGCACATTCCAGCAATGCGGTCGCAACACGTTGTGCACCACCTGCTGCATACGCTAGGCAGTTGAGCGGTTGCATCATTGCTGGAATCTCTACATTGACTCTACTGACATCCGATGCCACCGGCAGCAATGGGATGCCACGCTCCAACAGCTTTGCAACATTGGCAAGAGGCGCATTCTCCCCGCCAAAAAAAACTGCGGCGGCTGATCTTTGCTGGTGAGGCTCGAATGATTCGGGACAGACATCCCATCCGACCTCATGACCCAGCCGTAGATTGAACATGCTTACGGCTTGAGACACGATATTCTCAAGCTCAGAAATCTGAGCAGCACTTGGTGCTCCAAGTACTGCAAGCTGATATAGAGAAGGCATGTCTACCTTAGTCACATAATTTTTAAATATCGGGAGAAGGCACCCAGTGTCAGGCGAGATTTGTGTGGATCTACGGAAAAATTAATATTTTTGCCATTCTGGTGCTAGCAACCCATCCAAAAATCTAGATCGAACGGAAACAAAAGAATCCTTACCTACCTCATTCCCTCGTGCTGCCATATCTTCAATCGCTTCTGCATCATCAAGTTTAATTTCTGCTGGAGTCTGTTGATTAATCCGGAGATGGCGCGTTGGACCTAAAAAACCTTCGGCCAAAACTAGTGCTCCATGCTCCTGAGCAGCAAAGAAGAGATCAGCGCTATTGGGCGCCCATCCAGCTTTACCTTTTCCAAGAGACTCAGTGAAATCACTTTCACTGCCCATAGTGCCGACACTTAAAACATCTATTCGATCCAATGGTATTTTTAAATAACGAACCGCTTCTGCCAACGCGGGGAGAATTGGATTATTTGCCCAAACGCCACCATCAAGAAAAGATTCAGGAGCAACCGGCCCATCCCAGACAGATTCGTCAAAATATGTAGGAGCAGCTGAAGATGCAAGTGCCGCATCGACCGCAGAGATGTCTCGGAATGCTGTTCTATCTGGGCTATGAGCTGTAACAATAGCTTCAGCCTGCCCATGTTTCGCTCTTACTGTAGGAATTACGAGCCGGCAGCATGAAGCATCATTTATTTTTCTATCACCGTATACTTTGTACAGCAAATCTCTGAGCGTGGAGGATTCGTGCTTGGATTTTAACCAATGTCGGAGCTTTCTATCTTTCGGGAAAATTAGTGGTCCTTGCTCTTGGTAGAACTTTAATATATCGCGTGGCGCAATTCCGAGGGCGAGCCCGATTGCGAGTATCGCGCCGGTCGATGTGCCAGCTACTAAATCGAAGTGTGATATTAGATTGTTGCCACCGCCACTCTTCAGCATGTCATCCCACTTCGCCAAAACGGCGGCAGTGAACGTCCCTCGCAAGCCTCCCCCATCAAGAGCAAGAATTCGAAAATTGCGCCCCCGCGAAACACTACGTCGCACCAGCGGTAGGAGCTTTAGCTGATTGACAATGGTTTCTACTATACGTTCGATAGACGTATCATTCGCAATTTCTCGGTTTGCATTCTCAGATAGTCCATTCTGCAATCTTGAAGGCAAGCTGGGGTTGTCCTTTAGATAACCCGCGATTGCTCCACCAAATCCTGCAACAACGAAACCTGGCTTTCCAAGATCTAGCATCGCATCAAGCTCAGTGGGGACTCCTGCGTTAGCCTTATTTATGTCCCACCACTTACCTCCAACGCAGATAACCGCATCCGATCGCTCGGCCATCCAGTCTCGCATTGGAGTTAAATCACTATTTCCTTCCCCATCAGTTTCTGCAGGAACTATTTGCACAGCGGCGAATTGGCGTTGAATTTCTATTTCTGCAATCTGTGCATCTGTTTCGGCAAATTTTTGAGCGCGAACTAATGTTAACGCTCCAATCTCACCTCCCGCTTGAAGAAAATTCCTCGCCGCATCCTCTAAAGGCTTAGATAGGGATGGGTGACTTCCGTGAATCACAGCGCCTCCCTCGCTAAATATTCGCGAGGCGAGTGCCTTCACAAACAAGCATATTTCTTCTTGCCGCTCATCTGGAGCGGATCCTGAAAGGTGAATTCTCACCCCTGCAAGAGGCAGTCTTGGAATCATGCAATAAACCTGGTTGGCTGGAACGATTTAATTACGAGTAATTTCCCCTGATCTCAATGGCTTTCTCGATCCAGTCCTCAAGGTTTTCCTTGATATGACTGTACACATTAGTGCTGGTGGAGTATGGTGGATTGTAAGTCTTTACAATTTCATCCATGGAAACTCCGTCTATAGTGAATTTCGAAAATGGATTGCTTCCCTTTTCCGATTGATCTCCGGCGCTATTCTTAAGATTATGAATATAGATTCCAAGCACTCCCCTCTTATCCCTCCATGCTTTCTTTATTTCGTAGTTAATCCACTTTCTTCCGGCGGTATTCTGTCCAATAAGAATGATCGCAACCGTCTTCCCTGCTAATTGGTCATCAATCCACTCTTGAATTGCATCATCTCCGCCTGCTTTCACATCTTCCCAGGCATTATCGGAAGCGGGCTTGTTTCCATCTATAACACCCATGCTTCTGACTTGGGCAGCTCTCCAATTGTCTGGCTGATAGTGAAAGCTGTAAAAGGCTCTACGTGTCATTTTTTCTCCTGATGTTTTTTTGCGGCTAAAGATACAACTTCCGTCCAAGTCACAATTTACAACAAGTATCTTCATTTGTTGAAATTTGGGGCGACTTGCGTGGGCATCCCCGGCCAAGGGAACATGGCCGGTCGCGCTGTCGTGCTGCGCATCGAACCCCCTTCGGGGTTTCGCCCCTGTCGGGCTTCCATCGTCCCCTCGCTCCGCTCGGCTGACGCCTCCGGCCCGGCTTCCAGCTTCGGGCCTGCGCGCTTCGCTTGCCGTGCGGTTCGGCACACAGAGGCGGCCGTTGCCATGTCCAGCCGTCTTCCCTGACTCCATCACCTTGTCCGCGACTGTAGCCCGCGGCCGTGTGCCATCAAGGCGCGCCAGGCCGTGTCCTCGCTGCGCTGCGGGCCGAACCTACCTTGGCGCTTGTCTCCTTGACGGCCCCCGTCCACGGACTCCCTTTCGTCGCGGGCGATGAACTCAGGAAAGACGGTGGCAACAGGGCCAACCGGGTTCCTCGTGCCGACCGCACCGAACAGCCGAAAGGCTGGGCTCCGAATCTTGGAATCCGGTGTGCGGTGTGAACAGCAAACCTCTTTTTGTCAGGAGAAAGATCATGCAACTCGCATCCCGTTTCGCTTCCCGTTCCCCTTCGCTGCGCAGCGATTACCCGCTGTCCGATGACCAGATTCGCAGCGTGGCCCCGTCCATCTTCGCGGACGCCCCGCACGAGAGCCGTTCCGAACGGTACAGCTACATCCCGACCGCTGCTGTTCTGACCGAGCTTCGCAAAGAAGGCTTCCAGCCTTTCATGGTGACGCAAACCCGCGTGCGCGATGAAGGCAAGCGCGAGCACACCAAACACATGCTGCGCCTGCGCCATGCCAGCCAGGTCAACGGCGCGGAGGCTAACGAAATCGTGCTGCTGAACTCGCACGACGGCACGAGCAGCTATCAGATGCTGGCCGGAATGTTCCGCTTCGTGTGCAGCAATGGCCTTGTGTGTGGTGACACCGTGGCCGATGTACGCGTGCCCCACAAAGGCGACGTGGCCGGTTCCGTCATCGAAGGCGCTTTCGAGGTGTTGAGCGGCTTCGAGCGCGTGAAGGAATCGCGCGACCTGATGCGCAGCATCACTTTGGACGATGGCGAATCCGAAGTGTTCGCCCGTGCTGCGCTGGCGTTGAAGTACGACGACCCGGACAAGCCCGCGCCCATCACCGAATCGCAAATCCTGATGCCGCGCCGGTTCGACGACCGCCGCCCCGACCTGTGGAGCGTGTTCAACCGCACGCAGGAGAACTTGACCAAGGGCGGATTGCATGGCCGCAGCAGCAATGGACGCTGCCAGAGCACCCGGCCCGTGCAGGGCATTGATTCCGACATTCGCCTGAACCGCGCCCTGTGGCTGCTGGCCGATGGCATGCGCTCCCTCAAGGCTTGACCGCTCCCCCGCCGGAGGGGCGGTTTCCCCTCCATTCCCTTGTTTCACTCGATTGGAGATACACCATGAACGCCATCACCCAAACCGAAGCCCGCGCCGTCAACACCGCCGCAGCTATCCCGCTGGAAGCTGCCGACCCGACCAAGAACCTGATTTTGGTTCCACTGTCGCGGCTGGTGCTGCGCCCCACGGGCCGCAACGTGCGCAAGATCCCGCGCATGTCCATCCCTGAACTGGCCGCGAGCATCCAGCGCGTGGGCCTGCTGCAAAACCTCATCGTGATTGCATCCGCCGACGGCGAGCATTACGAAGTCGTGGCCGGTGGCCGACGCCTCGCCGCGCTGAAGCTGCTGGCGAAGAAACACCGCATCGCCAAGAATTGGGAGGTGCCTTGCTTGCAGGTGGCCGATGGCACGGCCCGCACCGCCAGCCTCACCGAGAACGTGCAGCGCGAGGCCATGCACCCGGCAGACCAGTTTGAAGCCTTCGCGGCGCTGGTGGCTGAAGGCCGACCCATCGAGGACATTGCGGCGGATTTCAGCGTCACGCCGCTGGTGGTGCAGCGCCGCTTGAAGCTGGCGAATGTCTCGCCGCGCCTGATGGCGGACCATCGCGCCGACGCCGTGAGCCTTGACCAGTTGATGGCCCTTGCCATCACCGACGACCACGCCGCGCAAGAAGCCGCGTTCTACGATGCGCCGGAGTGGCAGCGCCATCCCTCGCACTTGCGCGAGCGCCTGACCGAGCGCGAAATTGACGCCTACCGGCATCCGCTGGTGCGCTTCGTCGGGCTGGACAGCTACGAAGCCGCAGGCGGCGGCATCCGCCGCGACCTGTTCGCGGAAGGCGATGCAGGTGTGTACCTCAACGATGCCGCGCTGCTGGAACGGCTGGCGCAAGACAAGCTGGCAGGCATCGCCGCTACTGTCCGCGCCGAGGGTTGGGCGTGGGTGGATGCCACGCCGGGCGTGACCCATGCCGATCTGCACGCCTTCCAGCGTGCGCCGAGGGAGCGGCGCGAGCCGAACAAGCGCGAAGCCGCACGCATCGAGAAGCTGCAAGCCCGGATGCACCAACTGGCCGAAGCCGTGGATGCCGCGCTGGACGCCGACGACGAGGACAAGGCCGACGCCTTGCAGGAGGAAGGCGAAACCCTGGGCGAGCAGTTGCAGGCGCTGGAAGATGGCTTGCAGGACTACGGCGCAAACGTGAAGGCCGCAGCCGGTGCCATCGTCACCATCGACCGCAACGGCGAGGCCGTCATTCATCGCGGCCTGCTGCGCGAAGCCGAGGCCAAGGCGCTGCGCACGCTGGAAAAGCTGCGGCGCGGTTTCGGCAGCACCGAAGGCGAAGCCGCCAACGACGAGCACGAGGACGCCGACGACGCACCCAAGGCCGCGAGCCTGTCCGACCGGCTGGCGCAGCGGTTGAGCGCCCACCGCACCGCCGCGCTGCAAATCGAAGTCGCACGGCATCCGCAAGCTGCGCTGGCCGCTGTGGTGCATGGCATGGTGCAGACCGTCTTGCAGGAAAGCCGCTACGGCCGCAGCCGTGATTCTCTGCCGCTGGGCGTGTGCCTGAAAGTGCAAGACCGGCTGGAAGGCATAGCCCCGGACTGGCCGGATTCGCCCGCCGCCGTGGCGCTGCGCGAACTGCAACAGGTGGCAAGCGTTGCCTTGCCGGAGGACAGCGCCGAACTGTTCGCCGCGCTGCTGGCGAAGTCGCAAGACGAACTGGTGCGACTGCTCGCCGTGTGCGTGGCTTCCACGGTGGACGTGGTGACACCTCGCGCCACGCCGCACCAGCCCGGCGCGGAACTGGCGCAGACCGTGGGCCTCGATATGGCCGCATGGTGGAAGCCGACCGCAGAAGGCTACTTCAAGCACGTTTCCAAGGCCGTGATTCTGGATGCCGTGGGCGCGTTTGCACCGGAATCCGTCACCCGGCTGGCGAAGCTCAAGAAGGCCGACATTGCCAGCGAAGCGGAGCGGCTGGCCGATGGCACGGGCTGGATGCCTGCCATCTTCAAGGCCGAAGGCCCGCAACAGGCAGTGCAGGAAAGCGCGCAGGAGGCACGCGCGAAGCAGGACGCCCCGGAGGATGCCGTGGCAATGGCGGATGAACCCGCCGAGGCGTTGGCTGCTTGACCCGCGCCGAAGGCAAGCGCCCCGGCCTCGACCGGGGCGCTTCGCTGGAAGGTGAACGCTCCATGACCCGCCCCACCACCAGCCGCCCGCGCATGGCGGCGATCTATGCCCCCGGCACAACACGCGCCCGCCGCTGGCACGGCGATGGCGACGTGCGGGGCTATCGCCCGCCTTCGGGCTGGTCGGCCCGCGCCGACTCACCGACATTCATCCCATCAAGGGCCGCGCCTTGCCGCGAGCCGTGTGGTGGATCATCGAGACGAAGGAATAACCGCGATCAGCACCGCGCCCAGGCCGTTCCGCCCTGGGCGCGGTGAACTTCAAAAATCCGGGCGCGGCGGTGGCCGCGCCCGGTGTTCAAGGCCAGTAGCCAAATTAGAACGCCGCCGCCTTCGCGGTGGCTCAGGCGGCGGCGTTGAAGGCATCGCTGTGGTGCGCGATGCCCTCGGGCACTGCCTCGCACTATGCCAGTGCCCAGCCGGGGTTGCACGCCCGGCATCAGCGACAGGTTGCTCTTACAAAGAACTCTGGCCTCGATACTTCAGCGCTTCGACAAACGCTGCAAAAGCAGGCGATGCCTGGCGCCGGTTCGGGTAGTACAGGTGATAGCCCTGGAACGTCGGGCACCAGTCGGCCAGGATCTCCTTGAGCCGCCCGTCCGCCAGGTAAGGCTCCACCAGCTGCTCGGGCACGTAGGCCAGCCCGATGCCATCCACGGCCGCGTTGAGCACGTGCATGATGCTGTTGAAGACGAGCTGGCCTTCAGCCTTCACGGTGAAGGCGTGGCCATCCTTCTCGAACTCCCAGGCGTAGATCGTCCCGGACGGCCGGTGACGGATGTTGACGCAACGGTGCTGGGTCAGGTCATGGGGGGTCTTCGGTGCCGGATGCCGCGAGAAATATTCCGGTGACCCCACCACCGCCAGGCGCCAGTCCGGCCCGATGCGCACGACAATCATGTCCTTGCTGATGGACTCGCCCAGGCGGATGCCCGCGTCGAACCGTTCCTCGACCACATTGGTGAACCCGTAGTCCACATACAGCTCCAGCGTGATCTCGGGATAGTTCCTCAGGAACTCCGCCAGCATGGGCCGCAGGCACAGCTCGATCTGGTCATCGGTACAGGTGATGCGCAGGGTGCCCCGGGGCCTGTCCCGCAGTTCACTGAGTGCATCCACTTCCGCGGCGATCTGGTCGAACAGCGGCGCAATGGCCCGCAGCAGCCGCTCCCCGGCCTCGGTGGGGGCCACATTGCGGGTCGTGCGGGCCAGCAGGCGCACGCCCAGCCGCTCTTCCAATCCCCGCATCGTATGGCTCAGGGCCGAGGGCGTGATGCGCAGCTTCGCCGCCGCCTTGGTGAAGCTCTGGTCCCGGGCGACGGCCACGAAGGCTTGGAGATCGTTCACTTTGGTGGTTGCCATTGCTGAAATTTTCTCACAACCGCATCAAGATTGCACCCCCTAATCAGAATCTCATGGCTCCGTCAAGATTGAGGCAACTGATCTTCAAGGAGCATCGACCATGAGCATGACATTCGACATCCGCCGCGAATCCGCGGAGGTTTTGAGCGCTGAGGCTTCTGACCGCCGCGAGTTTGT
The DNA here is from genome assembly GCF_002916785.1 of Diaphorobacter sp. LR2014-1. Lineage (NCBI taxonomy): Bacteria > Pseudomonadati > Pseudomonadota > Betaproteobacteria > Burkholderiales > Comamonadaceae > Diaphorobacter > Diaphorobacter sp. LR2014-1. The sequence goes on along the minus strand of NZ_MTBE01000016.1, from coordinate 18,580 downwards.
GAAGGCCACGGGCGTTAGCCTCGCTGCACTGGGCCTCCTCTCTGCCGCCGCGACTTCCGCTTCCGCGGCACAGGCCCAGCAGACGGGTGTGTCGGAGGGCGCCGACAACTTCTACAAGAGCGACAAGGTGACTTTGCAGAAGGTCACCTTCCAGAACCAGTACGGCATGCAGGTCGCCGGCAATCTGTTCATGCCCAAGGACCGCACTGCCGCCAAGCTGCCCGCCCTGGTCGTCGGCCATCCGATGGGCGCCGTCAAGGAGCAAAGCGCGAACCTGTATGCCACCAAGATGGCCGAACAGGGCTTCGTCGCCATGTCCATCGATCTGCCGTTTTGGGGAGAAAGCGAAGGCGCCGCGCGCAACGCGGTGGCGCCCGACCTGTACGCTGAGGCATTCAGTGCGGCGGTGGATTTTCTGCGCACACAGGATGGGGTGGACCGCGAGCGTATCGGCGGCATCGGCATCTGCGGCAGCGGTGGATTCATCATCAGCGCCGCCAAGATCGACCCGCGCCTGAAGGCCATTGCCACGGTGAGCATGTACGACATGGGCGCGGTGACCCGCAATGGCTACGGCAAGTCGCAGACGCTCGCGCAGCGCAAGGACAAGCTGGCCCAGGCCGCGCGGCTGCGCGATGAGGAATACGCCAGCGGCAAGCCCATCTTCCAGAACTACCTGCCGGTCAAGCTGCCTGCGGACGCCGATCCCGTGACCGCGATGTACCACAGCTTCTACCGCACCCCGCGCGGCATCGCCATTCCAGCCGGCCGCACGCTGGAGCAGACGCAGAACCGCACGCTGGCGAGCGAGGTGAAGTTCATGAATTTCTACCCGTTCAACGACATCGAGACCATCTCGCCGCGCCCGCTGCTGTTCATCGCCGGCGACCAGGCGCACTCCAGGGAATTCAGCGAGGAGGCCTACCAGCGGGCCGCCGAGCCCAAGGAACTGCATTGGGTCAAGGACGCCAACCACGTCGACCTGTACGACCGCGTGAACCTGATCCCTTGGGACAAGCTCACGGCGTTCTTCAACCGGCACCTGGCATAAGCGTCATGACGGCTCAAGGTTCCGAGTTTCCTGCGGGTGATGCGTCCCCATCCCTTGAGAGCGGGCATCAGCCCGCCTACTGGAGCGGTGTCTTTGCAATGACGCTGTGCGTCTTCGCGCTGATCGCCTCCGAGTTCATGCCGGTCAGCCTACTGACGCCGATGGCGGCCGATCTCCAGGTCAGCGAAGGCATGGCAGGCCAGGGCATCGCCATTTCCGGCGCGTTCGCGGTGCTGACCAGCCTGTCGATCTCCGCGCTGGCTGGCAGCATGAATCGCAAGACGTTGCTGCTGATGCTGACCGCGCTGATGGCCGTGTCCGGTGCCGTGGTTGGGCTGGCGCCAAACTATGCGACCTACATGCTTGGCCGTGCGTTGATCGGCGTGGTCATCGGCGGGTTCTGGTCAATGTCCGCCGCGACGGCCATGCGGCTGGTGCCGGCCAGCCAGGTGCCGCGCGCTTTGGCGATCTTCAATGGCGGCAACGCGCTGGCCACGGTGGTCGCCGCGCCGCTGGGCAGCTACCTCGGCTCGGTGGTGGGCTGGCGCGGCGCATTCTTCTGCCTGGTGCCGGTGGCCGTGATCGCGCTGGCCTGGCAGTGGGCCAGCCTGCCGGCGATGACGGCGCAAGTTTGTGTAGCGGGTTCGCGCAATGTCTTCAAGGTGCTGGCGAGCCGACCCGTGGCTCTGGGCATGGCGGCCTGCGGCGCGTTCTTCATGGGGCAGTTCGCCCTGTTCACCTATGTGCGGCCGTTCCTGGAGACAGTGACACAGGTGGATGTGTCTACGCTGTCGCTGATCCTGCTGGTGATCGGCGTGGCCGGCTTCATCGGTACGGCGTTGATTGGCTCCATCCTCAAGCGCGGCCTCTACGGCACGTTGATCATCATTCCCATCCTGATGGCGGCTATTGCCCTGTCGGTGATTCCCTTCGGGGGCTGGGTCGTCGCCGTTTTCGTGCTGCTGGGGTTCTGGGGCCTGCTGGCGACCTCGGCTCCGGTGGGCTGGTGGAGCTGGATCGCGCAAGCCATGCCGCACGACGCGGAGGCGGGCGGCGGGCTGATGGTGGCGGTGATTCAGTTGTCCATTGCTCTAGGCTCGACCATGGGCGGCCTGCTGTTCGATGGGGCCGGCTACCGCAGCACCTTCATGGCAAGCGCTGCGGTGCTGCTGCTGGCCGCGGGCCTGGCCTGGCTGACGGCCATGGCCAGCCGTGCCGAACGCAAAACTGGAGCGTGCCCGTGAGCCTCAATATTCCACGCAGACAAGTGCTGTGCCTGCTGCCCGGGCTGCTCGTGCCCGGCGTGGGCGCGGCCCAGCCCAAGGACTCCCGCATGTGGATGACCATCGGCGAACGCCGCTTCTCCATCACCCTGGCCGCCACCGAAGCCGCCCGCGCGTTCGCTGCGCTGCTGCCGCTCTCGATGGACATGGCTGAGCTCAACGGCAACGAAAAGCATGGCGAGTTGCCGAAAGCGCTATCGGCCAACGCCAGCCGGCTCGGCGCCATCCGCAACGGTGACCTGATGTTGTACGGGTCGAAAACCCTGGTGATCTTCTATTTGGGGTTCCAGTCGGCCTATGCGTACACGCGCTTGGGCCGTGTGGACGATCCGGAGGGTCTGGCCCAGGTGCTTGGTAGCACAGGGGTGAGGGTGGAGTTTTCCAGAAATTGAGCGGGCTCCGCAGCGCAGCAAGTAGCAATACGGGGCGTGTCGGCGCATAGCGCCACCGGGCTTTGCGGGCTACGCGCCCCGTGCCGTCTTTGCCGCCACGGCCTTCCACTCACGCCTCCGCGCCTGCGCTTACCTCCGAGGGAAAGCCCAGCGGGCTATCCCCGCCGTGCGATGCTTGGCGCCCCTCGATGCCGCCGAACCGGCTTTGCCGGATCGGCCGGGCCAGCGCCCCACCGCAATAGACGGGGCTGGCGAGCACGCTGGAGCTTGCTGCCGCAGGTTGTGCAAATGCGTGCCGTCCTCAACGCTGGCGGTTCTCGCCCATCACGTCACGAAGGACGGTTCACGGACATCCCGCCCGGCATCGCTATGGAGCTTTCACGCCACGCCTCAAGGCTGGCGCCGCAAGGTGCGGCTGGGGCGTTCTCGCTTGTCGTCGGGTGGTTGACCTGGCCTGCGTCAGCGGGCGAACCGGTGCAGCCTTCGTGCGGGGATGCCGAGCCGGCCCTGTCTCCTTTCGATGCGGGTCGGCCCAAGGCGTCCTTGTGTTGTTGTGAATCCTGGCGGGGGCGCGGCTGCGCCTCGGGCTTCCTGGCTGCAACCGTCCGGCGAAAACAATTTCCCCTCTGCTGCGCAGATTCCTCGCGGGACAAATTCTTTTCGCCTCCCGGCTCTCCACTGCGTTGCGACCGCAAGCGGTGCAGCCAGCCCGTCCCCCGCCGGCCGGATCACAACAAGGACGCGATGGGCGCGAACCTTGTTCAACAGAAAGGAGAAAACATCATGGCCAACATCGGCACCTTCACCACCGACAAAGACGGCTTCACCGGCACGCTTCGCACCCTGACGCTCAACGTCAAGGTCAAGCTGGTTCCCAACGACAAGGGCAGCAGCGAGAACGCCCCCGACTTCCGCCTCCAGGCCGCCGGCCACGACATCGGCGCGGCCTGGAACAAGACCAGCGAGGCCGGGCGGGAATACAAGTCCGTGACCCTCGACGATCCTTCGTTCCCGGCTCCGGTCTATGCCCGCCTGATCGAAGGCGAGGACGGCACGCACGACCTGATCTGGTCGCGCAGCAAGCCCCAGGCGGCCTGACGGCCGCCAGCGCCTCGCCCATGCGGCGAGGCGCTGTGCTGCTTTCGTGGCATTGCCTGGAGACCGCATCCCAGCCTGGGCACGCTCCCATTGGGCGCCTTCTACATGCGTTGCGTTGGCAGCAGCAGGAATCATCGGGCGGGCCGGTGCTGCGCACCACCGGGCTTTGCGGGCTCCGCCCCGTGCCGCCTTTGTCGTCACGGCCCTTCGGCTCCAATCCCTCCCGCCTTCGCGCCTGCGGCGCTGCGCGCTTCGCTTACCTCCAGGGGAAAGCCCTTCAGGCTATCCCCGCCGCGCGAGCTTGGCGCCCCTGCAGCCCCCGAACCGGCATGCGCCGGATCGGACAGGCCAGCGCTTCAGTCAGGTAGTGTCCCCGCTGCAATCAGCGCCTCCATGCTGGCCATCAGTTCGGCCACGCTGCATTCGAGCGCGCTGGCGATCTTGAAGATGATCGCCAGCGTGGGCATGTGCGTGCCGCGTTCGATTTTTCCCATGTGCGAGCGCTCAATGCCGGCACGATGGGCCAGTGATTCCTGCGCGATGCCGCGCTCCACGCGCAGCCCGCGCACGGTTGCGCCGAAGGCCAGGGCCAGTTCGGCATCGAAGGTGGTGGCGCCGGCTGGCCGGCCAGGCTGGATGACTCGCTTCTGCATGGACAGAAGCGTCGATTCGCAGCACAATTAAAACCACGTTATCTTTAACTCAAGACGTTCAAATGTACTTTTTCGTGCATTTGAGTTTTTACGGAAATCCGTATCTGCGGATTCCCACAGAGGCACGGAACCGCATCCGTGGTTTTCTTCAAATCCGTGGAAGCGGCTTTGCGCTTTCACGCTTTGGTGGATTCGATACAAGGCGCATGCGTGCTTTTGCCGCACGCTTGACGATGGTTTGCGTTCGCCCCTTGGGAATCGAGGCATGCGGGCGCATTATTGTTGTTTCGGGGGATTGAACCATGACCGAACCACTGACGACCGACCAGGAGCGCGCCGAACTGCTCGCCCACGGCCAAAGCCGTGCGGCAGGCCTCGCCATCGACCCGCTGCCCGTGGTGCGCCTGTTCACACCGGACGCGCATGCCACCTGGCTGCTGGCATCGCTCGATCCCGCCGATGGCGATACCGCCTGGGGCGTGATGGACGTGGGCATCGGCATGCCCGAGCTGGGTCAAATCAAACTCAGTGATCTGGCCTCCATCGTCGGCCCGAACAAACAGCCTGTGATGCGGGATCGGTATTTCAAGGCAGTGCGGCCCTTGTCCGAATATCTGCGGCTGGCCCAGGAGAACGGCTCCATCGTCGATTAGGCCGTTCGCGCCACGGCCAAGCCGGGCGTATTGAGACTATTTGCGTCTGGCTTCAGACCAGATCGGTCTGAATCCGCATTCTTGCGCCCGGCCCATATTTCCGTGACTCAAACAGTCACGATACTTCAGGCGGATTGCGGCACGGTGGTATCTGCCGTGTGGCGATTTGGGACTGCGCGGCCGCCGCATTCGGACGAATTGCGCAATACACCGGAGCCAATCGGTCTTGACGGGCCTCTGATTACCAATGCTTACATCCTACTGCGATTTCGAGGATGAGATGAACCCGATGCGATAGCTCCGCATGTTTCGCCATGGCGGCGTTCCTGCTGTTGAACGGGAGCCTTCGCCATGGTCGATCCCCAGCTTTACGCGCACCACCACGCGCACTGGTATCCCACCGCCGCATACCTCTACATCCTGTGGCTTGATGCGCTGGCCCTGGCCTGGGAGTACCTGCGCAGGCACCCCGACTACCGGCTCGACTGGCTGCGCCGTCATCGCCGCCGTGCTTCACATCCGGCAGCAGAGCCCGCCGCACACCGTTGGGGGTTGCGCTTGCTGGAAGACCCAGATCTCGATGCGCGGGACGCGCATCCGGCTTGGTTGCCGGGCCATGCGGCCGTGGTGCAGCTCTACCCCGATGCCGACCCGCCAGCCGACGCTGCGCCGTTCGACCTCTGGCGCATCCTCGGCCACAAGCACCTGCAGCACGACGGCAAGGGCCTAGCGCTCATCGCGCGCAGTCCTGGGCATTGCCAGCGCTTTGCGCTGGCACCCGGCCTGGAGCACGGTATGGCGGTCGTCCATGCTCATCGAGGAAGTGGCGGAGGCACGACCGCGACGCCGTCTGGCGAGCAGGCGGCAGCCCGGCCTCGGCCATCGCCTGCCGCGCTGCTGGAGTTGCACACCCTGCAGGCGCTCGACGCCACCCTGGCGGGCGCGTCCTTGCACCAGATTGCCGAGGGCCTGTTCGGCGTGGATGCCGCGGCCGGCTGGTACAGCGACGGCGGCCTGCGCTCCAAGGTGCGCCGCCTGGCGCGGCGCGGCGATGCGTTTATGCGCGGCGGCTATCGCCGCCTAGCACAACTGCCGCCGCTTGAGAAGGGTCGTTTTGAAGGGGACGCAAAACGACCCTGAGCAGAACAGCCGCGTTTTCTGAGACTGCCTCCATCCGGTTGCGCTGTGTGGCCGGAGCTTTGAAAGCCATGGAGGTTTCTGTCATGCGTCCAGCTCCCTTGCGGCCTGCCGCCGCTCCCGCATCCAACGTCACATCCGCTGCGCAGCCGCAGCGCTATCTCACCAACGACGAGGCCGCAGACTATCTGCGCCTGTCGCCGCGCACGCTGGAGAAACAGCGGGTTTTCGGTGGCGGCCCCAAGTTCCGCAAGTTCGGCCGCCGCGTCATGTACGCCGTGGCCGACCTCGATGCCTGGGCCGCCGAGCGCAGCTTCGAATCCACGTCCGATCCCGAGTACGCCGAGCAGCACTCGGCGGACAGCCGTGCGCGCTGATCGGCGGTGCGCGGGTGGCCTTCACCATGTCCCAACCCTCGCAGGAACGCGAACAGCTCGACCTGTTCCGCGCCCTGCCGGGCGACATGGCTCCGCGCGACAGCCAGGACCTGATGGCCTTTCCGTTCTTTTCGCTGGCAAAGTCGCGGCGCGTGGCGCCGATCGACTTCCAGGCCGGTGGCGTGACGATCCGCGTGGAGGGGACAGCCGAGCACGGCATCGCCACGATCTGGGATGCGGACGTGCTGATCTGGGCCGCCTCGCAGATCGTGGAGGCGCGCGACGCGGGCTTGCGCCCGTCGCGGCTGATGCAGGTGCGGCCCTACGAGATCTTGCGCTTCATCGGGCGTGGTACCTCGCTGCGCGACTACCAGCGCCTGAAGGCGGCCTTGGATCGCCTGCAATCCACCACGGTGGCCACTTCCATTCGGGAGACCACGGGAAGACGGCTGCATCGCTTCTCGTGGATCAACGAGTGGAAGGAGCTGGCCGATGGCAAGGGCACACCCTTGGGGCTGGAGCTGATCCTGCCGGACTGGTTCTATGCGGGCGTGATGGATGCTGCCCTGGTGCTGAGCATCGACCCGGCGTATTTCCGGCTGACGGGCGGCATCGAGCGGTGGCTGTACCGGCTGGTGCGCAAGCACGGGGGGCGGCAGCCGGAGGGCTGGTGGTTCGATTTCGAGTCGCTGTACCGCAAGTCCGGCAGTGCGGCCCGCTACTACGACTTCGCCGCCGATCTGCGGGCGCTGGTGGCGTGTCAGGCCCTGCCGGGCTATCGGCTGGACATCGAGTACCGCTCCGCGATTGCCGCGCCCTTGCTGCTGTTCCGGCCCGTGCCGTCCACGGCACGGGGATAACCGCGGGATGGCCTGTGGACGGGCTCGTGCTATCAGGCAACAGAAGTCTCGTGCTATCGGGCAACAGACCCTCGTGCTATCAGGCAACAAAATCGGCCGCCAGGCCAATGCTGGCGCGGGTTTCGGGCACCTATAACATTAATAACTTAATACCAATAACTGGTAAGAGCGCCGCGCCCCGGTGGATAACCGCTACGCGGCGCGAAGCACAGCAGCAACAGCCGGGCTTTCCAACACGGAGGGCCAGGCCATGATCGTCGCGCTGCTCAACCAGAAAGGCGGCGTGGGCAAGACTACGCTCGCCACCCACATCGCCGGCGAGCTGGCGATGCGTGGGCAGTCAGTCATCCTGCTGGATGCCGACCCGCAAGGCTCAGCCCTCGACTGGACACAGCGCAGAAGCCAGCAAGGCTTGCCAAGGCTGTTCAGCGCCGTGGGCCTTGCGCGCGAAACGCTACATCAGGAAGCACCAGAACTCGCCAGGGGGGCCGATCACGTCGTCATTGATGGGCCGCCCAGGATTGCGGCCTTGGCGCGCTCCGCGCTGCTGGCGGCCGAGCGCGTGCTGATCCCGGTGCAGCCCAGCCCCTACGACCTGTGGGCCAGCGTCGAGATGGTGGCCTTGATCCGGGAAGCCCAGGTGTTCCGGCCTGCGCTGCGCGCGGCCTTCGTCATCAACCGGCGCGTGGGCTGCACCGTGATCGGGCGCGAAGCGCGCGGTGCGCTGGCCGAGCAGCCGCTGCCTGCGCTGCGTTCGGAAGTGCGCCAGCGCATCGTGTTCGCCGACAGCGTGGCCGCTGGCCGGCTCGCACGCGAGACGGCGCCGGACAGCGCTGCCGCGCGTGAAATCACTGCGCTGGTGGATGAACTACTGCGGTGGCCGTCATGACAGCGAAGCCGCCGCCCAACAGCAAACGCGCGGCCAAGCGCGTCGGCATCGGTGCGCGCCCGCCCGCGAATCCCCAGGCTGAAGCCTGGATTCGCCAGGGCGACGGCGATGCGCTCAGCAAGGGCGATCTCTATACCGCCCGCCTGACCCTCGACATCACGCCCGCCATGCGCTCGCGCATCAAGGTGTCGGCCTTCACGCAGGGCGTGACCGTGGCCGACCTGCTGCGCGTGCTGCTGGAGCGCGAGTTCCCGGAGAAAACGCCATGAACGCATCCGCTTTGCCTGCTGCAGCAGCAGCCACGGCTGCGCCTGCCGTGTGGCCAGCCTCTACGCCGCTCACGCGCGTGGCGTTGGCCTACGTGGATCAGCGCATCGACACTTACCTGCGCTTCGGCGAGCCTGCGCGCACCATCCGGTACGACCGCTGGCGGCGCGTTGCCGTGTTCCTGCCGGGCGCGGTGTTCTGCCGCATCCGCTGGCAGTCCAACGACTTCGGCGCGATTCGCTGGCAGCTCATGGTGATGCAGGCCGGCACGCCATTGGATGGCGCGCAGCGCATCCCCGGCGTGCAGCCCGGCGCGCGCCTGCTGCTGCATGCTGAGGGTGACAAGTCGGTGCGTGCCGTGCTGCAACGCATCGACGCCATCGAGGCGCTGGGCATTGCGCCCGCTGCGGCCTCGCCCGCGTACTGGCGCACGCTCGCCAACCGGCTCGCGGCCCGCCTGCCACTGCCCGAATACAGCGCCGAGCGGCACGCCGCCTGGCTGGCTGGGAGGTCGCTGTCATGACTGCCGCCGCATCAACGCATCCTCGCTCACGCCTGCGCGTTCGCCTCGTGCTTGCGGGCCTGTCCGCCTGCGGCCTCGCGGCGCTCGCCTGGACGGCCTTCGTGCAGCCGCTGCCGCGCCTGGTCTACAACCCGTCCGACAGCGTTCCGGTCGGCTGGTATCGCACCGGGCCGACCGATGCGCTGCACGTCGGCGCCATCGTCCTCACCACGCTGCCGCCAGACGTTGCTGCGCTGGCAGCGCAGCGCCGCTACCTGCCGGCACGCGTGCCGCTGCTCAAGCGCGTGGGCGCCATGGCGCCGCAGCATGTGTGCATCTTCGATGCCCTGGTCTGGATCGACGGCGTGCCGGTTGCCGCCGTGCTGCCCGCCGACCGGCTGGACAGGCCGCTGCCATCCTGGCCGCATTGCCGCCGCCTCGAAGCTGGCGAGTTGTTCCTGTTGAGCAGCTCCAACCCGGCGTCGTTCGACAGCCGCTACTTCGGGCCGGTGAGTGCGTCCGCCGTGATCGGCGTGGCGCATCCGCTCTGGCTGGAGTCACGGCCATGATCGCCGCCGATTCGCTGCACGCGAGGGTGCATGGCCTCGTGCTATCGGGCGTGTCATCGCCATGTCGTCGCGCGTGCAGTGCGAGCGCATTCGCGTCGCACTTCGCGCTGCCTCCGGCGCAGCCGTCCCATGTGCAGGCGTCTTGCCTCGAACACGGCTGGCCTGCGGCCATCGCCGCGTTCGCCTGGGCGCTGGCTGCCCGCGCAGCAGCGCTACCGGGCCGCAGTTGCCGGGAGCGAGAACCGGGGGGACCAGGGGAGGCAAATGCGGAAGGCAAGATTGAAGGGTGCGGCACCACGGTGCGCGCCAAGCCAGTCTGCACGTGGGCTTGGGGCGGCACGCGCCCAAGGGCGGTTGCGTGCCGCCTACAGCCCCAATGCCTTGTCGGCATTGGGAGTACCGTGTGCCGCATCCGCTCGGGCGCGATGGGCTTGTCTGGAGCCGCATCATGAGCAAGCGCAATTCCTCTGAGGGTGATGACCATTTCCGCGTGCGGCCCGGCAAGCCCCGGCAGCGCGGCGACACTTTCATTGCACAGGTACTGCGCCAGACCAGCAAGGCTGCTGGTGCCACAGGCGGCAAGCGTGGAATGGGTGGCAAAACCACAGGCAAGGCGCCCGGCTCACGCTTGGGGCGCGGCCACACGGCGGCCCGCTTCACGGGCCAGTCGCTGACGGCGTTTTCCCGACGGGCCACGGTCAAGGTACGGCTGGTGTATTTGCAGCAGGCCAGCGGCAAATCCACGGTGCAGCACCTGCGCTATATCGAGCGCGAAGGCGTGGATCGCCAGGGCGGACAGGGCCGGGCCTATGGTGCTATCACCGACGAGGCGGACACGGCGGCTTTCGAGGAACGCGGCCGGGGCGACCGCCACCAGTTCCGCTTCATCGTCTCACCCGAGGATGCGGAGCAGCTCGAAGATTTGCGCACTTACACCCGCCACCTGATGCAGCGCATGGAGGCCGACCTGGGCACCCGATTGGACTGGGTGGCGGTTGATCACTGGAATACCGACAACCCGCACACCCATGTGGTGTTGCGCGGCAAGGACGACACCGGCAAAGACCTCATCATCTCGCAGGAGTACATCACCCGCGGGATGCGCGAGCGGGCGATGGAGCTGGCGACCGAATGGCTGGGGCCGCGTACCGAGCTGGAGATCCAGCGCACGCTGGCCCGCGAAGTGGATCAGGAGCGTTGGACTTCCCTGGATCGCACCTTGCAGCGCGAAGCGGTGGACGGCCTGGTGAAGATCGAACGCTTCGACGATCCCAAGCTACGCAGTCAGCGTCTGCTGCTGGTGGGACGCCTGCAGCGCTTGCAGCGCATGGGGCTTGCGACCGAAACCCAACCCGGTACCTGGGCCGTGCATACCGAGGCCGAGCCGACCCTGCGGGCCATGGGCGAACGCGGCGACATCATCCGCACCATGCAGCGTGCGATGGGCGGCAAGCCACGTGACCTGGCTGTGTTCCAGCCGGGTGAGCAAGGCCGAACCATCGTGGGCCGGGTTGCAGGCAAGGGGCTAGCCGACGAGTTGTACGACCGGGGCTATCTGGTAATCGATGGCATCGACGGCAAGGCCCACTACGTGGCGCTGCCACCCAAGACGGAGTTGGAGCAGTACCCCATGGGCGCGGTGCTCGAGGTCAAGGGTTCCGCCGATATACGGGCGGCGGACAAGAACATCACCGCGTTGGCAAGCAATGGCCTGTACCGCACCGACCATCACCTCGCCATTGCGCAAGGACAGGCCAAGGAAGGCCGCGACCCACAGGAAGTTGTCGCAGCCCATGTTCGAAGGCTTGAAGCCTTGCGCCGCGCCGGCATCGTGGAGCGCTTGGCCGAGGGGCTATGGAAGGTGCCGGAGGATCTGCCCGAGCAGGGCCGCCAGTACGACGCGCAGCGCCTGGGCGGCGTGGCGGTAGAGCTGAAATCGCACCTCCCCATCGAGCGCCAGGCCCGCGTAATCGGGGCCACCTGGCTCGACCAGCAGTTGATCGGCGGCGGCAAGGCGCTGGGCGACTTGGGTTTTGGCAGCGAGGCCAAACAGGCGATGCAGCACCGCGCGGACTTCCTGGCCGAACAGGGGCTGGCAGAGCGGCGTGGGCAGCGCGTGATCCTCGCCCGGAACCTGCTGGGCACGCTACGCAATCGGGAGCTAGAGCAAGCCGCAAAGGACATTGCCGCCGAAACCGGCTTGGAGCATCGCCCCGTGGCCGACGGCCAGCGCGTTTCCGGCATCTACCGGCGTAGTGTCATGCTCGCCAGCGGGCGCTATGCCATGCTTGACGACGGCAAAGCGTTCAGCCTGGTGCCGTGGAAGCCGGTGGTCGAGCAGCGGCTAGGCCAGCAGATCGCCACAACGATGCGCGATGGCAGGAGTGTGTGGGAAATAGGCCGGTACAGAGGAAGAGGCATTGGGAGCCAATGAGAGAGGTTTTGACGCGAAGCCGTGAATTCCTACATCCGCTGATACAACCAGAAGCAGATCAAGATATCTCTTTACCGTCTCAGCCTCACCGAATACAGCGAGAGTCTTGTACTGACGGCGTCAAATTAGTCCAAGTTCTTATCCACATCCAGTAATAACGGCGCTGGTCTCCATTGAGGAGACGAATTTATGCATCTGCTGCCTTTGCGCTATGTGTGCCAACCGTCGTGCTCGGCAGAGAAATCGTTGCCTCCATGAAGGTCACGGCGTTTCCGCCCAGAATAACCCGGTCATCGGTCAATTCGCAGTCGAGCCAGCCGCCGCGTGCCGACGCCTGATAGGCCACTAGCTTGTTGTGGCCTAATCGTGCAGCCCAATAGGGCACAAGCGTTGCATGGATAGATCCTGTCACCGGGTCTTCGGGAATACCTGCACCTGGGGCGAAGTAGCGTGACACAAAGTGCGCCTTGGCTCCCGCGCACGCACCCTGGTCTTCCTGCCCTGTCACCACCAGGCCGACAGGGCCAAGGCGAGCAATCGCCACGAGATCGGGAACGAAACTGCGCACTGCATCGGCGCTTCCGAGATCGGCAAATATGTTCTCGAAGTTGCGGAAAGTGCAGACAGGCGGCTCAGCGAAAACCCCTGCGATCTCTGGCGGCAGCGTGTCGATGACCTCGGGCGCCAGGCGCCTCCCTCGATACACGCAGTTCTCCGACCCGAGTGTGGAAGACAAGGGGGGTATCCGCCTTTGCTGTGGTGAACAGGATGTGCGCTGTCGCAAGGGTCGCGTGTCCGCAGAAATCGACCTCATGTGCGGGGGCAAACCAGCGCAAATCCCATGTCCCATCAGGGCGGGATTTGACAAAGGCTGTCTCAGCCAGGTTGTTCTCCTGGGTAATCGCCAGCATCAGTTCATCGGGCAGCCAGTCGTCAAGCACGAGAACGGCCGCAGGATTCCCCGTGAAAAGCCGGTCGGTGAAGGCATCGACCTGGTACATGCGCATGTCAAACTCCGTGCGGTGGATGATTCATCTTGTGTTGCTGTCGGCTTGAATGCCGTTTCGGGAAGCGAAATGGCCTCAGGACGAGAGCTTCATCAGTACGAGTCCGCCGACGATCATGGCCGCAGCAAGAATGCGCATCGGGCTGGCGGCCTCGCCCAGAACGAGTATGCCGATAATGAAGGCGCCAACTGCCCCTATGCCAGTCCAAATCGTATAGGCTGTGCCAAGGGGAAGAGATTTCATTGAGATCGACAGCAGTCCGAAACTGGCGATCATGGCCACGATGGTGACGGAGGAATACCCTAGCCGGGTGAATCCCTCCGAAAGCTTCATGGTGTAGGCCCAGACGACCTCAAGCAATCCCGCAACAACCAAAAAAATCCAAGCCATACGGCCCTCCTGTATCAAAGAGCCGGGCCGTCCCGGAAGGGTAATGACCTGCGGTTTGTATGCAGGCAGGGGTCGTCCCCATTTAAGAAGTCGTGCTGTGTGCTCTCCGATAGGAAGCAGGCTAATCCATGCCGATGCCGATCATTCGGATATCGATAGCCGCGCCGGGCATCATGTTATGGAGGCCTTCGGCCAGACGCTCGCCGGCTTCATGCAAGGCTTCCAGCGGCATGGCCGGCAGGCTTTCCAGAATGAACCACATTTGGCGGGCATCCGCGCTCAGCCGGGTTCTAACACCTTGTCGCCAGTTCCAGCGGCGGCAGGTCACCCCTAGACCATCCTGCCATACGACCTCACCAGGGTCAGGAGATTCGTGGGCGGGATGACCATCCTTCATGGTGTCAAATAACTCGGCTCCATCGGCAATCGTGAGCCGGGGATTGCCCGTATAAGCAGCCAGATTCTCCCCACCGACGGGAATTGCGTACTGGATGCTGATGGCGTTGTAGAGATCGACAACCGGGTTGATGCTCTGAAGGGATCCATCACGCAGTACCCGCTTGCGCAACGCCTCGGCCGAACAAGGGGTGCGCTGAGGCTTGGCACCAAACTTCCTGAACACCTCCGCCCAGGCTGCAAGATGTGCTTCGGCCCAGGGACAATCCGCCGTTGCGACTGATTGGTAGGCGCGCAGCAACGCCTCCGTGCCGACTTTCGGCCTGACGATATCGGAGGCTTCGACGCTGAGGCTCAAGGCCCGGAATCCTGGCGCCAACTTGGCAATGGCGGGCTCTATCCGCGGTGTGACGATAAGCATGGATGAATCTGCTGCACCCATCATTTAACAGCTCGCTCCTTGGCTTGCAGCATGGCCTGTGCCAAGTCGTGCTGACCACGGCTTTCCAACGCCTGGGTCGCGCCTTCGAAATCACGTTCATCCCGGTTCTGGCTGAGCTTGCGCTTGCCCTCGATCCGGGTCAGCTCCACCTCGATGCCGACGATCTGCGCCAGCATGTCGGACAGATAGTCCGCTGGGGCATCGCTCATGCGCCAGGGCCGGGGCTGATCCGCCTCATGCGTGCGCGTCAACCGGCCCACGACACCGCGCAGGAATTTTTCGTCATCGCGCACGCGGATGTGGCCGTGTGCATGCACTACCTCGTAGTTCCAGGTTGGGACATGGCGGTGCGTCTCGGGCTTGCTGGGGTACCAGTTGGGCGAGATATAGCCCTGGGCTCCGCGGAAGACCACCAGCACCGGGTCGCCGTCCCGCACCTCTTGCCAGACCGGGTTGGCGCGTGCGACATGCGCGAGCAAGGTGCCCTGCGGCCCTCGGTCAGCGTCCAGCAGGAAAGGCAGATGGTCCGCATCCAGGCCCGCTGCCCGCTGCGTGACCAGCATGCCCAGCGGGTGCGCGCAGATGATGCGGTGGAGTTCTTCGGCGCGCGATTCGGCGAAAAGGGATGGGATGTACATGGTGGGTCAGGTTTCAACAAAGTCAGTGCAGCGGATGCCACAGCAACAACGCGCACAGTGTCAGCATGAATAGTGCAATGCTGCCGTCGAGCACGCGCCAAGCTTGGGGATTGCGGAAAATAGGCTGCAGCAGACGAGCACCGAAACCCAGCGAAGAAAACCAGACCACGCTGGCGGCGCAGGCGCCGAGCCCGAACGCCCACTGGAGCATGCCTGGGTAGCGCGTGGACAGGCTGCCCACCAGCACCATCGTGTCCAGATACACATGGGGATTGAGGAAGGTGAACGCCAGGCAGGCCAGCAGCACGCGGTGCCCGCTTTTCACAGGGCCCTGGTCGGGCTCCAGGATCTCCGCACCCTGCCATGCGCGCCGCGCCGCCAGAAAACCGTACCAGCCCAGGAAGGCGGCACCGCCATAGCGCAAGGCTTGCAGCCGTTGCGGCCATTGCAGCACCAGGGCGCCGACGCCAGCGACGCCAAGCAGGATCAGGGCAATGTCGCTGAGTGCACAGACGGCGACCACCAGGGCCACATGGCTGCGCTGCAGACCTTGCCGCAAAACGAACGCGTTTTGCGCGCCGATCGCGATGATGAGGCCAGCCCCGGTCACGAATCCGGCAACGGCTGCGGAAAGAAACATTCAATGCCCACGAATACAGGAAAGTGGGCTATGGTGCTGCGATTTCATTGATAAGTAAAACTAGAAATTCTTCTTGTTGCTAAGAATTTCTAATCACGGAGGGATTCATGGATTTGATTCATCCCCAGTTGGCGGCTTTCGCCGTGGTTTTGGAAGAAGGCAGCTTCGAGGCGGCGGGCCGCCGTCTGTGCATCACCTCGTCGGCCGTGTCCCAGCGCATCAGGGCGCTGGAGGATCGGCTGGGTCAGGTACTGGTCGTGCGTCAGCCGCCGTGTCGGCCTACGCCGGCGGGAGAACTGTTGCTGCGCCGCGTGCGGCCGATGCAGATGCTTGAGGCCGAGGCGCTGGCGGACTTTCTTCCAGAGAGTGGCCAGGGCGCCGTGGCGCGCCCCATCGCCATCGCGGTCAACAGCGACTCGCTTGCCACATGGGTGCTGGGAGCCCTGGCGGAGTTGAACCGGCAGCACGGCTATCTGTTCGTAAGCGCACGGTCATCCCACCCTTGAGGGCGGCGGCGTAAGCGGCAACGATGGTGTCCACCAAACCAGATAGGTGGACACCATGACCGAAGCCCAGAACAAGACCCGTCGGCGCCACAGCGCCGAGCTCAAGCAGCAGATCCTGGCCGAGTGCGCCCAGCCCGGTGCATCGGTGGCCAGCGTGGCGCTCTCGCACGGCATCAACGCCAACGTCGTGCACAAATGGCGCCGACTGGCCCATGCCCCCAGCACAGATATGCAAGTTCCCACCTTCGTGCCGGTGACGCTGCCTGCGCCCAGCTGTGCGCCGGCCCCAGACATCCGCATCGAGTTGCGCCGTGGCGCTACCAGCATCTCGCTGACCTGGCCGGTCTGCGCGGCCGAGCACTGCGCGGCCTGGATGCGGGACCTGCTCAAGTGATCCGCATCGACGCCCTGTGGCTGGCTACCGAGCCGCTGGACATGCGTGCCGGCACAGACACCGCGCTGGCCCGTGTGGTGGCCGTCTTCGGTGCTGCGCGTCCGCATCACGCCTACCTGTTTGCCAACCGGAGAGCCAGCCGCATGAAGGTGTTGGTGCACGACGGCATTGGGGTGTGGCTGGCGGCGCGGCGCCTGAACAGCGGCAAGTTCGTCTGGCCGCGTGACGGTGCGTTGACCACCACGCTCAGCCGCTCGCAGTTCGACGCTCTGGTGCTCGGGTTGCCTTGGCAGCGCCTGGGCGATGGTGGCCTCATCACCGTGCTCTGAATCTGATCGCTGACATGCGGCCTGCCAATCGGTGCATGTGCCAATGGCGTGGCGTTACCGGCGCTGGCACAGTCATGCCCATGGTCGTAGAGCCGCAATCCCTGGATAGTCTGAGTCCCGAGCAATTGCGCTCGGCGCTGCTGTCCATGCTGCAAGCCGCTGCTGCCAAGGACCAGGAGCTTGCCTTCAAGCAGACCCTCATCGACAAGCTCACGCACGAGAACGCGCTCTTGAAGCGCATGAAGTTCGCCGCCCAATCAGAGCGCTTCAGCCCTGAGCAGAAGAGCCTGCTCGACGACGAGATCGAAGCGGACCTGGCGGCCGTGGCCAGCGAGATCGACGCGCTGGCGCAGACGCAAGCACCGGCCACCCCCGAGAAGAGACAGGCCAAGCGGATGCCCTTGCCGGCGCACCTGCCACGCCGCGAGATCCGCCACGAACCCACGTCCACCACGTGCGCGTGTGGCTGCCAGATGAAACGCGTGGGCGAGGACGTGGCCGAGAAGCTGGACTATGTGCCCGGCGTCTTCAGTGTCGAGCGCCACATCCGCGGCAAGTGGGCCTGCGCCCGGTGCGAGACCATTCAACAAGCGCCGGTCGAGGCGCACGTCATCGACAAAGGTATCCCCACCACCGGCCTGCTGGCCCAGGTGCTGGTGGGCAAGTACGCCGATCACCTGCCGCTGTACCGGCAGGAGGCGATCTTCGGCCGCGCTGGCCTGGCCATCCCTCGCTCGACCCTGGCGCAGTGGGTGGGCACCTGCGGGGTGCGGCTGCAGCCGCTGGTCGATGCCCTGAAGACCGAGATCCTCAGCCACCGGGTGCTACACGCCGATGAGACGCCGGTGGCCATGCTCAAGCCCGGCGATGGCAAGACGCACCGCGCCTACCTCTGGGCCTATGCGCCGGGGGCCTTCGAGAGCATCAAGGCTGTGGTCTACGACTTCTGCGAATCCCGCTCGGGCGAACACGCCCGGCGCTTCCTGGGCCACGGCACCGACAAGGCCTGGAAGGGCTGCCTGACCTGCGACGACTTCAGCGGCTACAAGGCCTTGATCGCCAGCGGCGTGACCGAGGTGGGCTGTCTGGCCCATGCCCGGCGCAAGTTCTTCGACCTGCACGCGGCCAACCAGAGCCAGATCGCCGAGTTCGCCCTGCAGCAGTTCGCCCGGGTCTATGAGATCGAGCGGGACGTCAAAGAGCTGGACACCGAGCAACGGCAAGCCGTTCGGCAGCAGCAGACCCGGCCGATCCTGGACGCTCTTAACGAGTGGATGACGCTGCAACGGCGCCAGGTGCCCGACGGATCAGCAACCGCCAAGGCGCTGGACTACAGCCTGCGGCGCTGGGATGCGCTGACCCGATTCGTGGATGACGGACAACTGCCGGTCGACAACAACTGGATCGAGAACCAGATCCGGCCCATTGCCATCGGTCGTAACAACTGGCTGTTTGCCGGCAGCCTGCGTGCGGGCCAGCGAGCGGCCGCCGTCATGAGCCTGATCCAGTCGGCCCGTATGAACGGGCACGACCCGTATGCCTACCTCAAGGACGTGCTCACGCGACTGCCCACGCACAAGGCCAGCCGCATCGTCGAGCTCCTGCCACACCGCTGGAAACCCGCCGACGCCTGATCACCGGCCTCGGTAGGCCTGGGTTTGCCGGACGCTTAC
>NZ_MTBE01000015.1:0-83725 GCF_002916785.1 Diaphorobacter sp. LR2014-1 | reverse complement strand
TCTACCAGTTTCACCAGAACCGCTGGGTTATAGGCATTCTTACCAAACCAAAGTCTTCTGTCGGCGCTCGCGCTGATAACCCCTCGTTCGGCTACCGTGAGCGCCCGTCGAACTTGCATGAAGAATCTATCAACAGCCGTCAATGACGCCTTCAGGTGCAGCCGGGCAAAATGACGAAGCTGGTCACTCCGCTTTTCCGGGTCAGTCTCGGGTTCGTCAATATCAGTGAGCCACGAAACTCCCTTTTGTGGCTCTCGCATGTCCGCGATTGGATGTCGAAACCAAGGGTCGCCCCACTTGCCAATAAGTGTTGGGCTGCTTAACTCTTCCAGGGCCAGGATTAAGCTGGCCTCTTCCTCGTCAACTCCGGCGTCACTCATTACCTTCCGGAGTCGCCGCTTGGCAGCGCCAACAATCCCCTTCTTCTGGTCAACCGTGAATTCCTTGAGGACCTTTACGTAGAATGCGTCTGCGGTCCTATTTAGAACGCGCTCCGGAACGCTCACCAAGATTGCAGCCCGAATACCAGATTCTTGGTCAACGAAGAATCTTAGTTTCTCTGCCTTCTGCAGCAATCTCGTCACGAACTGAATATGTGCCGCCATGACGGTCTGCTCGTGCAAGAGCATGCCCTTGGCCGGCGCCCTGGTCGCCGTCGAGGGGTCGTCGCCGCTCTCGATGTCCTCGCGCTCCTGAGCCGCGTCATAGGTGTCCTTGACAGCCGCGAGCAGCTCCCCAGGCAGCTCAGTTGGCTCCTCGCTGGCCCGTCGGGTGCCCTTACGGCTCGCGGCAGCCCGTACCGCAGCGTCATCCCAGTCTTGGGGTAACCAAACCCGAGCAAACCGTCGAAAGGGTTTTGCCAATCGCTGGTCGCCGAATTTGGTCATCTCCTCCTTGACCTTCTCACTATCCATCTCGCCATCGAAGTTGACGTTCGCCGCGTACAGGTAGCCTGTTATTTGGTCGGCGCTCGCGATGGAAAGGAGGACAGTGTTCTTTCTGCTCTTCCGGTCCGACCAGTTGACAATGAGCTTTTGTCGGTCGGTCGAGATATACCTCTTGCCGAGGTCCTCCCGGTCAAGAAGCCCGCGCTCTCGCTCGCCAGCAAAAATCTGGCATTGCTCGTGGATAAAGTCGATTCGGTCGTAGAGAATAGCAGGCGAAATTCCCAGCACCTTGATGATTCGCCGCAAGGGCATCGAATTCATCAGATGCTCGAATATGCCAATGTTCGGATGGGTTTTCTGTTGGCGCTTTGTCGAGCGACCGCCAAAGACGAATATCTTTCGACAGGCTCCGCACTTGAATCGCGGCGTGCCGTGTGCGTTAGTTCCGAATCTTGTGTGCCGCCCACTATGTTCAGGTTCGGCTTTGCGGAATAGCTCGCAGTCCTCGTTGGGACACGTTGGAAGCTGGGGCTCCAGGTATCTGCCGATTCGCAATAACTCTTCCGCGATGGCCAGATTGCTCTGCATGGGAAAGCTTTCCCTGCAAAGGTGGCAAAACAGATTTGGTTGACCCTTACCGCTGGCGACAACGCGGTAGTCTCCGGGTGCGTATCCACCCGGCTTTCGGGCGGCGGCCCCACGCTTGGACTCGTTGTGGGGCGGTACGCCAAAGTTGGCGCACTTAGGGTTCCGGCAGTGGTTGACCTGGATGCCGGCGGCGGTCGGAGGGAACCGCCAAGGCCATTCGCCGGACGAAACCGCTCCTGGAAGCGATTTCACCTCAGACAAAGAAGCGCCCCAGTCGTTGACTGGGGCGCATTGTGGGCCAATCAGGGCTACCTTAGCAACTCTTTCCGAGAACGGCTAGCCCCAAGGAGCCCTTTTTTACGAGATCCGCACTCAAGGCAAGGCGGAACAGGTCGATCAGTTCAACGGCGTCTTCTTGCCTTCCTTGTAGGTGTACAGCGTAATGGCCGGATTCTTCATTTCGCCATTGGGTTCAAACGCAATGTTCGCGGTCACGCCCTTGTAGTTGGACTTGAGCAACTCGGGGATATACACCTTCGGGTCCCAGGAGGAAATACCCTGACGCAGCATCAATGGCCGCTGCGCTCGCCTGCCAGTTCCTCGGCCACGGCTTCGTAGACGGCCTGCCGCACTACCGATTCCACTTCCTCTCGCAGACGAGGCACCATGGACCGTGTCTGCTCCTGTACCACCACTGCGATCGCCTCGCGCAAACGTTGGTCCAGCACGACGTCCACGCGCTGCATCACGCGATGCACCACGTACTCCTCAAACCCGTAGGGCAGCCCTGCAGGCAGCGGCGCAACCGGCGCGGGAGCTGCGAGGGGCGGTGGTGAATGCGGAGCCGCTGGCAAAGGCACAGAGAGCGACGCAGCGGTGGTCGCAGGTCGTGTCACCGGAGGCGACGGACGCGCCGAGCTCCCTTCGGCTTCAGGCATCTGCACCACGTCGGTGAGCGTGGGCACGAATCTGGGAAGTTTCTTGGTGGGTGTTGTCATCCCGCGCTTTCCTTAAGTACCAGATCGTGGCGAACGATGTCATACCCCAGCGCGGCATAGCCGCGCCAGCGCTCCCGCGCGCGCTTCCGATCATCCTCATCCGTCTGGCTAACCACCTCCACGACCCGAGCGTACTGCGCAAATCCCTCGGGCAAGACATTTCCCAGGTTGACCAACACGTCCCGATTCGGACTGGTACGAGGGTCTTGCACCAACACGGTGGGAGAGGCACGCAGAATTTCCTCGCCGGCGTCTCCCAGGCAATGGCCGACGAAATCCGAAGGGGCCAACGCCCAGAGCTGGCGATCGAGCCGCAGCAAGGTGTCTGCATCACCCGTGACCGTCACCCGCGCATCCTGCCGGGTGGCTTTTCGCACCAGGCGACAGACATACGCCAGTTTGTCGGGTGCATTGAAGTGGAATGCCACCTGTGTCATGCCGGCACCTTCAACGACATGGCCCTCAAGCCACCGACTTGCGGCTGCGCGTCTTTTGCTTGGGTTTCACGGTACTCACTGTCGCCCGCTCCAGCAGATAGTGCACCAGCAGTCCCACAGGGCGGCCGGTGGCGCCCTTGGCGGCGCCGCCCTTCCAAGCCGTCCCTGCAATGTCCAGGTGTGCCCACGGCGTGTCCCCGACGAAGCGCTGCAGGAACTTCGCGGCGGTGATCGAACCACCGGCCCGGCCTGCCACATTGGCCATGTCGGCAAAATTGCTCTTGAGCCCTTCTGCGTACTCGTCATCCAAGGGCATACGCCAGCAGGGGTCGAGCGCGGCATCGCCTGCCGATAGGAGCTGTGCCGCCAACAGGTCATCGGAGGCAAACAGTCCGCTGCGCAGGCCACCAAGCGCCACCACACAAGCGCCTGTCAATGTGGCAATGTCCACCACGGCGGCTGGCTTGAAGCGTGCCGCGTAGGTCAGCGCGTCGCACAGGACCAAACGCCCTTCTGCGTCTGTGTTGAGGATTTCGATGGTCTGGCCGCTCATGCTCGTCACGACATCGCCCGGCTTGACCGCTTTACCATCGGGCATGTTTTCGCACGCGGGAATGAGCCCCACCACGTTGATCGCCGGCCGGAGTTCCGCCAGCGCCCGGAACACGCCCAGGACGCTCGCCGCCCCGCCCATATCGAACTTCATCTCGTCCATCTCCGCCGCGGGCTTCAGCGAGATTCCCCCGGTGTCGAACGTAATACCCTTGCCCACCAGCACCACGGGAGCCTGCGTGCGGGCCGCGCCGTTGTAGCGCAATTCCACCAGGCGAAGCGGCTGATCGGATCCTTGAGCCACCGCCAGAAACGCCCCCATGCCCAGCTTGGCCACCTCGGCAGGGCCCAGCACCTGGCACTGGACGCTGGGGTATTTCGCAAGCGTCTTGGCGGCATTGGCCACCAGCGTAGGGGTCGCATGGTTGGCAGGGCGATTAGCCCACTCGCGCGCAAACTCTACACCGGCCGCCACGGCCGTGGCCGTGGCGAATTCCGGCTGCGCTGCACCCGCATCGGGCACGCCCAGGGTGACACGCAGCAAGGCACGCGGCTCAGCCTTGGTTTTGGTGGCCGTATAGACATAGCTCCCATCGGCCACCGCACGCACCGCAGCGCCGATGACGCCCCGCTGGGCCGAGGTTCCAAACACCAGCGCCACGCGCTTGACCGACGGCAACTTGAACGAGGGGGATAAGGCTTGCATGGCCTGGCGCACCGCATGTGCATCGGCCGCACCGCACCCCAGCAGCACAACCCGGCGCGCCGCAACACCGGCGGGGGCGTAGCACTGCAGGAGCTTGCCCGGCTTCACCTCCAGATCGCCTTGCTTGAGCGCATGCGCAACCATGGTCGACAGCACGTCGCTACCCGGCAGGAAGCCTTCAGGCACCAACACCACCAGCAGGTCGCATTTGTGCGCAGCAGAGGCAGCCAGCGAAAGCGTCTTCAGTTCGAAGTTCATAATCAGCGTTTTCCTTCGAGCCAATGTTATTCGATTCATCCATTCGCAAGGAGCTGGCCCGCACCTTCGGCGCGACCCTGGTGGTTCTGGTCACCGTCGTGATGACCATGATGCTGATCCGTACGCTGGGCCAGGCATCCCGGGGCAGCGTGAACCCTTCCGACGTGATGCTGGTCATGGGTTTCACGGTGCTGGGACAACTGCCCACCATCCTCAGCCTGAGCCTGTTCGTCACGGTGGTGGGGGCGCTGTCGCGCATGTACCGCGACAGCGAGATGGTCATCTGGTTTTCGGCAGGGCGCGGACTGATGAGCCTGCTGGCACCGCTGTTCCGGTTTTCTTGGCCCGTCATGCTGACCATCGCCGCGCTGTCGCTCGTGGTCTGGCCCTGGGCCAACCGGCAGATCCAGGAGCTCAAGACGCAATACGAGCAGCGCAGCGACGTGGACCGTATCGCGCCCGGGGAATTCCAGGAATCCTCCAATGGCTCACGCGTGTTCTTCATTGACAAGGACGCACCGGATGCCAACTCGGCCAGCAACGTTTTCATTGCCACCAACGAACCCAACCGCGAAACCGTCACCTCCGCGCAAAGCGCTCGCCTGGAGATCCGCAACGGCGAACGCATGGCGCTGTTGAGCAACGGGCAGCGGCTGGAGACGCTGCGGGACAAGCCGGGCCTGCGCGTCAGTGAATTTGCCGAGTACGGCACGCTTGTGGGTGGCGGATCGCAGAACGACCCCGAGGCGGCCTCCATCAAGACCCGCGACACCTGGGAGCTGGTTAGCGACCCGCAGCCGCGCCACCAGGCGGAACTGGGCTGGCGCATCGGCATGGCGCTGGCCGCGTTGAACTTCGTCGTCCTGGGCCTGGCGGTGGCCGTCGTCAACCCGCGGGCGGGGCGCAGCACCGGCCTGGTGTTCGCACTGTTCGCCTTTGTCGTGTACTACAACCTCATGACCGTTGGACAGACATGGATCGGCGTGGGCAGGCTGGGCTTGCTACCGTTCATGCTGATGCTGCACGGCGGTACCCTGGCCCTGGGCCTGCTGCTGCTGGCCGCGCGCCACAACCACTGGTCGCTGCGCAGCCTCCTGGGCCGGAGGACGGCATGAAAACCATCCGCCGCTTCATCTACCGCGAAGTCGTCGTGGGTGTGGCCTTCGTCACCCTCGCCTTCCTCGCGCTGTTCTTCTTCTTCGACATGGTGGACGAGCTACGCTGGGTGGGCCGCGCGGGCGCCAATGGCTACCAGCTCTCGCACGCGCTGCTGTTCGTGGCGCTGAGCCTGCCGCAGCACCTCTACGAACTGCTGCCCATCACCGTGCTGATCGGCACCATCTTCGTGATGGCACGGCTGGCGCAGAGTTCGGAGTTCACCATCATGCGCACCAGTGGGCTGGGTCCCTGGCGGGCGCTGAGCACGCTGCTGATGCTCGGCTGCGCGTTCGTCATGGTCACAGTCATCGTCGGGGACTACATTGCCCCGGCGAGCGAAAAAGCGGCCTCCCTCGTGAAAGCCCGCCGGCTGGGCCAGATCAGCACTGGCGCCACGGGCGCATGGCTGAAGGAGCGCCAGGGCGACCATTCGATCGCTGTGAATGTGCGCGCCGTGGACCCCAATGGCGCCATGCGCGGCGTGCGGGTGTTCGATTTCGATGCGCGCGGACGCGTCGCCGCCACCATCCAGGCGGAACAGGCCACCTTCGACGACGCCCGCGATGCGTGGAATCTGCAGCAGGTCCAGCGCACCCTTTTTGAGGCCGAGGCCGATGGCGGCATGCGCGTGTCGCGCCTGCAAGAGCCCACCTTGCGTTGGCCCACGCGCATCAGCCCCGACATGGTGGCCGCGTCGCTGCTCAAGCCGGACAAGATGGCGACGATCGAACTGTTCCGCTTCGTACGCCACCTGGAGGCCAACGGCCAGTCGGCACAGCGCTACGAGATCGAGTTCTGGCGCAAGGTCTTCTATCCCTTGAGCTGCCTGGTGATGGTGGTGCTCTCCCTGCCCTTCGCCTACCTGCATTTCCGCTCGGGGGGCATTGCGGGCTATGTGTTCGGCGGGGTGATGGCCGGCATCAGCTTCTTCCTGCTGAACAATGTGTTCGGCTTCGCGGGCAATCTGCAGAACTGGTCGCCCTGGCTGACCGCGGCCGCGCCGGGCCTGATCTATTCCGTGCTTTCTCTGGCAGCGTTTGGATGGCTGGTATTGAGGCGCTAGACCCACCGCAGTAGACACATGACGAACCCTAGTCCCAACGGCATCGTGCTGTTCGCACACGGCTCTCGCGACCCCCTGTGGCGCCTACCCATGGAGGCGGTGCTCGCGCGCATGCGCGCCGAGCAGCCCGTGCTGGAAGTGCGCTGCGCCTACCTGGAGCTGTGCGCGCCCGACCTGCCTTCAACGGTTGCCGCGATGGCGGCGCAGGGCATCACCCAGGTGGGCATCGTGCCCATGTTCCTCGGCACCGGGCGGCATGCGCGCGAAGATCTCCCCCGCATGGTCGATGAGTTGTCCCAGGCGTTTCCACAGATGCGCCTGCACCTCAGCCCTCCCATCGGCGAGGACGAACGCATGACGGCCCTGATGGCGCGCATTGCCGCCGAAGCATTGGTGCCTTAACGATATCTGCGCCTTTCGCGCCCGCCGTTAGATTGATGCAGCATAATGATGCGACTTCTTAGCCGCATTTCAATATGAATCTGCACCAGTTTCGCTTCGTTCAAGAGGCGGCGCGCCGCAACCTCAACCTCACCGAAGCCGCCAAGGCACTGCACACCTCGCAGCCGGGGGTATCCAAGGCGATCATCGAGCTGGAGGACGAGTTGGGCGTGGACATCTTCGCGCGCCACGGCAAGCGGCTCAAGCGCGTGACCGAGCCCGGTCAGCACGTCCTCAAGAGCATCGAACTCATCATGCGCGAGGTGGGCAACCTCAAACGCATCGGCGAGCAGTACAGCGCCCAGGACAGCGGCACCCTCGCCATTGCCACCACCCACACCCAGGCGCGTTATGTGCTGCCCGTACCGGTGGCCAAGCTGCGCGAGGCGTATCCCAAGGTCAACATCAGCCTGCACCAGGCCACGCCTCACGAGGTGGCGCGCATGGTGATCGACGAAGTGGCCGAGATCGGCATGGCCACAGAGTCGCTGGCGGAGTATCCCGACCTCGTCACCCTGCCCTGCTACGAGTGGCAGCACGTCCTGGTGCTGCCCCCCAGCCATCCGCTGGCGCAAAAGGAGCGCGTGGGACTGGAGGACATCGCGCACGAGTCGCTCATCACCTACCACCCCTCATTCACCGGGCGCGGCAAGATCGACCAGGCCTTCGCCACCCGCAAGCTGCAGCCGCGCATCGTGCTGGAGGCCATCGACTCCGACGTGATCAAGACCTACGTGCGCCTGGGGCTGGGCATCGGCATCGTGGCGGAGATGGCCATGCGCGACGACCCGCTGGGCGACCTCGTCGTGCGCCCCGTCGGCCATCTGTTCGGTCAGAGCGTGGCGCGCGTGGCTTTCAAGCGCGGCGCCTACCTGCGCAACTTCGTCTACAAGTTCGCCGAGCTGCTGAGCGACCGCCTGAGCCGCGACCTGATTGCCCGCGCCATGACCGGGCACGTCAACGACTATGAGTTGTGATGCGCCCTGAGCCGCTTTGAGGCTTCCCGCATGGGGACGACGACAGCGGCCTGGGCAAGCCCGCCCCAAGACCCGTGTTCGCAAGGCATGCGGCCGTCGGAACGCCACGCGTTGCGCCAGTTTTGAATGAGTGACACCCAATGACCACGCCCCACTTTCCCAGCCGCCTGCCCAACGTGGGCACCACCATCTTCACCGTGATGTCCGCGCTGGCGGCCGAACACCAAGCCGTGAACCTCGGCCAGGGCTTTCCTGACTTCCACTGCGACCCGCAACTGATCGACGCCGTCACGCGCGCCATGCAGGCCGGCCACAACCAGTACCCTCCCATGGCCGGCGTGCCCGCGCTGCGACAGGCCGTTGCTTCAAAAATTGAAGCGCTTCACGCTCGCCCGTATTGCCCCAACGCCGAAATCACCATCACGGCCGGGGCGACCCAAGCCATTCTCACCGCCATCCTCGCCTGCGTGCAGCCAGGCGACGAGGTGATCGTGCTGGAGCCCTGCTACGACAGCTACGTGCCCAACATCGCGCTGGCCGGCGGCGTCGTGGTCCGGGTGCCGCTCACGCCGGGCAGCTTCCGCCCTGACTTTGCCAAGATCGCGGCGGCCATCACGCCGCGCACGCGTCTGTTGATCATCAACACGCCGCACAACCCCAGCGCCACCGTGTGGACGGCCGACGACATGCGCACGCTGGAGGAACTGCTGGCCCCCACGGACGTGCTCCTGATCAGCGACGAGGTGTACGAGCACATGGTCTTCGACGGCGCCGAGCACCAGAGCGCCGCGCGCTTCGCGGGCCTCGCGGAACGCGCCTTCATCGTCTCCAGCTTCGGCAAGACCTTCCACGTCACGGGTTGGAAGGTGGGCACCGTGGCTGCCCCCGCCGCCATGACGGCGGAGTTCCGCAAGGTGCACCAGTTCAATGTGTTCACCGTGAACACACCCATGCAGTACGGCCTCGCGGACTATCTGCAGAACCCCGCGCCTTACCTGCAGCTGCCGGCCTTCTACCAGGCCAAGCGCGACCTGTTCCGCCAGGGTCTGGAGGGCTCGCGACTCAAGCTGCTGCCCAGCACCGGCAGCTACTTCCAGTGCGTGGACATCTCGGCCGTGAGCGACCTGAACGAAGCGGACTTCTGCCAGTGGCTCACGCGCGAGATCGGCGTGGCCGCCATTCCCCTGTCGGCCTTCTATGGCGACGGCTTCGACCAGCGCGTGGTGCGTTTTTGCTTCGCCAAGAAGGACGAAACGCTGCGTGCGGCCATCGAACGCCTGCGCACGCTTTAAGCCAAAACAGGCCCCCGCGCTTATCCAGCAAGCGCTAGCAGCTCATCATTCAATAGCACCCAGGAGCGTTGCCTCCTGGCGCACGCAATCGACGGCGAGCGACGTAGCGCATGGCGCGGGCCTGCATCTGTGACACCCCATGTGGCACACAGGTGCCGCGGAAAGTCGCGCCACTGCGCCGCGCAGCCCCGAGCAAGCCGTGGGGCAGTACGGCGGATGCCACCATTGCCCGCCCGCCACCGCCGGAACACCTGGGGAGCACGAGAGGGGATCGTATTCACCTCGACCTTTCCGCCGTCGACCGGCACGGGCGACAGACGCGGCGCACCTTGGCTCACGACGTTGGTATGTTTTTGATAGCTGCCAGCGCCCGTCCCACAAGCGCCAGAGGCCAATTCGACCTCAACTCACAACAGCACGATGTCGTACTGCGCCTGGCCCATGGCGCTTTCTGCCTGCAGGGAGATCGGCTTGCCAATGAAGTCCGACAGGCCCGCCAGGTGCTGGCTCTCCTCGTCCAGGAACAGCTCCACCACGCGCGGGGACGCCACCACGCGGAACTCGCGTGGATTGAACTGGCGCGCCTCGCGCAGCACCTCGCGCAGGATGTCGTAACACACACTGCGCGCGGTCTTCACCTGGCCCGCGCCCTGGCACGTGGGGCACGGCTCGCACAGCATGTGCGCCAGCGATTCGCGCGTGCGCTTGCGCGTCATCTCCACCAGGCCCAGTTGCGAAAAACCGCCCACCATGGTCTTGACCCGGTCGCGCGCGAGCTGCTTGCGGAACTCCGCCAACACTGCGGCCTGGTGGTCCTCGCGCAGCATGTCGATGAAGTCGGCAATGACGATGCCGCCCAGGTTGCGCAGGCGCAACTGCCGCGCGATGGCGCCCGCGGCCTCCAGGTTGGTCTTGAAGATGGTGTCGTCGAAGTTGCGCGCGCCCACGTAGCCGCCGGTGTTCACGTCGATGGTGGTCAGCGCCTCGGTCTGGTCCACGATGAGGTAGCCGCCCGACTTGAGCTGCACGCGCCGGCCCAGCGCCAGGGCGATCTCCTCGTCGATGGAATACAGATCGAAGATGGGGCGCTCGCCCTTGTACAGCTGCAGCTTGGCTGCGGCCGCAGGCATGAATTCGTTGCCGAACGCCTTCAGCGCCACGAACTGCTCGCGCGAATCGATGCGTATGCTCTGCGTTTGCTCGCCCGCCAGGTCGCGCAGCACACGCTGCAGCAGGCTCAGGTCCTGGTACAGCAGTGAGGTGGGCGGATGCGTCAGCGCTGCCTGCCGGATGCCTGCCCAGGTCTTGCGCAGGTAGGCGATGTCTTCGGCCAGCTCTTCGTCGCTGGCGTCCTCACCATTGGTGCGCAAAATGAAGCCGCCGCTGCTGCCCGATGCCTGGTCATCCACCAGCTTCTGCAACCGCGTGCGCAAGGCGTCGCGCTCGGCCTGGGGAATCTTCTGCGACACGCCCACGTGGTCGTCCTGCGGCAGGAAGACCAGCAACCGCCCGGCGATGCTGATCTGCGTGGACAGGCGTGCGCCCTTGCTGCCGATGGGGTCCTTGATGACCTGCACCATGAGCGCCTGGCCCTCGAAGACCTGCTTCTCGATGGGCACGGGCGGTTCGTTCTTGCGCGCGAACATCGGCGCCTCGCCGCCTTCCTGGCGGTGCCACACGTCCGCCACGTGCAGAAAGGCCGCACGCTCCAGCCCGATGTCGATGAAGGCCGATTGCATGCCCGGCAGCACGCGCGAGACCTTGCCCAGGTACACGTTGCCGACCAGGCCCCGCTCCAGCGTGCGCTCCACGTGCAGTTCCTGCACGGCGCCGTTTTCGACCACGGCCACGCGCGTTTCCTGCGGCGACCAGTTGATGAGGATGTCTTGTTGCATGGGCTTTTGCCAGATGAGGCGCCCATGATGCCTCAGAACCAGCGCTGCCCGCCGCCCTACCGGCGGCCGGCGCCCGTCACACCATCGTCGCCAGCATGCCCTGCATGAGTTGCGGCTGCAGCGCCACCACGTCGCCCACGATGATGAGCGCCGGCGGACGCACGCGGTGCTGCTGCGCCAGCGCGGGCAGGTCCTGCAGCGTGCCGGTGATGCAGCGCTGCCCGGGCAGCGAGGCTTGCTCCACCAGCGCTGCGGGCGTGCTGTCCGGCAGGCCGTGGCGCACCAGTTCGCGGCAGATGATCGGCAGCGTGCCCACACCCATGTAGATCACCACGGTTTGGCGCGGGCGCGCCAGCGCCTCCCAGTCCAGCGCCACTTCGTTGTCGCCGCGCAGGTGGCCGGTGGCAAACACCAGGGTCGCGGAGTGGTCGCGGTGCGTGAGCGGGATGCCGGCGCAGGCGCCCGCACCCTGCGCGGCCGTGATGCCCGGCACCACGTCGAACGCGATACCGGCCTCGGCCAGCGCCTGTACCTCTTCGCCGCCACGGCCGAAGATGAAGCCATCGCCGCCTTTCAGACGCACCAGGCTGCGCCCGCTGCGCGCCAGGCGCACCATGAGGTCGATGATCGATTCCTGCGGCAGCGTGTGGTGCGAGGACTGCTTGCCCACGTAGATCAGGTCGGCATCCTCAGCCACGTAGCGCAGCACCTCCTTGCCGACCAGGTGGTCGTAGAGCACCAGGCGCGCGCCGCGCAGGGCCTTGACGGCGCGCAGCGTGAGCAACTCAGGGTCGCCCGGGCCTGCGCCCACCAGCGTCACGTGTCCAGGCTTCGGGGGCTGTCCGGACTCTCCTGCTGCGGGTGCCACGGTGAACCAGCGCGCATCTTCAATGAAGCTCATATGGGCCTCTCCTTTGCGGATCATGGGGTGGCTCCATTGTTCAAAGGCTGCACCGTTTGCGTCCTTGAACCAGTTCAAGGACAGCGGCAACACCCGCTGCGACGATGCTCCCACTCGCATGAAGAGGGGATGGACAGCGACCTCGCGAGAGTGGCCGTGGCAGCCGCCAGGGCCCACCCAAGCGCTGATCCGTGACGCAGAGGACCCACAATGACAGCAAAGAGGATTGCCAGGCTGGTCGCATTAGCGGCCGCCACCCTGGTGTCTGCCACCGCTATGGCGCAGGACGCCAAGCCAGTCTCGGAGGCCGAGAAAAACTACCAGGCAGGCGGATCGCCGCTGGCGGAAGTGCCCATGTACCAGAGCACGAACCCCAAGGCACCCAAGATGACGCAGGCCGAGTTCGACCGCGCACGCCAGATTTACTTCGAGCGCTGCGCGGGCTGCCACGGCGTGCTGCGCAAGGGCGCCACGGGCAAGCCGCTCACACCGGACGTGACCCTGCCCAAGGGCACAGACTACCTCAAGGTCTTCATCGCCTACGGCTCGCCTGCCGGCATGCCCAACTGGCAGACGTCCGGCGAATTCGACGAGGCGACCGTGGACCTGATGGCCCGCTACATCCAGCAGGACCCTCCCACACCGCCCGAGTGGAGCCTGGCCGACGCCAAGAACACCTGGAAGGTCATCGTGCCGCCAGACCAGCGTCCCAAGAAGAAGATGAACAAGTACAACTTGGACAACATCTTCTCCACCACGCTGCGCGACACGGGCGAAGTGGCGCTGATCGACGGCGACACCAAGCAGATCATCAACATCGTCAAGACCGGCTACGCGGTGCACATCTCGCGCATGTCGGCTTCGGGGCGTTATCTGTTCGTGATCGGCCGCGATGCCAAGATCAACATGATCGACCTGTGGATGGAAAAGCCCGACAACGTGGCTGAAATCCGCGTGGGCCTGGAAGCACGCTCGGTGGACACCTCCAAGTTCAAGGGCTATGAGGACAAGCTGGCGATCGCCGGTGCATACTGGCCTCCCCAGTACACCATCATGGACGGCAACACCCTGGAGCCCCTGAAGATCGTGTCCACCCGCGGCATGGTCGTCGGCACGCAGGAATACCACCCCGAGCCGCGCGTGGCTTCCATCGTGGCATCGCACTACAAGCCCGAGTTCCTGGTGAACGTGAAGGAAACCGGCAAGACGATGATGGTGGACTACTCCAACCTGAATGCGCTGAAGACCACCGAGATCGGCTCGGCTCCCTTCCTGCATGACGGTGGCTGGGATGCATCCAAGCGCTACTTCATGGTGGCTGCCAACAACAGCAACAAGATTGCTGCGATCGACGCCAAGGACGGCAAGCTGGCCGGTCTGACCGAAGTGGGCAAGATCCCCCACCCCGGCCGCGGCGCCAACTTCACGCACCCCAAGTACGGTCCGGTGTGGGCCACGGGTCACCTGGGCGACGAGACCATCTCGCTGATCGGCACCGACCCGCAGAAGAACAAGCAATACGCCTTCAAGGAAGTGGCCAAGCTCAAGGGCCCGGGCGGCGGAGCGCTGTTCATCAAGACCCATCCCAAGTCCAAGCACCTGTGGTCCGACGCACCGCTGAATCCTGATCCCAAGGTTTCGCAAGCCGTGGTGGTGTTCGACATCAACAACCTGGACAAGGGCTACGTCACGCTGCCGATCGCCGAATGGGCAGGTCTGCCCGATGACGGCGGCGCCAAGCGCGTGACCCAGCCTGAATACAACAAGGCAGGTGACGAAGTGTGGTTCGCCGTGTGGTCGGCCAAGGACAAGCAAAGTGCGCTGGTCGTCGTGGACGACAAGACGCTCAAGCTGAAGTCCGTGATCAAGGACCCGCGCCTGATCACGCCGACCGGCCACTTCAACGTGTACAACACCCAGCACGACGTCTATTGACGCACTTCGAAGGCCAGCCATGTCACGCACCGCGTTCCTGTCCCTGGCCCTGGCATTGGCCGCTTCGGCGGCCGGCGCACAGGGCACGCCCGACCCTGACCGAGCCGCCCAGCTCGTGCGCATGGTGCGGCAGGACTGCGGTTCGTGCCATGGCATGCGCCTGACGGGCGGCCTGGGTCCCGCGCTCACCCGCGAGGCCCTGGCCGGCAAGCCGCCCGAGTATTTGGCTGCCGTCATCACCCACGGCATCCCCGGTACACCCATGCCGCCCTGGAGCGCCATGCTGCAGGGAAGCGAGGCCCTGTGGATCGCCGAACAGCTGGCCAATGGGTTCCCCGAAGAAAACAGGAGGTCCGCCCCATGAAACGGCGTGCCCTGCTCTCCCTTACCGCCAGTGCACCCCTGATTGCCACGGGCTGTGCGGCTCCCTCTTCCACCACCTCCACCTCCGCCGCTCCTGCAGCCACGCTGCAGGGCACGGGCGATCTGGGCGTGGTCATCGAGCGCGCCAAGGGCGCACTCACCCTGATCAACACCAGCCGGCGCGAAGCCGTGGGCCGCGTTACCGGCCTGGGCGACCTGTCGCACGCCTCGGTGGTGTTCTCGCGTGACGAGCGCTTTGCCTACGTCTTCGGCCGCGACGGCGGCCTGACCCAGGTAGACCTGCTCACCCAGCGCATCACGGGCCGTGTAATGCAGGCCGGCAACTCCATCGGTGGCGCCATCAGCGCCGACGGCAGCCTGGTCGTGGCGCAGAACTACACGCCCGGCGGCGTCAAGGTCTTCGACGCCGCCACCCTGGAGTTGCTGGCCGACCTTCCCGCCCACACGGCCAGTGGCGAACGCTCGCGCGTCGTCGGCCTGGCCGACCTGCCGCAGCGCCGGTTCATCTACAGCCTGTTCGACGCGAACGCCATCTGCATCGCCGACTGCTCCAACCCCCGAAAGCCGCAGGTCACCACCATCCCCAACATCGGCCGCCAGCCCTACGACGCGCTGGTCTCGCCCAACGGACGCCACTACATCGCCGGCCTGTTCGGTGAAGACGGCCTGGCCATGGTGGACCTCTGGGACAACCCGCCGCGCGTGCGCCGCATCCTCGCAGGCTACGGCCGCGGCCAGCAACCGCTGCCGGTGTACAAAATGCCCCATCTGCGCGGCTGGGCCATCGCGGGAGGCCATGCCTATCTGCCGGCCATTGGCCGCCATGAGGTGCTGGTGGTCGACACCGCCACCTGGGCCGAGGTCGGCCGCATTCCGGTCGCGGGCCAGCCGGTGTTCGTGATGGCGCGGCCCGACGGACGTCAGGTGTGGGTCAACTTCTCTGTGCCAGACTACAACCGCGTGCAGGTCATCGACACTCCGAGCCAGCGCGTGGTGCAGACGCTGGAGCCCGGCAAGGCCGTGCTGCACATGGAATTCACGCCGCGCGGCGAATCGGTCTGGATCAGCTGCCGTGACGACAACCGCGTTCAGGTCTACGACACGCACACCTTGCAGTCCCAAGCCAGGCTGGACGTGGACGCCCCCAGCGGCATCTTCTTCACTGCCCGCGCACAGCGCATGGGGTTCTAAGCCATGCCGAGCAGCCAGAACGCAACCCACCTCGCGCTGCTCAACCACTGGCAGCGCGGCTTCCCCCTGTGCGCCGAACCCTTCGCGGCCATCGGCCACAGCCTGGGGATGGATGCCGAGGCCGTGCTCAGCGGCTACGCACGGTTGTGGCAGGCGGGCGCGCTCAGCCGCATCGGCGCGGTGTTCGCGCCGGGCGCGGGGGGCGCCTCCCTGCTGGCGGCCATGGCCGTGCCGCCCGAACGGCTCGACGACGTGGCCGCCACGGTGTCGGCCCACCCTGGCGTCAACCACAACTACGAGCGCGAGCACACCACCAACCTCTGGTTCGTGGCCACCGGCCATGACGCGGACCAGGTGGAGCGCCTGCTCCAGTCCATCGAGCACACCACCGGCCTGCCCGTGCAGCGCCTGCCCATGCTGCGCCCCTACCGCATCGACACCGCCTTCGACCTGGAGAGGACATCCGCAGGCGTGGGGGACGGCGTCGGCACCACGGGCCCCACGGGCCGCGCACGCACCCCCCTGGCACCCGAAGACTGGCCCCTGGCCGCGCTGGCCGAGCAGGGCCTGCCGCTGACCGAGCGGCCCTATGACGTATGGGCCGACCAGCTTCACAGCAGCACGCCCGCCGTGCTGGCCACCATTGCCCGCTGGCAGGACGAAGGGCTGCTCAGCCGCTTCGGCGTGGTGGTGCGTCACCATGAACTGGGCTACACAGCGAATGCCATGGCCGTGTTCGACGTGCCGGACGACCACGTGGACACCCACGGCATGGCCCTGGCCCATGCGCACGGCGTAACGCTGGCGTACCGCCGTGCGCGCACGCCAGACTGGCGCTACAACCTGTACTGCATGGTGCATGGGCGCGACCGCGCAGCGGTGCATACCCAGCTGGCGCAGGCCGTGGCCCAGGCGGGCCTAGCCCCCTGCCCCAGCGCCGTGCTGTTCTCGCTGCGGCGTTTCAAACAGACGGGTGCGCGGCGGTTTGCCCACCATGCGCCCCATGCCATTCCCGAACCCATGCAGGAGGCCGTCGATGCTCTCCCCTGAAGACGCTCGGCTGATCGACCACCTGCACGGCGGCTTTCCGCTGGTGGACCACCCTTTCGCCGCCGTCGCCGCCGACATCGGCTGGACCGAAGAGCAGGTCATCGAACGCCTGCACCGCCTGCTCGCCCAGGGTGTGCTCACGCGCTTCGGCCCGCTGTTCCAGATCGAACGCGCAGGCGGCCAATTCGTCCTCGCGGCCATGGCTGTGCCCGAGGATCGTTTTCACGCCGTGTGCGCTGCCGTCAATGCCTTCACCGAGGTGGCGCACAACTACCGCCGCGAGCATGCGCTGAACATGTGGTTCGTGGTGGCGGCCGAGTCCCCCGCGCTGGCGCGCGAGACCCTGGCACGCATCGAAGACGCGACTGGCCTGCCGGTCTACGCCTTTCCCAAGGAAGAAGAGTATTTCGTGGAGTTGCGCCTGCCGCCCCTGCCAGCGCAGTCCACCGGAGAACACCATGGCGCTTGATGCCTTCGACCGTGCGCTGATCGCCGCCACGCAGGGCGGGCTGCCGCTGGTGGCGCGCCCCTACGAAGCCGTGGGCGCCATGCTGGGCGTGCCTGGCGAGCAGGTACGCGAGCGCCTGGCCCGGATGATCGACGAGGGCCTGGTGCGCCGCATCGGCGCGGTGCCCAACCATTACCGCCTGGGCTACACGGCCAACGGCATGAGCGTGTGGGACGTGGACGATACCCAGGTCGCCGCGCTGGGCCGCCAAGTCGCCGCGCTGCCGGGCGTGAGCCACTGCTACCGCCGCCCGCGCCACCTGCCCCACTGGCCCTACAACCTGTTTGCCATGCTGCATGGCCCCAGCCGCGCGCATGTCGAGCAACAGGCCGAGCAGATTGCCGGCCTGCTGGGCGATGCCTGCCGCGCCCACGACATCCTGTACTCCACGGCCATCCTCAAGAAGACCGGCCTGCGCCTCAAGGAAGACTGACCATGTTTCGCATCAGCCAGTACCTGCGTGAACTCGCCCAGGCCCAAGCCACCGGAACCTACCCCACTTCGCGCGACCGGCACGCGCGCGGCCCCGTGGTCATCTGGAACCTGATCCGGCGCTGCAACCTCACCTGCAAGCACTGCTACGCGCTCTCGGCCGACCACGACTACGCTGGAGAGCTGTCGTTGCAAGAGGTATACACCGTCATGGACGACCTCAAGGCCTTCGGCGTGCCTGCGCTCATCCTCTCGGGCGGCGAGCCACTGCTGCGCCCCGACCTCTTCGAGATCGCGGCGCGCGCGCGTGACCTGGGCTTCTACACCGGCCTTTCGACCAACGGCACGCTGATCGACGCGCCCATGGCCGCGCGCATCGCGGGCGCAGGATTCGACTACGTGGGCATCAGCCTGGATGGCCTGAAGCCCACGCATGACAAGTTCCGCCGTCTGGACGGTGCGTTCGACCGCAGCCTGGCCGCCATCCGCCACCTGGCCACGCACAACGTCAAGGTGGGCCTGCGCTTCACCATGACAGCGCTGAATGCACACGATCTGCCCGCACTGCTGCAGCTCATGAAGGACGAGGGCGCCAACAAGTTCTATTTCTCGCACCTGAACTACGCGGGGCGGGGCAACATCCACCGCGACAAGGACGCGCACCACCAGGCCACACGCCAGGCCATGGACCTGCTGTTCAACCACGCATGGGCCGATGCCCAGGCCGGCAGCCTGGACGACTACGTGAGCGGCAACAACGATGCTGACGGTCCCTATTTGCTGCAATGGGCGCGCGAGCACCTGCCGCAATGGGAAGACGCCTTGCGCCAGCGCCTGGTGGCCTGGGGCGGCAATGCCAGCGGCCAGATGGTGGCCAATATCGACAACCTGGGCCATGTGCACCCCGACACCATGTGGTGGCACCACGACCTGGGCAGCGTGCGCGAACGGCCCTTTTCGCAGATCTGGAACGACACCAGCGACCCGCTCATGGCGGGGCTCAAGCAGCACCCGCGCCCTGTCCAGGGCCGCTGCGCCAGTTGCCAGTACCTCACGATCTGCAATGGCAACACCCGCGTGCGCGCACAGCAGCTCACGGGCAACCCCTGGTTCGAGGACCCCGGCTGCTACCTCACCGATGCCGAAGTGGGCGCCTCCAGCACGCCCTTCGAGTCCCCCGCCAAGCATGAGCGCCGTCGCACGATCGAGATTGCCCATGCGTAAACTAGAAACACATTTCCCTGAGCGGCTACACCGCTTCCCCCTTCTCTGCGCTATCGCGAAAAAGGTGGATACCGCCGCGGCAAAGCGGCCCTTGCGCGGCAGCCGCTGGTCTGGACCGAGCCGGTTTCTGGCGGCCTTGGGTCTGTTCTGGCTCGCGGGCCTGCACGCCCAAACCACCGAAGCCCTCCAGCCCAACGCCCCCGCCCTGTACCAGCAGCACTGCGCTGTATGCCACGGCGCGCAGCGCACCGGCATCATGGGCCCCGCGCTGCTGCCCGAGAGCCTGGAGCGCGTGCGCCCCGCCGAGGTGTTGCGCGTCATCCAGCAAGGGCGCCCCGCCACCCAGATGCCCGGGTTCTCAGAGCAGTTGGGCGACGCGGAGATTCGCGCCCTGGCCGCGTGGGTACGTACCCCCGTGGTGCCCGCGCCGCGCTGGGGCGAGGACGATATCCGGGCGTCACGCACGTTCACGCCCGTGCCCGACGATGAGCCCGCCAAGCCGAAGTGGAACGCAGACCCGATGAACCTCTTCCTCGTCGTGGAAGGAGGCGACCACCATGTCTCGCTGCTCGACGGCGACCGCTTCGAGGTCATCACGCGCTTTGCCAGCCGCTATGCGCTGCATGGCGGTCCCAAGTTCACGCCGGACGGGCGCTACGTGTTCTTCGGTTCGCGCGACGGCTGGATCACCAAATACGACCTGTGGCGCCTGCGCGTGGTGGCCGAGGTGCGCGCGGGCCTGAACATGCGCAACGTGGCCGTCAGCGGCGACGGGCGCTGGGTGATGGCCGCCAACTACCTGCCCCACACGCTGGCGCTGTTCGATGCCGATCTGAACCTCGTGCAGACATACGCCGCAGCCACGCTCGACGGCAAGGCGAGTTCACGCGTTTCGGCCGTGTACGACGCCACGCCGCGCAAGAGCTTCGTGGTGGCGCTCAAGGACATCCCCGAGCTCTGGGAAATCTCGTACGACCGGAACGCGGCCCCCATCTACGATGGTCTGGTGCACGACTACAAGATGGGAGAGGCCATCGCCAAGCCCGGCTACCTGGGCGTGCGGCGCACCCCCCTGAGCGAGCCGCTGGACGACTTCTTCTTCGACCAGTCCTACCGCCACGTACTCGGCGCCACGCGCCCGCGCAGTGGCGCCGACGAACGCGCAAGCGCACAGGTCGTGAACCTGGACATCCGGCGCAAGGTGGCCGATCTGCCCATCGCCGGCATGCCGCACCTGGGCTCGGGCATCACCTTCGCCTGGGGCGACACCACCGTGCTGGCCAGCCCAAATCTGGGCGGCGGGGCCGTGGACGTCATCGACATGAAGACCTGGAAGACGGTGCGCACCATCGCCACGCCCGGCCCGGGTTTCTTCATGCGCAGCCATGAGGACACGCCCTACGCCTGGACCGACTCCATGATGAGCCCCACGGCCAAGGACACTCTGACCATCATCGACAAGCGCACGCTGCAGCCGGTGGCCCAGGTGCGCGAGCCCGGCAAGACGCTGGCGCACATCGAGTTCACCCGCGATGGCCGCTACGCCCTCGCCAGTGTCTGGGAAATGGACGGCGCCCTGGTGGTCTACGACGCCGCCACCTTCAAGGAAGTCAAGCGCCTGCCCATGAAAAAGCCCGTGGGGAAATACAACGTCTGGAACAAGATCACCCGCAGTGAGGGCACATCGCACTGAACGATTGGAGATAGATCAAGTCAAAACCTAGGGGTCTCCCCTGTAATGCGCGCATGGACATCGCGCACTTCGACATACCGCGCTACCTTGCGGCGCTGCCCCTGTTCCAGGAAATGGCACCCCAGGAACTGGAACGCCTGGGCACGGGCTGCCGGCTACGCCGCTATGCGCGCGGCGACATGGTGTTCAGCGTTGGCATGCCCTGCGAGGAATTCCACGTCACCGTGATGGGGCAGGTGAAGCTGTTTGCACTGTCGCCAGCGGGGCAGGAGAAGGTGATCGAGCTTGCCGGCCCCGGCATCAGCTTCGCCGAGGCGCTGATGTTTACTGATCGTCCCTATATCGTGAACGCCCAGGCCCTGACCGATACCCTGCTGCTCTCTGTAGGCAAGGCGGCCGTGGTGCGCGAGATCGAGAACGAGCCGCGCTTTGCCATGCGCATGCTCGCCGGCATCTCGCGCCGCCTGCACGGCCTGGTGCATGACGTGCAGACCTATACGCTGCACAACGGCGCGCAGCGCGTGATCGGCTACCTGCTGCACGCCCTGCCCGAGGACGCGCCTCATCCCCCTACCGCGCCTGTGCCTCCGCAATGCCCGGCCCGCGCGGCACTGCAGTCCGTTGCTCCCGCGCCGCCAGCCAGCGCGCGCAGCATCTCGCTGCCGGTGAGCAAGGCCACCATCGCTTCGCGGCTGTCGATCACGCCCGAGTATTTCTCTCGCGTACTGCACGACCTGGAGGCCGCCGGCCTGATCCACATCGATAAGCGCGACATCCACATCCCGGATACGGCGCGCCTGGCGAAATACCCGATGTAACCAGGCTCCGGGCCTGACAGGCTGCGCCTAGACGGCCAGCACGCCCGCCGCGCGCAACAGGCGCGCCGTCTCATACATGGGCAGGCCCATGATGCCGGAGTAACTGCCCGACAGGTGCTCCACATAGGCGGCGGCGCGCCCCTGGATCGCATAGGCGCCCGCCTTGCCCAGCGGCTCGCCCGTCGCCACGTAGTCCTCGATCTGCGCCCGCGACATGGGCGCAAAGCGCACGCGCGAGACTGACAGCGCCGTGAGGCGTCGGGGACCCACCTGCAGCGCGACGGCCGTCAATACGCGGTGTTCATGCCCCGCCAACTCCCCCAACATACGCACCGCGTCGTGCGCATCCTCGGGCTTGCCGTAGATGGTGCGGCCCAGGGCCACGGTGGTGTCGGAGCACAGAATGGGCGCTGGCGACAGCCCGCGCCGCGCATGGCGCGCCACGGCAGCGTCCAGCTTCAGCCCCGTCACCCGCTCGACATAGGTCGTGGGCGCCTCACCAGGCAGCACGGCTTCGATGGCCTCGGCATCCTCGGCCTCGTCCCCCGCCGCGTTGGGCAACAGCAGCTCATGGCGCACCCCCAACTGCTCCAGCAACTGGCGGCGCCGCGGGCTCTGGGAGGCCAGGTAGATGAAGCGGTGTTCTTGAGTCAAATGGGCCTCCAGCGCCCGACCAGCAAGCGCGAGCAGCTATCAAATCTAAAGTTATTCGCGATGGTACGGGTGCCCGGCATTCACCGACCACGCAC
Source organism: Diaphorobacter sp. LR2014-1 (assembly GCF_002916785.1). Taxonomy (NCBI): domain Bacteria; kingdom Pseudomonadati; phylum Pseudomonadota; class Betaproteobacteria; order Burkholderiales; family Comamonadaceae; genus Diaphorobacter; species Diaphorobacter sp. LR2014-1. The sequence goes on along the minus strand of NZ_MTBE01000015.1, from coordinate 61,588 downwards.
GGTAAAGCTGCTCGATAAGCAACACGCGCACCATGGCATGCGGCAGCGTCAGGTCAGACAGGCGGATGCGCTCGTGCGCCGCCTGGCGGAAGGCCGGGTCTAGGCCGTCGGGGCCGCCGATGACCAGGGCCACGTCGTCCCCCCCGAGCTGCCAGTCCTTCAGCCGCTGGGCCAGGGCCTTGGTGGTGAGGCCCGTGCCCCGCTCGTCCAGCACCACCACACGCGTGCCACGCGGGATGGCCGCTTCGATACGCTCGCGCTCGGCAGCATAGAGCGTCTCCAGCGTCTTGGAGCCGCGCGGCTCGGTCTTGACGGCTTTGAGCTCGACCTTCAGCTCGGGCGGGAATCGCTTGGCATAGTCGTCATAGGCCGTCTGCGCCCAGTCGGGAACCCGCTGGCCCACGGCCACGATCAGCAGCTTCATGGGTCAGCGCAAGGCTCAGGCCTTCTTGCGTGCGGGGGCCTTCTTCGCAACAGCCTTACCGGTGGATTTGGCGACCGGCTTGCGTGCCGTGGTGGTAGCGGCGGCCTTGGCGGGTGCCTTCTTGGCCACAGGCTTGTTCACCACGACGGTCTTCACCGCGTTCTTGATGGCTGGCTTCTTCGCCGCCACGGGCTTTGCCGTGGTCTTCTTCGCTGCGGGTTTGGATGCGGCCTTGACCGGTGCCTTCTGTGCCTTGCCAGCGGGCTTGGATGCGGGCTTCACTGCGGATTTCGCTGCCGGTTTGGCCGCCGCGGGAGCTGCCGCCTTGGCCGGCTTCTGGCCAGCTGCGGACTTCGTGGCGGGCTTGGCTGCGGCCTTCTTGGCGGCCGGCTTGCGCGCGGGTGCCTCGTCGTCGCCTTCCGAGGCCATGATCTTGCGTGGCTTGGCAGCGCCCAGCTTCAGGCGCACAGGCTTCTCGCCCCAGATCTCCTCCAGCCGGTAGTACTGGCGGATGGCGGGCTGCATGACATGCACCACGGCCTGGCCGCAGTCCACGATGATCCATTCTCCGTTGTCCTCGCCCTCGCTGCGCGGCTTGGGGAACCCGGCCTTGCGCACGGCGTCGCGCACGCTGGCGGCCAGCGCCTTGGTCTGGCGGTTGGAGCTGCCGGTGGCGACGACCACGCGCTCGAACAGCGGCGAGAGATGCTCGGTGTTGAAGACCTGGATGTCTTGCGCCTTGACGTCTTCCAGGCCATCGACGATGGCGCGCTGGAGCTTGGTGACGTCTTTCTTGGCGGCGGTTTCCGATTTGCTGGAAGTGGTCATCAGGTGGTCTTCAGTGAAGGAATGGAATCAATATAGCCTGCAAGCACCGCCACGGCCAAGGGGGGCGCGGAGCGGTTGTCAGGGCATGTTTCAGATATCAAAAACGGGTCTGGCGCTTGATGGTCAAGCGCAGGCAGCTATTGAAATTATAGTTACCCGCGCTCACACACTCAGATCCAGTCGCGGCGCTGAAGAAAGCGCTCGGTCAACAGCGCCTCGGGCGAGCCCGGCTGCGGCTCGCGCTGGTAGGACCAGGCCGCCAGCGGCGGCATGGACAGCAGGATGGATTCCGTGCGCCCGCCCGACTGCAGGCCGAAGTGCGTGCCGCGGTCCCACACCAGGTTGAACTCCACATAGCGGCCACGCCGGTAGAGCTGGAACTCGCGTTCGCGCTCGCCATGGTCCATGTGCATGCGCCGCTGCACGATGGGCAGGTAGGCGCCCAGGAAGGCATCGCCCACGCTCTGTGTCATGGCCAGGCTCTGCTCGAAGCCCAGCTCCGCGAAGTCGTCAAAGAAGATGCCGCCCACGCCGCGCTGCTCATTGCGGTGTTTAAGGTAGAAGTACTCGTCGCACCAGGTCTTGAAGCGCGGGTACAGGCCTTCGCCGAAGGGTGCGAGCGCATCGCGGCAGGCACGGTGAAAGTGCACCGCATCCTCGTCGAAACCGTAGTACGGCGTGAGGTCCATGCCGCCGCCGAACCAGCAGATGGGACCCTGGCCTGCCTGACCTGCCGCACCTGTGCCAGCCGCACCTGTGCCAGCCGCACCTGTGCCGGCTGCGATCATGCGCACGTTCATGTGCACCGTGGGCACATAGGGGTTGCGCGGGTGGAACACCAGCGACACGCCCATGGCCTCGAACGGCGCACCCGCCAACTCCGGCCGGTGCTGCGTGGCCGAGGGCGGCAGGCGCGGCCCGCTCACATGCGAGAAGCCGCAGCCCGCGCGCTCGAACACGCGCCCACCTTCCAGGATGCGCGTGATGCCGTCGCCCTGCAGTGCAGAGCCGCTTTCGCGCCGCCAGGCATCGGACCGAAAGCGCGCCCCGCCCTGGCTTTGCGGCCCCTCGATGTCCTCCAGCGCGCTGGTGATGCGCGCCTGCAGGCCCTCCAGATAGCCGCGCACGCGGGCCACGGTGTCCGCCGTGTTGAAGGTGGGTTTTTGTGTGGTCATCCGTTGGCCTTCACCGCGCGGTGGCCAATGTCGTGGCGGTACTGCGCGCCGTCGAAGTGAATGCCGCGCGCCACGTCATACACACGCTGCTGTGCCTGCTTGACGCTGTCGGCCAGCGCCGTCACGCACAGCACGCGCCCGCCACTGGTACGCACCACGCCATCCACGAGCTGTGTGCCGGCGTGGAAGACCATGGCGTCGTCCGCGTCCTGCGGCAGGCCGGTGATGGCATCGCCCTTGCGCGGGTTCTCGGGATAGCCCTGGGCAGCCATCACCACGCCCAGCGCCGTGCGGCGATCCCACTGCAGTTCCACCTGGTCGAGCTTGCCGTCCACGGCCGCCCCCAGCACCTCCACCAGGTCGCTTTTGAGGCGCATGAGGATGGGCTGTGTCTCGGGGTCACCCATGCGGCAGTTGAACTCCAGCGTTTTGGGATGGCCCGTCGCGTCGATCATCAGGCCGGCATACAGAAAGCCCGTGTAGGGGATGCCGTCTTTTTCCATGCCACGGATGGTGGGCAGGATCACCTCGCGCATGGCGCGCGCATGCACGTCGGCCGTGACCACCGGCGCAGGCGAATACGCGCCCATGCCACCGGTGTTGGGGCCTTGGTCGCCATCCTTCAGGCGCTTGTGGTCCTGGCTGGTGGCCAGCGCCAGAACGTTCTTGCCGTCGCACAGCACGATGAACGAGGCTTCCTCACCTTCGAGGAATTGCTCGATCACCACGCGGGCGCCGCCTTCGTTGTGGGCAACGCCGTACTTGTTGTCCACCAGCATGAAGTCCACGGCGTCGTGGGCCTCCTGCAGCGTCATGGCTACCACTACGCCCTTGCCCGCCGCCAGGCCGTCGGCCTTGATGACGATGGGTGCGCCCAGACGGTTCACGTAGGCATGCGCGGCCTGCGGATCGGTGAAGGTCTCGTACTCGGCCGTGGGGATGCCGTGGCGCTTCATGAAAGCCTTGGAGAAGGCCTTGGAGCTTTCCAGTTGCGCGGCAGCCTGCGTGGGGCCGAAGATGCGCAGGCCGTGGGTACGGAACTCGTCCACCACGCCAGCGGCCAGCGGTGCCTCGGGGCCGACCACGGTGAGCGCGATCTTCTGCGCCTGCGCCCACTCGCGCAGGGCCGTCACGTCGCTGATGGGCACGTTCTCATACTTTGGCGACAGCGCCGTGCCGCCGTTGCCGGGCGCCACGTACACCTTGGAGGTCTTGGGGGACTGGCTCAGCTTCCAGGCCAGTGCGTGTTCCCGGCCGCCGCCGCCAATGACTAGGATTTTCATAGGGTGTCGGTGCTCAAGTTCCTAGAGCTCTGCGTTGTGGTAGACCTCTTGCACATCGTCGAGGTCTTCGATCATGTCCAGGAGCTTTTGCATGCGCGCGACATCGTCGCCCTCCAGGGCGATGGTGTTCTCGGGGCGCATGGTGACCTCGGCCACCTCCGGCTGAAGGCCCGCAGCCCCCAGCGCATCGCGCACCGCCTCGAAATCGCCGGGCGCGGTCAGCACCTCGATGGCACCCTCATCATCGGTGATCACGTCCTCGGCGCCCGCCTCCAGGGCCACTTCCATGACCTTGTCCTCGCTGGTGCCGGGGGCGAAGATGATCTGGCCCACGTTCTTGAACTGAAAGGCCACGGAGCCTTCCGTGCCCATGTTGCCGCCGTACTTGCTGAAGGCGTGGCGTACTTCGGCCACGGTGCGTACGCGGTTGTCGGTCATGGTGTCCACGATGATCGCGGCGCCGCCGATGCCGTAGCCCTCGTAGCGGATTTCCTCGTAACTCACGCCTTCCAGCGTGCCCGAGGCCTTGTCGATGTTGTACTTGATGCGGTCGGCCGGCATGTTGGCGGCCTTGGCCTTGTCGATGGCCAGGCGCAGACGCGGGTTGGCCGAGGGGTCGCCGCCACCCGTGCGCGCCGCGACGGTGATTTCACGAATGATGCGGGTCCAGATCTTTCCGCGCTTTTCATCCTGGCGCCCCTTGCGGTGCTGGATGTTGGCCCATTTACTGTGTCCTGCCACTGCAGCGTCCTTTGATTGATTTAATCTTGCGGCCGCGATTTTACTTTTGACTCACCCCATCACTACCGCCATGTCCGAACCTCTCCTGATTGCACAGCGTGATTCCACGCAATGCCACCTGCTGCCGGGCCTGGCCAACCGGCACGGCCTGATCACCGGCGCCACCGGCACCGGCAAGACCGTGACGCTGCAGACGCTGGCCGAGCAGTTCTCGCGCATCGGCGTGCCGGTGTTCATGGCCGACGTGAAGGGCGATCTCACCGGCATCAGCCAAAAGGGCACCATTGGCGAGAAGCTGGGCAAGACGCTGGCCGACCGCGGCTTGGCCGCGCCCGAGCCCACGGCCTGCCCCACCACGCTGTGGGATGTGTTCGGCACGCAGGGCCACCCCGTGCGCGCCACCATCTCGGACATGGGGCCGCTCTTGCTGGGGCGCATGCTGAACCTGAACGAAACCCAGCTGGGCGTGCTGAACCTGGTGTTCAAGATCGCGGACGACAACGGCCTGCTGCTGCTGGACCTGAAGGACCTGCGCGCCATGCTCACCTACGTGGGCGACAACGCCAAGGAGTTCACCACCGAGTACGGCAACATCTCCACGGCCAGCGTGGGCGCCATCCAGCGCGGGCTGCTGCAGATCGAGACGCAGGGCGGCGACCAGTTCTTTGGCGAGCCCATGCTCAACATCCAGGACTTCATGCAGACCGTGGACGGGCGCGGCGTGGTCAACATCCTGGCGGCCGACAAGCTCATGAATTCCCCGCGCCTGTACGCCACGTTCCTCCTGTGGATGCTGTCGGAGCTGTTCGAACAGCTGCCCGAAATCGGCGACCCGGAAAAGCCCAAGCTGGTGTTCTTCTTCGATGAGGCCCACCTGCTGTTCAACGAAGCGCCCAAGGTGCTTGTGGAACGCATCGAACTGGTGGTGCGCCTGGTGCGCTCCAAGGGGGTCGGCGTGTATTTCGTCACCCAGAACCCGCTGGACATCCCCGACAGCGTGCTGGCCCAACTGGGCAACCGCGTGCAGCACGCGCTGCGCGCCTTCACCCCGCGCGACCAGAAGGCCGTGAAGGCCACGGCCACCACCATGCGCCCCAAGGCGGGCCTGGACATCGAGGCCGCCATCACCGAGCTGGCCGTGGGCGAGGCGCTGGTGAGCTTCCTCGACGCCAAGGGCCGCCCCAGCGAGACCGAGCGCGTGTACGTGCTGCCGCCCGGCAGCCAGATCGGCCCCATCACCGACGTGCAACGCCGCGCACTCATCGGCGGATCGCTCGTCGCGGGCACCTACGAGCAGGCGGTGGACCGCGAATCTGCCTACGAGAAGCTGCGCGGCCGCGCCGAGCAGGCTGCCAGCAATGCCCCCAGTGCCCCCGGCAACGGCACGGCGCAGGGCGACAGCGGCCTCATGGGCGGCCTGAACGACGTGCTGTTCGGCAGCACCGGGCCGCGCGGCGGCAAGCGCGACGGCCTGGTGCAGACCATGGCCAAGTCGGCCGTACGCACCATGGGCACCAGCCTGGGCAAGGAAATACTGCGCGGCGTGCTGGGCGGCATCTTCGGCGGCAGGAAGCGCTGAGGCGTTCCAAGCCAAATTCAGCTCCAGCGCCCGTCTATCAAGCGCTAACAGCTATTATTTAAGGAGCATCCGATGATCGACCTGTACTACTGGACCACGCCCAACGGCCACAAGATCACCCTCTTCCTGGAGGAAAGCGGCCTGCCCTACCGCGTGCACCCGGTGAACATCGGCCGGGGCGAGCAGTTCGCGCCGGACTTCCTGCGCATCGCGCCTAACAACCGCATCCCCGCCATCGTGGACCAGGCGCCCGCGGATGGCGGCGCGCCGCTGTCGGTGTTCGAGTCCGGCGCCATCCTGCTGTACCTGGCCGACAAGACCGGCCGGTTCATCCCGCAGGACCTGCGCGGACGCAACGAGGCGCTGCAATGGCTGTTCTGGCAAATGGGCGGCCTGGGGCCCATGGCCGGGCAGAACCACCACTTCACGCAATACGCGCCCGAGCCGGTGCCCTACGCCATCGACCGCTACGTGAAGGAAACCGCGCGCCTGTACGGTGTGCTGGACAAGCACCTGGCCGACGGGCGCGACTACATCGCAGGGGACTATTCCATTGCCGACATGGCCTGCTACCCCTGGATCGTGCCGCACGAAAGGCAGCGCCAGGACCTGGCGGATTTCCCGCACCTGAGGGCCTGGTTCGAGCGCATCCAGGCACGGCCCGCCACCGGCCGCGCCTACGCGCTGGCACAGACCATCAACACCGCACCCACGGTGGACGAGGCGGCCAAGAAGATCCTCTTCGGCCAGGACGCCGGCACCGTGCGCCGCTAACCAAGCACCGAGGCGCCCATGAAAAAAGCCGCTGTTCAGCGGCTTTTTCGTGGGTGGACGGGGGCCTTGGCGGCACGGTGCATGGCGTGCATCAGTCCACGAGCCCCACGAACACGTTCTGCACGTCGTCGTTGTTCTCGATGCCCGCCAGGAAGGCCTGCACTTCCTCCTGCGCCTCGGGCGAAAGGTTGGCCATGCTCACCGGGTTCTTGGCCTTGTAGCCCAGCTTGACCGACAGCACCTTGAAGCCGAACCCGGGCAAGGCCTTGGCCACCGCATCCAGGTCCGAGGGGTCGGTCAGGAACAGGGTCTGGCCCTCTTCCTCGCCGGGCTCGAAGTCCTGGGCACCGGCCTCGATGGCGGCCAGCTCCGCGTCGGCGCCGGCTTGCTCGGGCTCGCCCTCGATCATGCCCACGTGGTCGAAGTCCCAGGCCACGGCGCTCATCTGCCCCTTGCGAAAGCACACGCGCATCTCGGGCGCCGTGCGGTTCACGTTGTCGGTCAGGCACTCCACCATCACCGGCACCTGGTGCGGGGCAAAGCCCTCGTAGATCACGCGCTCGTAGTTCACCGCGTCGCCCCCCACGCCCGAACCCTTCTTGATGGCACGCTCCAGCGTGTCCTTGGGCATGGACGCCTTGCGCGCCGCCTCGATGGCCAGGCGCAGGCGCGAATTGCCGGCCGGGTCGGCCCCCGCGCGCGCGGCGACGATGATTTCCTTGACCAGCTTCCCAAAAAGCCTGCCCTTGGCATCGGCGACCAGCGCCTTGCCCTTTGCCTTCCATTGCGCGCCCATGGCTGCGATTCCTTTGCTTGGAGCCAACAAAAAATGCGGCCTGCGCCGCAGCGGCAAAGTGTATACCTCGCCGCCAGACGAGCTGGACCGCGACAGACGAGCGCCTGCCGGTGGCGCCGCGCGAGATGGCGCTTCTTTGCTATGCATCAAATAGCTGCCTGCGCTTGCCCTACAAGCGCTGCAGGCCGATTTCGCTCTGCACCCGATGACCGCCGCACCGTCGCGCAAGCGACGCCCCGGCCCGCCGGCCACTCCTACAGTCGCGCCATGAACACCCTCACCTGCTTCACCCTCACCGTCACCGACCACGTGGCCCACTTGGTGCTGAACCGCCCCGAGGCCATGAACACCATGCACCCGCAGTTCTGGCGCGAGCTGGACACCGTGCTGGCCAACCTGCACCGCGGCGGCGAGGCGCGCGCGCTGGTCATCAGCAGCACGGGCAAGCACTTCAGCGCGGGTATGGCGCTGGAGACCTTCGGCGGCGCGATCACGCTGGACGACCGCAGCCCCGAGGGGCGCGCCGCCGTGTTCGACCAGCTGACGGACATGCAGGCCACCTTCACGCGCATCGAAGAGCTGCGCATCCCCGTGATCGCGGCCATCCACGGCGGCTGCATCGGTGGCGCGCTGGACATGGTGGCGGCCGCCTGCATCCGCTATGCCACGCGCGATGCCTTCTTCTGCATCCAGGAGATCAACATCGGCATGGTGGCCGACGTGGGCAGCCTGCAGCGCCTGCCCAAGCTCATGCCGCTGGGCCTGCTGAACGAGCTGGCCTACACCGGCCGCCGCCTGCCGGCCGAGCGCGCGCTGGAATGCGGACTGGTCACGCAGCTGTTCGACTCGCACGAAACGCTGGTGGCCGGCGCCCTGGCCTGCGCGAACGAGATTGCCACCAAGCCGCCGGTGGCCGTCTGGGGCACCAAGCAGGCCGTGCGCTATGCGCGCGACCACGGCGTGCACGACAGCCTGCGCCAGATGGGCTGGCTGCAAGGCGCCATCTGGAGCAACCGCCATGTGGGCGAGGCCGTCTCCGCCATGCAGGCCAAGCGCGCGGGCGACTTCCCGGCGCTGGCGCCGCTCAAGCGCTTCAGCGAACTCGGCTGACGCACGCGCCGCGCGGCCCCGGTTTCAAAGTTGATAGCTGGGCGCGCTTGCTGCAAGGGCGTTGCAGGCCAATCGAGGCATATACCGCCGGGTGTCGGGCTATGATGCGGCAACCCGCCTGCGGCGCGGCACCGCGCCGCGTTTCCATTCGCCAGCGTTCGCCCACAGCCATGCACCTGCCGCGCCCTCCGCTGCCCACCTATGACGACGTTGCCGAAGCGGCCCATCGCCTCAAGGGCATGGCACACCGCACGCCGGTGCTGAGTTCCAGCACGTTGGATGCGCTGCTCGGCGCGCAGGTGTTCTTCAAGTGCGAGAACCTGCAGCGCATGGGCGCGTTCAAGTTCCGCGGCGCGTTCAACGCACTGGTGCAGTTCAGCGACGCGCAGCGCCAGCGCGGCGTGATCGCGTTCTCGTCGGGCAACCATGCGCAGGCCATCGCGCTGTCGGCGCGGCTGCTGGAGATTCCCGCAGTCATCGTCATGCCGGAGGATGCGCCGCTTGCAAAGATAGCCGCCACGCGCGGCTACGGCGCCGAGGTGGTCACCTACAACCGCTTCACCGAAGACCGCGAGGCCATCAGCCGCCGCCTGGCCACCGAGCGCGGCATGACGCTGATTCCGCCCTTCGACCACGCCCACGTGATCGCCGGCCAGGGCACGGTAGCCAAGGAGCTGTTCGAGGACGTGCCGCACCTGGACTACCTGTTCGTGCCGCTGGGCGGCGGCGGCCTGCTGTCGGGCTGCCTGCTGGCAGCGCGCGAACTGGCGCCGCAGTGCAAGGTGGTCGGCGTGGAGCCCGAGACCGGCAACGACGGACAGCAGTCCCTCAACGCAGGCCACGTGGTGCGCATCGACACACCGCAGACGATTGCCGACGGTGCACAGACGCAGGCACTGGGCGCGCTCACCTTCCCCCTCATCCACGCCGGCGTTTCTGACATCGTGACCGCCACCGATGCGCAGCTCATGAGCGCGATGCACTTCTTTGCCGAACGCATGAAGATCGTGGTCGAGCCCACGGGCGCGCTGGGACTGGCGGGCGCGTGCCATGGCGGCGTGCGGCTGCGGGGCAAGCGCGTGGGCGTCGTCATCAGCGGCGGCAACGTGGACATGACCCGCTACGCACAGCTGCTGACCGCGGCGTCGGCAGATTGACCTGAGGCGGATGGGCCGCTGGCCGGCGGTGCGTCGGCGCTGCCCGCGCGCAGGGGCTTGGCGCCAGAGTGCAAAATTCCGGTCTCGATCTTTTTTTCTACCCCAATAAGAGGCACCAGCCCATGAGCAACGTCCACGTCATCGACCACCCCCTGGTACAGCACAAGCTGACCCTGATGCGCAAGAAGGACGCCAGCACCAACAGCTTCCGCCGCCTGCTGGGCGAGCTGTCCACCCTGATGGCTTACGAAGTCACGCGCGACATGCCGCTGCAGGACATCCAGATCGAAACCCCCCTGGAGACCATGACCGGCAAGGTCATCGACGGCAAGAAGCTCGTGCTCGTGTCCATCCTGCGCGCGGGCAACGGCTTCCTGGACGGCATGCTCAACGTGGTGCCGGGCGCGCGCATCGGCCACATCGGCCTGTACCGCGACCCGGACACGCTGCAGCCGGTCGAGTATTACTTCAAGATGCCCTCCGAGATGGCCGAGCGCGACATCATCATCGTGGACCCGATGCTCGCCACCGGCAACTCCGCCGCCGCGGCCGTCGCGCGCCTCAAGCAACTGCAGCCGCGCTCGATCAAGTTCGTGTGCCTGCTGGCTGCACCCGAGGGCGTGGCCACGCTGCAAAAGGCCCACCCCGACGTGCCCATCTACACCGCCGCTATCGACCGCGAGCTCAACGACCACGGCTATATCCTGCCCGGCCTCGGCGATGCGGGTGACCGCATCTTCGGCACCAAGTAACGCGCTGGCGACAGGGCCTGCCCCGGCCCTGGCCGCGCCGGTCGCTCCTACTTCAGACCATTTCGGACGATTTCGGACAACGTCGGCTACTGCGGCACCACCTGACCCACCGTGGCCGATGGCGCGGACTGGCCCGCGGGTAGCGCCGGGCCGCCCGCGGCCTGCGCGTCGCGCCAGCCGGCCATGAGGTCATTGGCCATGGCCTGCAGCAACCGCTTTTCCCGCTCATCGAATGCGCGCGGCGCGGTGTCCATCAGGCACAGCGTACCCAGCGCATGGCCCGCCGCGTCGCGCAGCGGAACGCCCGCGTAAAAGCGCAGACCCTGCTCGCGCAGCGCCGGATTGCCGGCAAAGCGCGCATCCCGCGCAATGTCGAGCACCACCAGCGACCGCTGCCGCGCCACCACATGCCCGCACAGCGACAGGCCGCGCGGCAGGCCCTGGCCCGCCGAGCAGGCCTGCCCCCCGCCGGCCGACAACGGGCCGTGCGCACACAGCGTGACCTGCCGCTCGCGATCCACCAGCGACACCATCGCCAACGGTACGTCGAAGATGTCGGCCGCGCGCTGGGCCGTGTGCTGGCACAGCTGCTGCAGCGCGGGGCTGTCCAGCACGCCGCTGGCCTGCAGGGCGCGCAGGCGCGCCTCGTCGTGCGCGGGAATGGGCGCGGGGGTGTAGGCGCCTTCCACGCTGGCGCCCTGCAGCTGCGCCACCTGGGCCAGGGTTTCCTCCAGCGACAGCGCCAGCGCGTCGGCGCCCAGTTGGGCACTCAGCTCGTCCTGCGGCTGGGACTGCACCCCACCCCACAGCGCCAGCACGATGTGCACATGCGGCCAGCGGCGCTTGAGCCTGCGGCACAGGTGCCGCGCGGCGGCGGTGGGCTCGGGCGCGAGCCACACCACGCAGACCACGCGCACGGCGTCCAGGTCCAGGCCATCCAGATGTTCGGCGCTCATGGCGCCCTCCACGCGCGCCAGCGCCGGGCAATGCTGCAGCGACAGCGCATGCGCCAGCATGCGCGCCGCGAACAGATCCACCTCCCACTTGCCGCCCAGGCACACCACCGGCTCTTGCGCAGCGGCGTCGGGCACCGGGTACTGCTCCTCCAGCTCGTCCAGCAGCGCGTCCATGCCTTCGACCAGGCGCAGGCGGTGCTCGGGCGTGGCCACCTGCGCATGGTCGCCCACGGCCATGCGCAGCACGGGCACGCCCACCTGGCCGTAGAAAGCGGGCACGGCGCCCTTCAGGGCCTCGATGCGGGTGGTGCTCAACTCGATGGCCTCCGCCGCGTCGCCCGCCAGCAGGCGCTGGTAGATGCGCGTGGGCTCGTCCAGCACCGGCCGGCTGCCCAGCAGCACCTCCAGGAAGGCCAACTGCGGCAGGTAGCGGCCGATCACGAGCAGGCACACAGTGAGCGGCGTGGACATGATGAGTCCCACCGGCCCCCACAGCGCCGCCCAGAAGGTGGCCGCCACGATGAGCGACAGCGCCGACAGCCCGGTGCTGGACCCATACAGCCAGGGCTCGATGACGTTGTTGCTCACCAGTTCCAGCAGCACGATGAGGCCGAGCGTCCACAGCACCAGATCCCAGCCCGGGTCCACCGCGAAAGCGAGGGTGAGCGGAAACGCCGCGGCGATGAACGGCCCCAGGTAGGGCACGAAGCGCATCACCGCGGCCAGCGACCCCCACAGCACGGCACCGGGCACGCCGATGAGCCACAGGCCCGCCGCCATGGGAATGCCGTAGGTCACGTTCACCAGCAGTTGCATGGTCAGGTAGCGCGTGATGCGGTCGCCCGCCTCGTCCATGGCATCGGTGGCGCGGTGCAGATTGCCCCCCCACAGGCGCAGCAGGCGGTCGCGCAGGTCTACACGGTCCAGCAGGATGAAGATCACGAACACCAGCACCAGGCCCGCCTGGGTGAGCGGCCCACTGACCGCCGAGAGCGCGGCCATGAGCTGGTTGGCGGGCGACAGCACGGGCGGCTGCACCTGCACCTTTTGCACGGTCGGCGCGCGCGCGACACCCGACAAGGCGGGAGCGGCCGCCTCCACCTCGCGCTGCACGATGTCGAAGGTGCGCTTGGCGCCGTCGAACATGCCGGGCGCGCGCAACTGCTGGCGCAGGCTGCGCAGCTTCTTGCGGATGGTGTTCTGGTAGGAGGGCAGCTGCGCGCTCAGCTCGCGCGCCTCGTTACCCACGAACAGCGCCCCCACGCCCAGCACCATCAGCATGGCCATCACCACCGCGATGACCGAGGGCAGGCGCGGCAGGCCCATGCGCTTGAGCTGCGCCACCAGCGGCTCCAGCACGAAGCTCAGCAGGAACGCCAATGCCAGCGGCACCAGCAGCGTACGGCCGAAATACAGGCCCGCGACCACCAGCGCCGCGATCACCAGGCCGATCATGAACCGCAGGCTGGGCACCGTGGCGTCCATGGCCGTGGCGGTGTGCACGGTGCGCTGCGGCGGATAGCCCGAAGCGGTGGCGCCGCGCGCCGCCCCCATATCCCTGGCCGGCCTGGAATCGGTCGGATCCTGCGGCCCGCTGTTGCCCATGGCGTTGTCCCCTTGCATCGCTTCTCGAAGTCGTGTCCGGCGCGTATTGTCCGCTGCGCGGCCCCGCGGCCCTGTAGGCGGCAGCCGCCACAGACTGCACGCGGGCGGGCGACTGACAGCGCACGCCGTGCACCGCGCCGCCCGCAAAGCGCTCCACCCTACCCGTCAATGACCTAAAATAGCCCAAGCGCGCTTGTAGCAAGCGCGAGCAGCTATCAAAATAAAAGCACCTCTGCCGCACCGCCCCGTCGGCACGCACCTACCGTTCCACCCCTCAACAAAGCCCCCGCGCCGCCGCCTTGACCGCCACCGCCACTCCCCTGATTGCCGCCGGCACCCTGCTGGGCGGCATCGGCCTGTTCCTGCTGGGCATGACCATGCTGACCGACGGGCTCAAGCTGGCGGCCGGGCGCGCGCTGGAGCGCATCCTGGCCGCCTGGACGCGCACGCCGCTGCACGGGCTGGTGACCGGAGTGGCACTCACGGCGCTGGTGCAATCGTCCACCGCCATGACGGTGGCGGCCATCGGTTTCGTCAATGCGGGGTTGCTGGGCTTCAGCTCCGCGCTGTGGGTGGTGTTCGGCTCCAATCTGGGTTCATCGGTCACCGGTTGGCTCGTGGCGTGGCTAGGCTTTGCGGTGAAGGCCGATGCCTTCGCCCTTCCGTTCATCGGCATCGGCATGGCGCTGCAAATCACCGGCAGCGGCACGCGGCGCGGGGCGCTGGGCCAGGCGGTGGCGGGGTTCGGCGTGCTGTTCCTGGGTATCGAACTGCTGCGCCAGGGCTTCACCGGGCTGGGTCCGCAGGCGCTGCCACCGCTGTCCAGCGACCTGCAGGGCCTGGCGCTGGCAGTGCTCATCGGCCTGGGCATGACGGTGGTGCTGCAGGCCTCGTCGGCCACGCTGGCGGTGGTGCTCACGGCCGTGGCGGGCGGCTCGCTGGCGGTGGAAGTGGGCGCGGGCGTGATCATCGGCGCCAACGTGGGCACCACGCTCACGGGCATCCTGGCCGCCATCCACGCCACGTCCAACGCGCGGCGCCTGGCGGCGGCACACGTGCTGTTCAACGTGGTGACGGCCGCGGCGGCCCTGGCGCTGCTGTCGCCCCTGCTCGCGGCCATCCACCACCTGGGCGTATGGCTCACGGGCGAGGGAGACGCAGTGACGCAGTTGGTGATCTTCCACACCGCGTTCAACCTGCTGGGCGTTCTGCTCATGTGGCCGCTGTCGGGGCCGCTCGCGCGCTTTCTGCTGGCACGCTTTCGCTCGGCGGACGAAGACGTGGCCCGTGCGCAGTTCCTGGACCACAACGTGGCCGCCGTGCCCGCGCTGGCCCTGCAGGCGCTGCGCCGCGAGATGGCGCGCGTAGGCCACCTGGCACTGCAGCTGGCGTCGGATGCCACCCGCATGGCGCCCGTCGCCCTGCCCTGGCAACCGGCCGGCGCACAGGCCGCGAGCCAGCTCACGCGCCAGTTGCAGGCGCTGGAGCAGCTGCAGCAGCAGGTGGGCGCGTTTGTGAGCGACGTGAGCCGCCAGCCGCTATCGCGCGACGTGGCCGACCAGATGCCCGAGCTGCTGCGCATTGCGGGCTACTACGACACGCTGGCGCGTGTCATGCACCAGGTGGGCCAGCAGGCGCTGCGCGTCACACACCCCGCAACGGTGTCGCCCACCACGCCCGAAGGCCACCCCCTGGCCGCACTGCCCCTGGCCTTCACCGCGGCGCTGGATTTCTTTGCTGCCGCTGATCCCAAGGCCCACGACCTGGACCAGGTGAACACCGCACACGCCGTGTTCGACGCGGCGTACGAAGCCGCCAAGGCCGCCGTGCTGCGCGCGGGTGCCCAGGGCTTGCTGGAAGTGACGGCCGCGCACGAGTGGACGGGCCTGCTGGGCGACCTGCGCCGCGCCGTGGAACAGGCCCACAAGGCCGCGCAGCATCTGGCGGCCCTGCCGCGTCTCAAACCCACCCCGCCCGCCAACGGCCCCACAGGCGGCACACCCGGCGCCGAGTGATCCGCGGGAGTAGATCAGGCAAAAAGTGCCTGAAACACCCTTGCATACTGCGCTGGAAGCTATATAAAGCATAGCAATCTGAGCACATCCGTACGGCTGCACTCCCAACGGGTGTTCCGTCATGGGCCGACGCACTGTTGCGTTATGGCACACGGCTGCGCCGCTGCGGCACAGCCGCGGCACGTCCCACCGCCCCCTTCCCTCTGTCGCCGTGCTGGCACGGCGCTTGCACTGAGGCACTGCCGCCGCCGCATCGGTGGCATTCCTTCATAAGCACTCAGGAGACACCACATGAACATGGCCGAAATCGCCAGCCTTGGCATCGCCAACCCCTACAAGCAGCAGTACGGCAACTACATCGGCGGGCAGTGGGTGGCGCCCGTGGACGGGCAGTACTTCGAGAACATCTCGCCCATCAACGGCCAGAAGTTCACGGCCGTGCCGCGCTCCAACAGCAAGGACATCGACGCCGCACTGGACGCCGCGCACAAAGCTAAGGCCGCATGGGGCCGCACCTCGACCACCGAGCGCGCCAACATCCTGAACCGCATCGCCGACCGCATGGAGGCCAACCTGCTGCAGATCGCCGTGGCCGAGACCATCGACAACGGCAAGCCGCTGCGCGAGACCATGGCAGCCGACATTCCGCTGGCCATCGACCACTTCCGCTACTTCGCCGGCGCGGTGCGCGCGCAGGAGGGCGGCATCAGCGAGATCGACGCCGACACCATCGCCTACCACTTCCATGAGCCGCTGGGCGTGGTCGGGCAGATCATTCCGTGGAACTTCCCCATCCTGATGGCGGTGTGGAAGCTCGCCCCCGCGCTGGCTGCGGGCAACTGCGTGGTGCTGAAACCCGCGGAGCAGACGCCCGCCTCCATCCTGGTGCTGATGGAGATCATCGGCGACCTGCTGCCGCCGGGCGTGGTCAATGTGGTCAACGGCTTTGGCCTGGAGGCCGGCAAGCCGCTGGCCTCCAGCAACCGCATCGCAAAAATAGCCTTCACCGGCGAGACCACCACGGGCCGGCTGATCATGCAGTACGCCAGCCAGAACATCATCCCCGTGACGCTGGAGCTGGGCGGCAAGAGCCCCAACATCTTCTTCGAGGACGTGATGTCCGCCGACGACGGCTTCTTCGACAAGGCGCTGGAAGGCTTTGCGATGTTCGCGCTGAACCAGGGCGAGGTCTGCACCTGCCCCAGCCGCGCGTTGATCCAGGAATCGATCTACGAGCGCTTCATGGAGCGCGCGCTCAAGCGCGTGGCCGCCATCCAGCAGGGCCACCCGCTGGACAAGAACACCATGATCGGCGCCCAGGCCTCGCAGGAGCAACTGGAAAAGATCCTTTCTTACCTGGACCTGGGCAAGCAGGAAGGCGCCCAGTGCCTCATCGGCGGCGCGCGCAACACCGCCCTGGGCGGCGACCTGGCCGGCGGCTACTACGTGCAGCCCACGGTGTTCAAGGGCCACAACAAGATGCGCATCTTCCAGGAAGAAATCTTCGGCCCCGTGGTCTCGGTGACCACCTTCAAGACCGAAGAAGAGGCGCTGGAGATCGCCAACGACACGCTCTACGGCCTGGGCGCGGGCGTGTGGAGCCGTGATGGCGCGCGCGCCTTCCGCATGGGCAAGGGCATCCAGGCCGGGCGCGTGTGGACCAACTGCTACCACCACTACCCCGCGCACGCCGCGTTTGGCGGCTACAAGCAGTCGGGCATCGGCCGTGAGAACCACAAGATGATGCTGGACCACTACCAGCAGACCAAGAACCTGCTGGTGAGCTACACCCAGCAGCCGCTGGGCTTCTTCTAAGCCCATACAGCGCCCCCACTGGCCGTCCCAGCGGGGGCGGCTGGTGCACGGGGGCTCCCCTTGCGTTCATTTGCACAGAGAAGGAGGTTTATCCCATGCCAGCCAAGACAATGAAAGCCGCCGTGGTCCGCGAGTTCGGCAAGCCGCTGACGATCGAAGAGGTGCCCGTGCCCACCCCCGCCGCCGACCAGATCCTGGTGAAGATCGAGGCCTCGGGCGTGTGCCACACCGACCTGCACGCCGCCGAGGGCGACTGGCCCGTCAAGCCCAATCCGCCCTTCATCCCGGGGCATGAGGGCGTGGGCTTCGTCGCCGCCGTGGGCGCCAACGTCAAGCATGTGAAGGAAGGCGACCGCGTGGGCGTGCCCTGGCTGCACTCGGCCTGCGGCTGTTGCACGCACTGCCTGGGCGGTTGGGAGACGCTGTGCGAGTCGCAGAGCAACACGGGGTATTCGGTCAACGGCGGTTTTGCCGACTACGCGCTGGCCGACCCCAACTACGTGGGCCACCTGCCGAAAGACGTGGGCTTCGTGGACATCGCCCCCGTGCTGTGCGCCGGCGTGACCGTGTACAAAGGCCTGAAGGTGACCGACACCAAGCCCGGCGACTGGGTGGCGATTTCCGGTATTGGCGGCCTGGGCCACATGGCCGTGCAGTACGCCCGCGCCATGGGGCTGAACGTGGCTGCGGTGGACGTGGACGACGACAAGCTCGCGCTGGCCCGCCAGCTGGGCGCCAGCGTGACGGTGAACGCGCGCGACACCGACCCGGCCGCCTTCCTGCAAAAGGAGATCGGCGGCGCGCACGGCGCGCTGGTCACGGCCGTGTCGCCCAAGGCCTTCGAGCAGGCGCTGGGCATGGTGCGGCGTGGCGGCACGGTGTCGCTCAACGGGTTGCCGCCGGGCAACTTCCCTCTGCCCATCTTCGACATGGTGCTGCGCGGCGTGACCGTGCGCGGCTCCATCGTCGGCACGCGTCTGGACCTGCAGGAGTCGCTGGACTTCGCCGCGCGCGGCCAGGTGAAGGCCACGGTGCGCACGGAGAAGCTGGAGAACATCAACGACGTGTTCGCGCGCATGCACAAGGGCCAGATCCAGGGCCGCGTGGTGCTGGACATGGCGGCCTGACGCCGCGGCACAGGTAACGCCATGACCACGCCAGCGCCGCCCGCCACCCGCGTGTCGGCCACGCCCGAGGCCACGGCGCTCATCAAGCGCTTGGTGGCCCAGCACGGGCCGCTGATGTTCCACCAGTCGGGTGGCTGCTGCGACGGCAGCGCGCCCATGTGCTTTGCCCGCGGGGAGTTCCTGCTGGGCGATGCCGACGTGCTGCTGGGCGAGATCGCCGGGCAGCCGTTCTACATGAGCCGCTCGCAGTTCGCGTACTGGGAGCACACGCACCTCCTCATCGATGCGGTGCCGGGCGGCGGGGGCATGTTCTCGCTCGAAGGGCCCACGGGCATGCGCTTTCTCACGCGCTCACGGCTGTACACCGACGAGGAATGGGCCGCCATCGAAGCGCTGGGGCCGCCGCCAACGGGCGGCCAGTGACGCTGTTCTAGAGTTGCTCTTTATTTAATAGCTACTCGCGCTGTATCGGCGGCGTTTTTCAGGTCAATTTCGACTAAATCGCCCGCCCAACCAGCGCAAAGCGCTCCTTTTTCAGGAGCGACACGACTGCGCGCGCAGGTAGCGGTACACCGTGTTGCGCGACACGCCCAGCGCGCGCGCGGCGGCGGAGACATTGCCCGCGTGCGCATCCAGTGCCTGCTGCAGCGCATGGGCCGCCACATCGCCCAGCGGCCGCACGCTGGCCGGGGCCGGGGCCGCGGCACGCGCGCCGTCCGCTGGCGGCACCGCTGGCTGAGAGAACGCCTGCGCCACCACGCGGCCCTGCTGCGCCAGCGCCTCGCATTCCTCCAGGAAGTCCTCCGGCAGGTGCGCGCACGTGATCGCGTCCGCGCCCTCGGCCAACAGCGCCGCCGTGCGCAGCACGTTGGACAGCTGGCGCAGGTTGCCCGGCCAGGCGTGGGCGGCGAACAGCGCCATCACCTCGGGCGCCACCGGTATGGGGCTGTCCGCGTCGGGAGAGTCATGCTGGGCGCGCAGCAACCGCTGCACGATCACCGCCAGGTCCGTGCGCTCGCGCAGCGCAGGCAGTCGCACTACCAGGCCGTTCAGCCGGTAGTACAGGTCGTCTCGAAACTGGCCGTCGGCCATCATGGCGCGCAGGTTGCGGTGCGTGGCACAGACCACGTTCACGTCCACCTCGATTTGCCGCGTGCTGCCCAGAGGCGCCACGCTGCGCTCCTGCAGCACGCGCAGCAGCCGCGCCTGCATGGCGAGCGGCATGTCGCCAATCTCGTCCAGGAACAGCGTGCCGCCGTGCGCCTGCACGATCTTGCCCACGCTGCCCTTGCGCCGCGCGCCGGTGAAGGCGCCCTCTTCGTAGCCGAACAGCTCGGCCTCGATCAACGACTCGGGAATGGACGCGCAGTTCACCGCCACGAAGGGCCCCCGCGCGCGCGGGCCGTCGTTATGGATGGCACGCGCCAGCAGCTCCTTGCCGGTGCCCGTCTCACCCAGGATCATCGTGGGCACGCCACGCCCCAGCAGCCGCGTGACGCGCTCGATCACCTGCGCCAGCTGGGCATCGCCCGTGTCCAGGTAGCGCAGGCTGGACAGGCCCGGGGCCGCAGCAGGCCGCGCGCGCGGCGGCGGGGCCGCGGCCGGGCCGTCCGGGCACACCGGCAGCGTGACGCCGCCGCGTGGCGCAAACTCCACCTGTGCGTGCACCGACACGCCTGCCGGCAGTTGCAGCGCCAGCAGCGTGGGCACCGAGCGGCGCGCATGCTCCAGCAACGCGCCCATCGACAGGCCGAACAGCGAGGTGAAGGTGTGTGCCGCCAGCGCCGGTCCCGACAACCCCAGCTGGAACTGCGCGCTGCGGTTGGCCGCCAGAAAGCGCCCCTGCGGGGTGAACGCCGCCAGCCCTTCCATGAGCGTGCCCAGGAACTCGGCGCGCGCATGAAAGCGCAGGCGCACGGCATCCTCGTACACCTTGCCGAAGAGGTGGTTCTCCACCATCGCGGCGGACATGCGCACCAGCGCCAGCGTGTGGGCGCTGTGGCCGCGGCGGTCGCCGCTCACGTCCAGCGCGCCGAGGATCTGCCCCTGCGGATCCAGGATGGGAGCGCATGAACAGGTGAGGAACTGGTTGGCTTCCAGGTAATGCTGGCGCCCGTTGATCTGCACCGCATCGCCCAGGGCCAACGCCGTACCAATGGCGTTGGTGCCCTTGCTGCGCTCCGACCAGCCCGCACCGGGCTGCAGGGCCACGCGGCTGGCGCGATCCAGGAAGGCATCATCGCCCTCGGCATGCAGGATCACCCCCTGCGCGTCGGTCAGCATCACCATGCTCTGCGTGCCGCGCAGCTGCTGCGCCAGGGTTTCCATGACGGGGCGCGCATGGGCGCACAGGGCCTCGTTGCGTGCCACGGTCCAGGCCAGGGTCTGGCGGTCCAGCAGGTGCAGGTCGGCCTGCTCATGGGGCTGCAGCCCGAACGACTGCGAGCGGGCGTGGGCCTGGGCGACGACGCCTGCCGTGGTCAGCGCCAGCGCGGCACCCGCGGAAGGATGCGCGCCGGGCGTTGCGGTGCGGTGCATGGTGTCTCCTATGCAAGCTATGCGCTGCACGGCACGCGGCCAGGCGGCGCTTTGGGACCGCACGATAGCATCAACGGCCGCTGACGAGCCCAGCAACCGCGGCGGGCACGCTGGCATGGGGCTGCGCCCACGCGTGGGCCAACGCCTGCAGGGCAGTGCCTGCGTCCTGCTCCAGCTTGAGCGCCAGCAGCCCGTCGGCCCGTGTACGCCCCTGGTTGACCGCTGCCACGGGCAGGCCGGCATCGACCGCCGCCTGCACGAACCGGAAGCCCGAATACACCATGAGCGACGAGCCCACGACGAGCACCGCGTGCGAGCGTGCCAGCGCCGCGCGCGCGGCCTCCACACGCTCGCGCGGCACGCTCTCGCCAAAGAACACCACGTCGGGCTTGAGCAGGCCGTTGCCGCAGTGCGCGCAGGAAGGCACATCGAAGCCGCCGAAGTCCCGTCCGTCCAGATCGGCGTCCCCATCGGGCGCGGCGCCGGCCTGCAGCGCCACCCATCCAGGGTTGCGCCGCTCCAGTTCGTGTTGCAACGCGGCACGCGGCGCACGCATGCCGCAGTCCATGCACAGCACGGTGTCGATGCGCCCGTGCAGGTCCAGCGTGCGCTGGCTGCCCGCTGCGCTGTGCAGGCCGTCCACGTTCTGGGTCAACAGCAGTTCGATACGGCCCGCCGCTTCCAGCGCAGCCAGCGCACGGTGCGCAGAACCGGGCTGGGCGCGGCCCATCACCCGCCAGCCCAGCAGGCTGCGCGCCCAGTAGCGCCGGCGCGTGGCTTCATCGCCCATGAAGGCCTGGAAGGTGACGGGCTGGGGGCGCTTCCATTCACCGTTGTGGTCGCGGTAGTCGGGAATGCCCACCTCCGTACTGCAGCCCGCGCCCGTGATGACGAACAGGCGCGGATGGCGGCGCACGAAGTCAAGCAGCGCGTCAACGTTGGCGGCAGCTTGCATCACAGCCCCTCAGTCCATGCCGGGCGCGATGCTCTCGGCGTAGTCGTACACCGCGCTGAGGATGGCCTCGGTGCGTTCGTCATCGGCCTCGGCACCCAGCGTGTCCAGGCGCTCGAACAGCGCGTCGAACGTCAGCCCGCCGCCCTCGCCCTCCACCAGCACGGCCATGCGGTGCGCCTCCCAGCGCTCCTGCTCCTCGGGCGTCAGGGTCTGCGGGAAATTGCGCGCACGGTAGCGCCAGACCAACTCGGCCAGGCGCGCGTCGTCAAAACCCAGGCGCTCGTGCGCCAGCTCTTCGCCGGGCAATGCGCGCAGACGGTTCAGGCGGCGGCGGTCCTCATTGCCCACGAAGCCCCCGTACAGGTCCTGGTCCACATCCAGCGGCCCCTCCGCAGGGCGCTGGAACACCTGGGCCCAGACGGCCGTCAGGTCGGGCAACGCGCGCGCCGCGGCGGCATGCAGCGCGGCCTGTGGCAGGTCGATGCCCCAGCGCTGCGCCATGGCCGGCGTGAGCGTATTGAGGTTGCCCACCACCATCGGCGACTTGTTCAGATGCACGCTCTTGAGCGGCAGGCGCGTCACGCCTTCGGGCAGGTCGGCCGCGCGCGTGAACAGGCGCGTGCGGATCTCGTCAGCGGACAGCCGGGCCAGCTCGGAAGGGTCTTGCGCCAGGTCCCAGGCCAGCAGCTCATTCTTGTTGGTCGGGTGGCTGGCCAGCGGCCACATCACGGCCAGGCAGCCGCGTTCGGCGGGGAACATGCCCGAGACGTGCAGGAACGGCCGCGCCTCCTGCGCCGTGGTGGGCAGGCGCAACTCGGCCGCCACGCGGTCCTTCTTGTGCAGGGACAGCGCGAAGTCGAACAGCCGGGGGTTGTGTGAACGGATGAGCCGCGCCAGCGCGATGGTCGCACGCACGTCCGACAGCGCGTCGTGCGCGGCCTCGTGCGCCAGGCCGTTGGCTTTGGACAGATGCTCCAGGCGGAAGCTGGGCTTGCCGTCCACCTCGGGCCACTCGATCCCCTCGGGACGCAGCGCGTAGGTCAGGCGCACCACATCCAGCAGGTCCCAGCGGCCGCACTGGTTCTGCCACTCGCGCGCATACGGGTCCATGAGATTGCGCCAGAACATGAAGCGCGTGATCTCGTCGTCGAAACGGATGGTGTTGTAGCCCACGCCAATGGTGCCGGGCAGCGCCAGCTCGGCCTCGATGCGGGCGGCGAATTCGCGCTCGGGCAAACCCTTTTCCAGGCACAGCTGGGGCGTGATACCGGTGATCAGGCACGACTGCGGATCCGGCAGATAGTCGTTGGCCGGGCGGCAGTAGATCATCAGCGGCTCGCCGATCTCGTTGAGCTCGGCATCGGTGCGGACGGCGGCAAACTGTGCGGGGCGGTCGCGGCGCGTGTTGGCGCCAAAGGTTTCGTAGTCGTGCCAGAGAAAAGTGTGCATGAGGAAGAAGTTGCAGCCGGAAACAGTGCCAGGGCGAAGTATGCATGGCAGGCCGGCACAATGGCCGCATGCGTTTTCTCTTCATGCCCGACACCCTCGCCCGGCGCCGCGCCGCCGCCTCCGCACTGGGCCTGGCAGCACTGGCGGGGTGCGCCTCCGCTCCGCCAGCGACCCCCGCCGTAGCGGCTCCATCCGCTGCACCCAGCGCCCCTGCGCTCGCGCCGGTCATCCCCCAACTGCCCTCGCCCGCAGCGCCCACCACCCCGGCGCCTGCCCCGGCAGCATCCACCGTGGAACCTGCGAGCACGCCGGTCGCGCCGGCGGCGCCCGACACCACCGCAACCACGCTGGCCGGCTTCCACGCCTGGGTGAGCGCCTTTGCACGCGAGGCGCTGGCCGCCGGCATCCGCCCGCAGACCGTGGCCGCCACCCTGGGCCAGGCGCAGTGGCAACCGCGCGTGGTGGAACTGGACCGCGCCCAGCCCGAATTCACCCGCCCGCCCTGGGCCTACCTGGACAGCGCAGTGTCACCCCAGCGTATTGCGCAGGGACGCGAGCAGCGCCGCCAGTACGCCGACGCGCTGGACGCGGCAGCGCAGCGCTACGGCGTGCCCGCCAGCGTGGTCACGGCCATCTGGGGCATGGAGAGCAACTATGGCCGCAACTTCGGCAGCTTCCGCACCGTGGATGCGCTGGCCACCCTCGCCTACGACGGGCGCCGCAGCGCATGGGCCCAGCGCGAGTTGCTGGCCGCGTTGCGCATCGTGGACCAGGGCGACATCGCGGCCGACGCGCTCATCGGCTCCTGGGCCGGGGCCATGGGGCACACGCAGTTTCTGCCTTCGGTGTTCCTTGCCCATGCGGTGGATGCGGACGGGGACGGGCGGCGCGACATCTGGGGCAGCGTGCCCGACGTGGTGGCGTCCACGGCCAACTTCCTGTCCCATTCGGGCTGGAAGAGCGGTGAGCCGTGGGGCGCCGAAGTGCTGCTGCCGCCCGGCTTCGACTACGCACGCGCCGAACTGAGCGTGCGCCAGGCCAGCAGCGACTGGGCCGCTGAAGGGGTGCGCGGGGTGGGTGACGCGGAGCTGCCGCCGCTGCAGGACGCCTCCGTCCTTACCCCGGCAGGCGCGCGTGGACCCGCCATCCTGGTCGGGCCCAACTTCCGCGCGCTGCTGCGCTACAACAACTCGGTGAACTACGCCCTGGCCGTGGGCCTGCTGGCACGGCAGATCGACGGCGGCGCGGGCCTGGCATCCGCCTGGCCGCGCGAACTGCAGCCTCTGTCGCGCAGCGAAGTACGCGCGCTGCAGGAGGCGCTGAACGCACGCGGCCTGGACACCGGCACGCCCGACGGCGTGGCAGGGCCCGCCACGCGCGCTGGGGTGCGCCGCTACCAGCAAAGTGTGGGCTTGCCCGCCGACGGCTATGCCACGCGCGAACTATTGCAGCGACTGCTGACGCCCTGAGCCGGCGTCACCGCGTTGTTTTACTCCTTTTTTGATAGCTACTAGCGCTTTCTGCATGGGCGCTAGAGCCTGATTTCATCAAGATCGGCGCTTCACTCGAAGCCGCGACCCTCGCCCGCCTCCTCGTGGGTCACGCCGTCGCGTATGTGGTAGATGCGCTTGAAGGTGGGGATGATCTTCTCGTCGTGCGTGACGACGATGATGGCCGTTTCCAGGCGCCGAGCCATGTCGTTCAGGATGCGGATCACCGCCATGGCACGTTGCGAATCCAGCGGCGCCGTGGGCTCGTCGGCCAGGATCACCGGCGGGCGGTTGACCAAGCCGCGGGCGATGGCCACACGCTGCTGCTCCCCGCCCGACAGTTGCGATGGCATGGCCGTGGCCCGGTGCTGCACGTCCAGGGCCGTGAGCAACTCCAGTGCGCGGCGGCGCGCCTCGTCGTTGGGCACGCCGGCCAGCATGGGCAGCAGCGCCACGTTGTCGGTGGCATCCAGAAACTGGATCAGGTACGGCGCCTGGAACACGAAGCCGATCTGGTCACGGCGCAGCGCGCGCAGGTCGGGTACTCGCCAGCCGTCGTCATAGATCACCGTGTCGCCCAGCGTCATGCGGCCCGACGTGGGATCGATCACCGCGCCCAGGCACTTGAGCAGCGTGCTCTTGCCCGAACCGGACGGGCCGATCAGGCCCACCACCTCACCCGGTGCCACGTGCATGTTCACGTCCTTGAGGGCGAGGAACGCCGTGTCGCCGGAGCCGTAGCGCTTGGTCAGGCGCTCGATGTGGATCCCTTTCCTGCTCATTGCTGCGTCCTCACCCTATCGCCTCGGCCGGATCGACCCGCAGCGCCATGCGGATGGCCACCACGCTGGAGAGCACGCAGATCGCCAGCACCGCGATGAACCCCGCCACCGTATCGAACGGCACCAGCAGCACGTATTTGGGAAACAGCGGCGCGGCAAAGGTGGCCGTGATCTTGCCGACGACGAAGCCGATCACGCCGAGCACCAGCGCCTGCTGCAAAATCATCCAGGCGATGGTGCGGTTGCGCGTGCCGATGAGCTTGAGCACGGCAATCTCGCGGATCTTGTCCATCGTCAGCGTGTAGATGAGAAAGGCCACGATGGCCGCACTGACCAGCGCCAGGATCACCAGGAACATGCCGATCTGCTTGGCCGATGTGGCGATGAGCTTGCCCACGAGGATGCCTTCCATCTGCGCCCGGTCGTACACCGTGAGCCGCTTCCAGCGGCGGATGGGCTCGGCCACCTCCTGGGATGTGAAGCCCGGCTGCATGCGCACCAGCACGGCATTCACATAGCTGTTGCTGGTTTGCGAGGCCACCACCGCATCCAGCAGGTCGGGAACGCCGGGGCGGTTGAAGGCCGGGTTGGCCTCGGTGCGGCGGCGCTGCATGAGGATGGCGTCGTTGTCCTTGAGGAACTGCGCCTCCTGCGCATCTTTCAACGGTATGAACACCATTGGGTCGCCGCTGGACGAGACCATGCGCCGCGTGAGGCCCACCACCGTGTAGTGGTTGCGCCGAATCTTCAGCACATCGCCCAAACGCACGCCGGCCGCCACGTCGGCGACGGCCTCGTAATGGCCGCGCGTGATCTGGCGCCCCGCCACCAACTGCGGTGGCCATCCGGGCGCGCCTGGGCCGCTCGCGGTGATGCCCACCACCATGGAGCGCACATCCTTGTCGCCGTGGCCCACCTGCATGGTCAGGTAGGTGATGTTGGCGGCCTGCGCCACGCCCGGCATGGCGCGGATGCCGCGCCACAGGTCGTCGGGCACGCTGGAGGATTCCGCGTAGGGGCCCAGCGTGTCTTTCTGCACCACCCACAGGTCGGCGCCGCTGTTGTCCAGCAGCACCTTACCGTCGTCCACCATGCCGCGGTAGACGCCCGCCATGGTCAGCGTCACGCCGATCAGCAGGCCCAGGCCAATGCCTGTGAAGACGAACTTCCCCCAGGCATGCAGAATGTCACGCCCTGCCAGACTGATCAAGGCGCCACTCCGGCAATGCGCTCGACCACGTGCACGCGGCTGCGCGCCGTGAGCGCCCTCTCGCTGTACACCACGATGGAGTCGCCCACGGCCAGCCCGTCCAGCACCTGCACATGGCCGTCGAGGTCCGCACGGCCCAGGCGTACCTGCGCAAACTGCGGCTTGCCACCGACCAGCTTCCACACGCCGCGCTGCCCGTCCACGAAGCGGATGGCCGCATTGGGGATGGTGGGCGCTTCGGGCAGTGCCGGCAGGCGCACGGTGACCTCGGCCAGTTCACCGACGGGGGGCAGCGGTGTAACCGGTGCATCGAAGACGATCTTGGCCAGCGTCTCCTCTGTCACCGCGTCCGCCAGGGGCTCGACGCGCAGCACGCTGCCGACCAGGTTGTCCCCGCGGCGCGAGCGCAGCACCACCTCGGCCGGCAGCCGGGCCGCCAATCCTTGGGCGGTGATCTGGTCAAAGCGCGTGTCGATCCACAGGCTGGCCGGGTCGATGAGCTTCACCACGGCCTGCCCCGCCACCACGGTCGTGCCAGGGTCGGCATCGCGCGCAGCCACCATCCCGGCCACGGGCGACACCAGCCGCAGGTTGCCACGCTGCGCGCGCAATGCCTGCAAGTCAGCGCGCAGACGGCTCGCATCCTCGCGGGCAGCGGCCAGCGCGGCGTCTGCCACGGCCAGTTCCTGCTGCTTGGTGGCGTAGCTTTCCTCGCTGGTGCCGCGCACCGCCACCAGTTTCCCGTAGCGCTGGTGCTGGGTCTGCGCATAGCTCTGCCTGGCCTCTGCCTGGCGCAGCGCGGCCTCGGCGCTCTTGATGGCCGCCTGCTGTGCGCGCACGCGGTCGTCCAGGTCCACCGGGTCCATTTCGCCCAGCACCTGCCCAGCCTCAACCCTGTCGCCCACCTGCACGTCCAGGCGCTGCACGCGCCCCGCGAAGGTGGGGCCGATCTTGTACAGATACCGCGCCTGCACCGTGCCGATGCCCGAGAGTGCCGGGGCAATGGCGCGCGATTGCACGCTGCCCAGCGTGACCGCCACGGGCGCCAGCGGCCCCGAACGCAGGGCGACATAGACGAACAGCGCCACCAGCGGCGCAATGACGGCGATCAGCGCCAGCGTGCGGCGCTGCAGACGGGGAAACTTCATAGCGCTCTTCCGATGCCGCGGCGGTAAATGGCAAACACGCCCTGCGCATCGCGGCGCATGCGCTGCACGTCGCCCGCGAGCAGCGACTGCATCACCAGCCCCTGCACGGTGCCGATGAACAGCACGGCAGCGGCCTGCGCATCCAGTTGCGGGTCCAGCTCTCCCGCGGCTTTGCCGGCCTCCAGCAGCCCGCGCAGGCGCTCGCCGTAGGCCGTGATCAGGGTCTGCACCATCTGCTTGGGCAGGGTTTGGCCGGGGCGTTGGAGCTCCCCAAAGATGAGGCGTGGCACACCGGGCCGCTCGCACACGAAATGGATGTGCGCCATGAACACAGCCTCCAGCGCCGCCAGGGGAGAGGCTGCCCCATCCGCGGCCGCGTCCACGCGCGCCATGAGACGCTGCGCCACCCACGACATCACCGCCTGCAGGATGGCGTCCTTGGACGCGAAATGCCGAAACAGTGCCCCCTGCGTCACGCCCATATGCTGGGCAATGGCGGTGGTGGTGATGTCGCTGGGGTTCTGCTGGGCCGCCAGGTCGACCACGGCCTCCACTGTGGCGGTGCGCCGTTCGTCGGCGGGCAGGTACTTGGACAGCTCATTCATGCAATCACCAAAAGAAAGTAATTTATTACTATCTTATCGATAAACACGTTCGGCACAAGGCACCTACGCTTCCGGAAGCAGTCAGCACCTCAAACCGCACGCCAGCGCCCTGGCAGGTTGCTCTCGTTTCAATAGCGGCAATAGAGTCACAGTCCTTGGTGCGGTTGCAGGTATGCGTGCTCATCGCCCGCGACCGTATGGGCCAGACACTGGACTTCGTGACGGGAGTCGGCCCGGTGACCAAGGCCCAGTTGCGCGAAGGCCTGTAGTTGGAGCTCTCCGATGATGCGCTGCTGGTCAGTGACGCCAACGCTATGTGCTACCACTTTGCCGCCGAGGCCAGCATTACGCATGAAGCCATGATCTCTCTCAGGGTGCTCACGTTAACGGGGCCGTCCACGTACAGATCGTCAGTGCTATCACAGCCGCCTGCGCCAGTGGCTGTTGCGATTTCACGGCGTGGCCACACGCTGTTTACCCCACTACCTCGGCTGGCGGCACACCCTGGGCACCCATAGCCCGCCTACCCGCAGGCCTTGTTGCAGGCGGCTATCTGCCTTTTTTTACTCAATGGAGACATAGTCATAAAAAAAGGCCGCATGGGCGTCCCCTACGGCCTTCTGAGTCATGACAACGCCGGTGCTCTGCTTAACGCGCCAATGCCATGGACACGCCCATGCCTCCACCAATGCACAGCGCGGCCAGGCCCTTCCTGGCATCGCGGCGCTGCATTTCGTGCAGCAGGGTCACCAACACGCGGCAGCCCGAGGCACCGATGGGGTGACCGATGGCGATGGCGCCGCCATTCACGTTGACCTTGGCGGGATCGATGCCGAGTTCTTTGTTCACCGCGCACGCCTGGGCAGCGAAGGCCTCGTTGAGTTCGAACAGGTCCACATCGCCCACGCTCCAGCCCGCGCGCTGCAATGTCTTGCGGGATGCCGGCACCGGGCCCATGCCCATGGTGGCGGGGTCCAGTCCGCTGGTGCCGTAGGCCGCAATGCGGGCCAGCGGTTGCAGGCCCAGGGCCGCAGCCTTGGTGGAACTCATCACCACCACGGCGGCCGCACCGTCATTGATGCCCGAGGCATTGCCCGCCGTGACCGAGCCGGCCTTGTCGAAAGCGGGGCGCAGGCCAGCCAGAGCTTCGGCACTGGTTTTGCGGTTGAGATATTCGTCTGCCGCGAATATGACGGGGTCGCCCTTCTTCTGCGCAAGTGTCACAGGCACGATCTCGTCCGTGAAGCGCCCTGCGTCCTGGGCGGCGGCGGCCTTTTGCTGGCTGGCCAGGGCCAGCGCATCCTGCATCTCGCGGGTGATGCCGTACTGCCTGGCCACGTTCTCGGCCGTGATGCCCATGTGGTACTGGTTATAGACGTCCCAGAGGCCGTCGACGATCATGGTGTCGACCAGCTTCCAGTCGCCCATGCGCTGGCCTTCGCGCGAGCCATTGAGCACGTGCGGTGCCAGGCTCATGTTCTCCTGGCCGCCGGCCACGACGATCTCGCTGTCGCCCGTCGCCACGGCCTGGGCGGCCAGCATCACGGCCTTGAGACCCGAGCCGCACACGGCGTTGATGGTGAGCGCGGGCGTCTCCTGGGCCAGCCCCGCCTTCATCATGGCCTGGCGGGCCGGGTTCTGGCCGCAGCCGGCCGCAAGCACCTGGCCCATGATGACCTCGCCCACCTGATCGGGAGCGACGCGGGCGCGTGCCAGCGCCTCACGGATGACGATGGCGCCCAGATCGGTCGCGGGGGTCTTGGCCAGTGCGCCGCCAAACTTGCCCACGGGCGTGCGCACGGCGGAAACGATGACGATGTCTTCCATGGTGTGTCCTTTCGGGAGTGGCACCTGCCGGCTGCACGGCCGCAGGCCAGTAGCCATTGTCTGTCGGCCCGGTGTCAGGACTATTGCGTAGTCACCCCGCAGCCCGCCGCAACGCCGCCCCGGGAGCGTGCGGCGCCGGCCTCAGGCCTTTTGCTGCACGTAGCGCCCTGGCGCGGGTTCGATGGCCTTGAACTTCGGCGCCTTTCCATAGGCCTTGGGTGCGGCGATCTGCCGACCGGCGTGGCCGTGCAGCCATGCGCACCAGTCGTCCCACCAACTGCCGGGCAGTTCGGTGGCCCCAGCCAGCCATGCATCCAGCGTGGCGGGCAGTTGCCCATCCTCGCGCAGCCAGTGGCTGCGCTTTTTCTTGGCGGGCGGGTTGATGACCCCCGCGATATGGCCCGACGCGCCCATCACGAAACGCTTGTCCCCCGGCAATACTTGCGTGGAGGCGTAGGCCGCGCCGATCGGCACGATGTGATCCTCGCGCGAGCCGTAGATGTACACAGGCAGTTGGACCTGGGTCAGGTCGAGTGACTCGCCGCACACGGTGAGCCGCCCCGGCCGGATGAGGTTGTTCTCCAGGTAGAAGTTGCGCAGGTACCAGGCGTAGTACGGCCCAGGCAGGTTGGTGCTGTCGCTGTTCCAGTACAGCAGGTCGAAGGGCGGCGGCGTCTCGCCCTTGAGATAGTTGCCCACCACGTAGTTCCACACCAGGTCGTTCGGGCGCAGAAAGCTGAAGGTGGATGCCAGGTCCTGGCCCTTCATGAGCCCGCCCTGCCCCATCTGCAGTTCGCGCATGCGCACGAAGCCTTCGTCGATGAACACATCGAGGATGCCGGTGTCGGCAAAATCGATCAGCGTGGTCAGGAAAGTGCAGCTGGCCACAGGCTCCTCGCCACGCGCCGCCAGCACCGCGAGCGCCGTGGCCAGCATGGTGCCGCCCACGCAAAAGCCCAGGGCGTTGATCTGCTTGGCGCCAGCGATCTGCTGCACGGTGGCGATGGCCGTAAGCACGGCCTCGTCGATGTAGTCGTCCCAGGTCTTGTGCGCCAGCGACGCATCGGGGTTGCGCCAGCTCACCACGAAGGTGCGGTGGCCCTGGGCCACGGCATGGCGGATCAGCGAGTTGTCGGGCTGCAGGTCCAGGATGTAGTACTTGTTGATGCACGGAGGCACCATGAGCAGGGGCCGCTCGTACACCTTGGCGGTGAGCGGCTTGTATTCCAGCAGCTGGAACAGCTCGTTCTCGAACACCACGGCACCCTCGGTGGTGGCCACGTTGCGACCCACTTCGAAGCGGCTCTCGTCGGTCATCGAGATATGCCCCTGGCCCAAGTCGTGCAGCAGGTTGGCCACGCCCTTGGCGATGCTCTCGCCGTGCGTTTCCAGGGCCTTTTGCTGCGCATCCGCGTTGAACACCAGGAAGTTGCTGGGCGCCATGGCGGCCAGCCATTGCTCCACGCTGAAGCGGATGCGTGCGCGGGTCTTGTCGTCGGCCTGCACCGCGTCGGCCAGGCCCATGAGCGCGTGCGCCTGCAACTGGTAGGCCGCGACCGAGAACGCCGACAACGGGTTGTGCGCCCAATTCTCGCCCGCGAACCGGCGGTCGTTGCTGAGGGGTGCATCGTCGTGATGCAGCGCGTGGCTCCACAGCGCCTGCACCTCTTGCAGGTACCGCTGCTGCACCGCAGCCAGCTTGTCGGGCGCGAAGCTCACCGGGCCGGCAGCTGGCATGGACAGCGCGGCGCCCATTTCCTTGGGCTGCAGGACCTGCAGCATCTGACTCCAGCCCTCGCCCACCATCTGCTGAAACTGCCGGGCGCTGTCGGCCCAGCTGGCGTCGAAATTCGTGCTCATGCAGCCTCCATCGCGGCCCAGGCGCGGGCCCCATGTGTCATTGTTGCCCAGCAGGCGGTGCCGCAGAAAACTGCAGCGCATTCGCAGGGCTTTGGGTTTCCGCCGCCGTGGCAAGCCGGCCACAATCGCCGCTTTGCCCTTTCGGAATCGATCATGTACCTGGTGGTTATCGCATGGCTGTATGTCACCGTGTTGATGGCCTTGGCCGAGGCCACGTCCGCCAACGGCACGGCGCTGGGCGCCAGCGTCACCTTCGTGCTGTACGGGCTGCTGCCCATGTCCATCGTGCTCTACATCCTGGGCACGCCCGGGCGAAAGCGCGCGCTGCGCGCCCGGCAGCAGGCCGAGGTGGAAGCCGCCTCAGGCGGCCAGCCAGATGCAGGCGGCCATGCGCCCGCTGCTGCCAAGCCGGGCGGTGTCCCGCCGGTGCGAAAAGAACCGTAACGGATTGGCCACCGTGCACCAGGCGCTGGTGCTGTCGTTGCCGTACAGCGCCGTAACACCGCAGGCGCGCAGGCGGTGGCGTGCCAGCCCGGCCAGGTCCGCCAGCCACTTGCCATCGCTGGCATGCGGGCGAAAGTACACGGCCGCCCGCGGATTCTGCGCACAGAAGGCCTCGCGCACCTCCGCGCCCACCTCGAAGGCCTCGGGGCCGATGCAGGGCCCCAGCCAGGCCATTACGTCATCCGCATCCTCCGTCGCTCCGTTTTCAATAGCTGCTCGCGCTTGCGCTGCCTGCGCTAGGGGCCTGAAACATTCCAAGGTCGATTCCAACACCCCCGCGGCCAGACCGCGCCAGCCCGCATGCGCCGCGGCCACGCGCGTACCCGCGCGGTTGGTGAACAGTACCGGCAGACAATCCGCCGCCATCACGATGCAGGCCACGCCTGCGGCCTGCGTGGTGCAGCCATCGGCGTCCAGCCCGTCGGGCGTGTGCGCGTCCAGCGGCTGCACTGCCGTGCCATGCACCTGGCGCAGGTACACCGCCCGTACCGCGGAACCGCCAGCACCCAGCGCATCCTGCAGCGCAGCCCAGTTGGCCTGCACGGCGGCGGGGTCGTCGCCCACGAAGCGGCCCAGGTTGAAGCTGTCCCAGGGCGGCGCGCTCACGCCGCCGTTGCGCGTGGTACACAGCGCACGTACCCGGGCGGGCACGGGCCAGTCCGGAGCCAGCCAGTCGTGCGGAACTGCGGAGGGAGCGGTCTGTGCCACGGGTTTCAGGCCTCGTGGTCCGGGCAGGCAGACGGCTGCGCGCGCTGGAACGCCGGCAGCGCCATGCATGCGTCGAACGCGGCCATCGTGCGCGGCAGACCGTCCATGTCCACATGGAAGCGCCGGCCGTTGAAGATCTGCGGCACCAGGCAGCAGTCGGCCAGCGTGGGCATATCGCCCCAGCACAGGCGCGAGGGTGCCAGCCCGGCGGCCTGGCGTTCACCGTCCAGCAGCACCAGCTGCCGCTCGAACGCCTCCAGGCCCTTGCGCACCCAGTGGCGGTACCAGGCGTCCTTGGCGGCGTCTTCCACCTGCAGCTGGTGCTTGAGGTACTTGAGCACGCGCAGGTTGTTCAGGGGGTGGATCTCGCAGGCCACCATCTGCGCCAGCGCCCGCACGCGCGCGCGTGCCAGCGCGTCGCCCGGCAGCAGCGCAGGCTCGCGGTGGGTCTCGTCCAGATATTCGATGATCGCCATCGACTGCGTGAGCAGGTGGCCGTCATCGGTCTGCAACGCCGGCACCAGCGTGTCACCCACGCGGTCGGCATAGCCGGGCGCCAAATGCTCTGCCTTGACCAGGTGGACCGGCAGGTAGTCATAGGGCAGGCCCTTGACTTCCAGCGCGATGCGCACGCGAAACGATGCCGAGGAGCGGAAGTAGTTGTAGAGCTTCATGCGGCCGCAGCATAAGCCAAGCCGGCGCCGGGCGTAATGCGGGCCACAGCCCCTGCGCGGCGCCGCGCCGTGGCACACTGCTTCATCCCTTCACACCGCCGCTACCACCGAGAGAACCATGAGCTATGTGATCCCTCCCGCACCGCAGGCCAGCGTGCCCGTCGTGGGCTCTGCCCAGCGCTTTCCCGTGCACCGCATCTACTGCGTGGGCCGCAACTATGCCGAGCATGCCAAGGAAATGGGCTTCACCGGCCGCGAGCCGCCGTTCTTCTTCATGAAGCCCGCCGACGCCGTGCTGCCCGTGAACCCGGGCGAGACCGGCCAGATGCCCTACCCCACGCTGACCAAGGACCTGCACCACGAGATCGAGCTGGTGGTGGCCATCGGCAAGGGCGGCAAGCACATCGCCGCGGCCGACGCGCTGTCGCACATCTGGGGTTACGCCGTGGGCCTGGACATGACGCGCCGCGACCTGCAGGGCGAGATGAAGAAGCAGGGCCGCCCCTGGTGCATCGGCAAGGGCTTCGAGGCCAGCGCGCCCATCGGCCCGATCACGCCCGCGGCGCAGGCGGGCGACGTGCAGCAAGCAGCCATCTGGCTGCAGGTCAACGGCACGGACCGCCAGCGCAGCAGCGTGGGCCAGCTGATCTGGAACATCGCCGAGACCATCGAACACCTGTCCGCCGCATGGGAGCTGCAGCCCGGCGACCTGATCTTCACCGGCACCCCCGAGGGGGTGGGCGCGGTGGTGCGCGGCGACGTGCTGGAAGGCGGCATCGACGGCCTGGGCACGCTGCGCGTGGCCGTGGCCTGATTCACTATCATAAAAATAGCTGCTAGCGCTTTCCCCATAAGCGCTGCAGCCGTTTTTTATTCATACAACGATGAATTTCCGCCGCCCCATCAAGCATTGCCGCGCCTGCGGAACGGCCGTGGTCTACCGCGTGCCCGACGACGGTGACACGCGCGAGCGCGCCGTCTGCCCCAGTTGCAACGTAATCCACTACGAAAACCCGCTGATGGTGGTGGGAACGGTGCCGGTACTGGGGGACCACGTGCTGCTGTGCAAGCGCAACATCGAGCCGCGCCGAGGCAAGTGGACCCTGCCGGCCGGCTTCATGGAACTGGACGAGACCACCGTCGAGGGCGCCGCGCGCGAGACCGACGAGGAAGCGGGCGCGCAAATCCAGATGGGCCCGCTGTTTTCGCTGCTGAACGTGCCGCAGGCGGGTCAGGTGCACCTTTTTTACCTGGCCACGCTGCTCAGCGACCGCTTCGACCCTGGCCACGAGACCATCGAGGCACGCCTGTTCACCGAGGACGAAATCCCCTGGGACGAGATCGCGTTTCGCACCGTCAAGCACACGCTGGAGCAGTTCTTTGCCGACCGTCGCGCGGGGCGCTTCGGCATGCACTGCATCGACATCACCTGAGCAAGCGGCCAGCCCCTGCGCTGCGCCAACCGAGACCCGCAAGGCACAGCGCCGCAAACACACCGCCGGCCCAGAACGTGGCCGCCGGCCCCACGGCATCCCACAGCAACCCGGCGACCGCGCTGGCCACCAGCATGGCCAAACCACTGGCCAGGTGGAACACGCCATAGGCCGTGCCGCGCAGGTCGGCCGGAGTCGCGTCCGCCACCATGGCCGACAGCAGGCCCTGCGTCATGCCCATGTGAATGCCCCATACGGCCACGCCGGCAATCACCAGGGTCCAGTGCTGGGCCGTTGCGAGCAGCACGTCCGACAGGATCAGCACCACCAGGCCCCAGGCCAGCAGCCGCGTGTGGCTCACGCGGTCCGACAGCTTGCCAAATGGATAGGCCGCCGCCGCATACACCAGGTTCATGGCCACCATCACCAGGGGCACGAGTGCCATGGGTATGCCGATGTTCTGGGCGCGCAGCACCAGGAAGGCTTCGCTGAAACGTGCCAGCGTGAACACCGCACCCACGGCCACCACCCACCAATAGGCGGGCCCCAGGCGGCGGATGTTCTCGCGCCGGATGGGGTTGGTGCGGCGCACGCCCCCTTGGGACGCAGGCTCGCGCACGCCCCAGGCCAGCACGGCCACCGACAGCACGCCCGGCACCACCGCCACCCAGAACACGGCGCGAAAGTCGTTGGCCCACAACAGCATCAGGCCCACGGCCAGCAGCGGCCCGACGAAGGCGCCCACCGTGTCCAGTGACTGGCGCAGGCCGAACGCGGCACCGCGAATCTCCGGCGGGGTCACATCGGCCACCAGCGCATCGCGCGGTGCGCCGCGGATGCCTTTGCCCACCCGATCGATCAGGCGCGCCGTCACGATCAAGCCGACGCCCGAAGCCAGCGCAAAGAGCGGCTTGGTGACCGCCCCCAGCCCATAGCCCAGCAACGCCAGCCCCTTGCGCCTGCCAAGATAGTCGCTGAGCGTGCCCGAGAACACCTTGACGATCAGCGCCGTGGCTTCTGCCAGACCTTCGATGAGGCCCACCGCGAAGGCCGACATGCCCAGCGCGCCCACCATGAACATCGGCAACAGGCTGTGGATCATCTCGGACGAGATGTCCATCAGCATGCTCACCAGGCCCAGCGCCCATACGGCGGCGGGGATGCGCGCTGGCGAGGGTTGGAGCGGCGTCTGCATGCCAAGGGGGCCGTGGTCAGCGGGTTTCGACGAAGAACGGCGCGTTGTCCTGCGGCCGGGGTACGACCACGCCACGCTGCACGGGATCGACCACCACGCCAGGAACGACCTGCGGCACGGTGGGGCCGGCACCGGGTGGCGCCGGGGGCGCCGCCGGAGCAGCGGCTGGCGGAACCGGCAACGGTGCATCCGGCTCGGTCACCCACACCGGCGGCTCGGCCGGCGCGGGGCGGGGCGTGACCTCCTGCAGCGGCACAAGGGGCGCATCCGTGATCTCGGGGCGCTCTTCCGGCGGCGGGGCGCTGGCGGCCGGCGCCGGCGTCTGCGGCAGTTCGGGCTGCGGCGCCGGAGCGCCCGCCGGGCCGGCCTGCTCACCCGTGGGACGACCAAACAGGTCATAGACCCAGTTGCGCAGCGTGCCTGCGGCCGAGCCGATCCAGGAGCTTTCCTCCTCATCCACGAAGCGCTCGCGCGCATCGATGACCTTGGCGCGCAGGGCCTGGCGGAACACGTCGCCCACCATGGGCAGCGCACTGTGCGCGCCCTGCCCCCAGTAGTCGCTGCGCAGGGTGATGCGCCCGTCGTTGAAACCCGCCCAGGCCCCCGCGACAAGCTGCGGATGCATCAGGATGAACCAGCCGTCGGTGTTGTCCTGCGTGGTGCCGGTCTTGCCCGCCACGTCCGCCGTGATGCCGTAGCGGCTGCGGATGGCCGCGCCCGTGCCTTTGTCCACCACGCCCCGCAGCGCGTCGCGCAGCTGCTGCGCGGCGGTGACGTCCAGCGCGCGCTCGGGCGATGCAGGCTTGAATTCCTCCAGCAGCTTGCCGTCCTTGTCTTCGATGCGCGTGATGACCCGGGGCGCCAGGTAACGCCCGCCGTTGGCGATGGTGCCGTAGGCGGCGACCATCTCCTTGAGCGTGACCGAGCTCGTGCCCAGCGCCAGCGCGGGCACGGCCTCCAGTTCGGACTCGCGCACGCCCATGGCGCGGGCCAGTTGCACCACGCGCGCCGGCCCCACCTTCTGCATGAGCTGTGCGGTGATGGTGTTCTTGGAGTACGCCAGCCCGTCGCGCAGCGTCATGGGCTCCTCGCTGGGCGGCGTGCGGCCGTCCGTGGGGCGCCAGACCCGCTTGCCACCCAGGGGGATCTCCACCGCGGTGTCCAGCAGCGTGTCGGTCGGCTGCAGTCCCATCGCGAAGGCCGCGCCGTACACGAAGGGCTTGAAGGTGGAGCCCGGCTGGCGGCGTGCGGCCTGCACGTGGTCGAACGGATCGGTCGCGTAGTCGCGGCTGCCCACCCAGGCCAGCACCGCGCCGCTGCGCGGGTCCATGGCCATGAAGCCGGCCTGCACGCGGGTCTTGGACTCGCGCAGCGTGCGCAGGAAGCTGCCGTCGTCCAGCAGCTCGCGCAGTGCCTCCTCGGGCGCGGCACCCGCGGCCACCGCCTTTTCGTACTGGGGCGACTCGCGCACCAGCTGTTGCACCAACGGGCTCTTGGGGCCCCAGGCGCTGCGCGGCGCCCACGCACCGTCGGCCACGCCCTGCAGCGCCCGGCCCTGCTGCTGCACGGCCCGGTTGGCCATCTCCTGCAGCCGCCCGTCGATGGTGGTGCGGATCACCAACCCATCGGAATACAGGCTGTAGCCGTTGCGGTCGGCCCAGTCGATGAGCTGGCGGCGCAGCTGCTGCGCCAGGTGCGGTGCAAGTCCCGCCACCTCGGCCTGCCGCTCGAAGCGGATGCGCAGCGGGCGCTTGATCAGCCGCTCGTATTCCGTCTGCGAGAGCTTGCCCCGCTTGGCCATTTGCGCCAGCACGGTGTTGCGCCGGGCCTGCGCGCGCTCGGGGTTGAGCACCGGGTTGTAGTAGGCCGTGCCCTTGAGCATGCCGATGAGCGTGGCGCTTTCCAGCACGTTGAGCTTGTCGGCCGACTTGTCGAAGTACGTGCGCGCCGCCATCTCGATGCCGTAGGCGTTGTAGAGGAAGGGCACCGTGTTCAGGTAGGTCTCCAGGATCTCGTCCTTGGAGTACAGCCACTCGATCTTCAACGCGGTGATCGCCTCCTTGATCTTGCGCGTGAGCGTGGGCGCGCGGCCGATGTCCTCGGGGTAGAGATTGCGCGCAAGCTGCTGGGTGATGGTGGAGCCGCCCTGCTTGTCGCCGCCCACGGTGCGCACGACGGCCGACAGCGTGCGCCGCCAGTCCAGGCCGAAGTGGTCGTAGAAACGGTGGTCCTCGGTGGCGATGAGCGCATCGACCACGGGCTTGGCGATGGTTTCCAGCGGCACCCATTCGCGGTTCACCCACCGGTACTCGGCGAGCAGCCGCCCGTCGGCGGACACCAGTTGCGCAGGCTGGTCGCTCTTGGCCTTGCGGATGTCGCTGATCCCCGGCGTGAACGGGATCAGCGCCAGCACATACAGCACGCCGGCCAGCGCCAGCGCCGCCAGCAGCCACACCAGGCCATGCGCGGACAGCCAGCGCTCGGGCCGATGCAACAGTTGCGCCAGCGCGGGCCGCAGGCGGGCCCAGCGGGCTCGCAGGGTCGTGGAAAGATCCATGTAATTTATGGGCAAAAATGGCCTGTAGCGCTTGATCAGCAAGCGCTAGCAGCTATGAATTCAGAAGCAATGCGTAGACAGGGGTGCCCGGCCATGCGCGGCAGGCAGAACACGCGCCGCCGCGCCGGTCGCCGCACCAGCCGCGGCGCCTGGCGACGGGCCGGGCCTGCTTTATACCGCCAATCCCGCGCGAGGCTGGGCCGCTGTACGGATGCCGACGACCGCCCGGTGGCCCGCGCCACCGCGTCAGCCCATGAACTGGCGCAACTGCGGCAGGCTGGCATGGGCGGCGCGCCGGCCCTCGGCAATGGCTTCGCTGGCACGGTGAAAGTCCAGCAGGCCCAAATGCGCCAGGCGCGGGGCGATCACCACCTCGGGCGGGTCACCCGCCATGCGGCTGCGGGTGATGCGCATCTGCATGATGTTCACGCTGGTCATGATCACGTCCAGCGCCGATGGCTTGGGGGGCGGCGCCTCGCCGCTGGCGGGCGCCCAGAACTTCAGGCGGCGCATCCAGTCGGTGCTGACCAGCGGTTCGGGCACCGGCTCCGGCCCGGGGACCGGCGCCGCATCCGTGGGCACGGAGGCCTGCGGCTCGCGCACCACCGCCAGCGGATGCATGTGGCGGTGCAGGATGTCGGAATTCAGGTCCACGGCGATGACGATGTCCGCACCCATGGCGCGGGCCAGCGATGCGGGCACGGGGTTGACGAGTCCGCCATCCACCAGCAGCCGCCCGTCGGTGTGGTTCACGGGGGTGAACAGGCCCGGCAGCGCGATGGAAGCGCGCACCGCGTCGGCGATGGAGCCGTGGCGCAGCCAGACTTCGGCACCCGAGTGCAGGTCGGTCGCCACCGCGCCGAAGGGCAGCGGCGAGGCGTCGATGTCGAAATCGGCGAAGTTGCGGCGCCAGAAGGCGATGAGCTTTTCGCCCTTGAGCATGCCGCCCGACAGATTGAAGTCCATGAAGCCGAACACATCGCGCAGGCCCAGGCCCTGCACCCAGTCGGCAAAGCGCTCCAGTTCGCCCCCCGCGTAGGCCGCGCCCACCAGCGCACCGATGGAGGAGCCGCAGATCACGTCCAGCCGCACGCCCTCCTCCCGCAGCGCCTGCAGCACGCCGATGTGCGCCCAGCCGCGCGCCGAGCCGCTGCCCAGCGCAAGGCCTAATCGTGGTGCACGTCGTGTCAGGGCCATAGGTAAGCTCGGCTATGTCGGAATCTCGCCAGTTTCCAAGAAATGAAGAAACTCTTCCTTAGAAATGACTGCTACTCCTTGATCGCTAGCTTTCTTTAACTTGGCCGGCCCTGCATTCTCTCCTGCCACTAAGAGCATAAGATTTTTCGTCACCGAGCTTGCAACATGCAATCCATTATTACTAGCCGTCTCCTCCAATGTGGCTCGCTCTGAGGCCGACAATCCAGTAAAGCATATCTCAGGCCCCTTGGAAGGCCGTTTTTTCTGCACAGAATATACTAGAGACCATCCTTCACGATCTGTGAGTAGAGATATTTGCTCGTCAGTCAGGTCAGTTCTTGATCTAAGAATTCTACGCAGCTTATCCGAAACCCCTGACTTCATATCATTTATCACATTTTTTGAAAATGTAACACCAAGTCGCTTGATTTCTCCAATAGTTTCCGCCCAACCCAACTCCTGAATGCACCGCCATATTTTTTGAGCAACGCCCGCACTCATGTGGCTCGGATAAATATCATCTATCGACTCAATTGAAGATGCCCACGTTTTAAGCGTCTTACTACCCAAGCCCGCAAGATAATCAGGCTTGCCAATTGCCACAGAAGAATCCAGAGATTTAATTGTTGAAATCAAAATTTGAATATCAACCACTTGCGCGGCAGCGGGTGGCTTCTCGCTCGGCTTCACACCCGCATTAATCAACCTTTGGATTACATACCTATTCCTCTCTTGTGTCAGGAAGGAATTGATGGCTTTTGAAACCTCTACTCCAATGTCAGGAATAAGCAGAGGCGTCCACTTGGATGTATTTTTAAAATTATCTAACGAACCGTAAAAATCCGCCAAGGCTTTAGCGGTGGCTTCACCAACATGCAGAATTCCCAAGCTAAATAAAAATTTAGCTAGCGACGGTGTTTTTGAATTTTCTATCGATTTTATTAAATTCGAAGATGACAACTCTCGCAGAGCGCTTCCGCTCCCCAGCTGCAATCCAATAATATCTTCCTTCTTTAAATAATAGAGATCTGATAGATCTTTTATTTTATTTTTTTCAACCAATGCATCGATAATCTCATCACCTAAACCATCAATATCCATAGCACCGCGGCGAGAGAAGTGCTTTATCGCCTCTTTTCTCTGCGCAGGGCAATATAGTCCACCTGTGCAAAGGTAATTCTTCTCCCCCCGCTCCCGTATCACATCGCTCCCGCAAACGGGGCATTTAAGAGGCATGCGGAAATTCTTCACATAGCCGATGCGCTGATCCGCCATCACACCTACCACTTCGGGGATCACATCGCCCGCGCGCCGCACGATGACGGAGTCTCCGACACGCACTCCCTTCTTGCGAATCTCGAACAGGTTGTGCAGCGTGGCATTGGTCACCGTGACGCCGCCCACGAACACCGGCGCGAGTCGCGCCACGGGCGTCAGCTTGCCCGTGCGGCCCACCTGCACGTCGATGCCTTCCACGCGCGTGACCATCTCCTGGGCCGGGTACTTGTGGGCCACGGCCCAGCGCGGCTCGCGCGTCACAAAGCCCAGCTGGCGCTGCAGTGCCAGGCTGTTGACCTTGTAGACCACGCCGTCGATGTCGTAGGGCAGCGCGTCCCGCTCGGCCCCCACACGCTGATGGAATGCTATGAGTTCAGGAGCACCTTGCGCAATCTGCACCTGGGCTGCGACCGGAAAGCCCCATTCCTTGAGCTGCTGCAGCATGCCGAAGTGCGTGCCGAAGTCGGGCCCGCCCTCGGCAGCGGGCGTGACCTCGCCCAGGCCGTAGGCGAAGAACGACAGCGGCCGCTGCGCCGTGATGCCTGAGTCCAACTGGCGCACCGCGCCGGCGGCGGCGTTGCGCGGGTTGACGAAGGTCTTGTCGCCCTT
This sequence comes from Diaphorobacter sp. LR2014-1, assembly GCF_002916785.1. Taxonomy (NCBI): domain Bacteria; kingdom Pseudomonadati; phylum Pseudomonadota; class Betaproteobacteria; order Burkholderiales; family Comamonadaceae; genus Diaphorobacter; species Diaphorobacter sp. LR2014-1. Next base: position 19,432 of record NZ_MTBE01000015.1, on the reverse strand, counting down.
CTCGCGCTGGCGTTCGTTGAGTGCATTGAAGTCCGCGCGGCGCATGTAGACCTCCCCGCGCACCTCCAGCACCGGCGGCACGCCGGCGGGCAGGCTCAGGGGGATCTGGCGGATGGTGCGCACGTTGTGGGTCACGTCCTCGCCCACCTCGCCATCGCCTCGCGTGGCGGCCTGCACCAAGCGCCCGCCCTCGTAGCGCAGGCTCATCGCCAGGCCGTCGAACTTGGGTTCGGCCACGTATTCCACCGGCGGCGCATCGGGCGGCAGCTTCAGTTCGCGGCGCACGCGCGCGTCGAAGGCTTTAGCGCCGCTGGCCTCTGTGTCGGTTTCAGTGCGGATGCTGAGCATGGGCACGCGGTGGCGCACCGGTGTCAGCCCGTCCAGCACCGCGCCCAGCACGCGCTGCGTGGGCGAGTCGGGCGTCACCAGGTCGGGGTAAGCGCCCTCCAGCGCCTGCAGCTGCTGGAACGCGCGGTCATACTCGGCATCGGGCACGCTCGGCGTGTCCTGGACGTAGTACTCGTGCGCCCAGCGGTTCAGCTGCTCGCGAAGCGCTTTGATTTTTGTAGCTACCAGCGCAGACCCCTTGGGCGCGGGAGCCGGAAAAAGGCTGGATTGTTCAGTCATGCCGGAAAGGGTCAGGCCCGGTCCCATTGGGCGAGGTGCAGCAGCACGCCCGACGGGTCCCAGACGTAGGTCACGCACGCGCCGTACGGTTCCTGCTTCGGCGCGGACACGCGGGCCCCAGGAAAGCGGCCCGTGCCGATGAGCTGCGAAACGTCTGCAAAACACTGGGCCGCGTCTTGCACGGAAATGTGCAGCATGCAGTTGTCCGCCCATTCCTTCACGTAGTAGCGCTGCAGGTAGAACCGCGCCCCGCCCAGGTGGAACAGGGCCAAGTCTTCGTCCGACCATTCCAGGGTGCAGCCCAGGGCCGCGTAGAACGCCTTGGACAGCGCGAAGTCCTGCGCCGGGAGGAAAGAGCGCACATCATGGGCGCGCAGGTCGATCATGCCGTTTCCTAGCTGAACAGGCGCCGCGCCAGCGCGGAGCCGGCCGAGAGTTCGCGGCTGTCCAGCTTGTCGTACAGCTGCTCAAGATCGGCGGCGATGGGCTCCATGGTCATGGCAGGCAGCGGCGTGCCGTTCTGGTCGCACAGCACGCCGTCCATGGCCTCGCCGAGCGCGGCCGCCACCTCGCGCAGGCGCGCAAAGGGCTGCTGCGAGCGGTGGACCTGGGCCACGTCCAGGCTCAGCACGATGTCCCGCACGGCGGACTGCTCGGGGTCGTCGGACATGGCGGCCTGCGCGTCGTAGGTCAGCGTGAGCACGGGCGGCAGGCCCGGCCCCTGCGCCGGCAGCACCAGCCGGCCCGGAATGGCGCCGGCGACGAGACCCAGGCGTGCGGCGTTCTGCTGCACGTAGCCGGGGCTCCAGGCCGCGTGGCGCGCCCGCAGCACGAAGGTGAGCTGCGCATCGTGCTCGCTGGCGAACTGGTCCAGCTCGCGCGCGCGGGCCACCTCGTGCAGCATGTCGGGAAAGTCGGGCGCGGCATTGATCGCGTCGGCGAAGCCCTGGGCCTTCATGACGAATTCGGAGAACTCGATCTCGTTGAGCGCACCCAGGCGGTTGGCCAGTTGCACGCCCGCCTGGAACTGCAGGTAGCGCTGGCCCGGCTGAGGCGTTTCCCACTGGCGCGTGGCCTCGTTCAGCCCCTCAATGGCAAACGGCTTGCTGCCCGCGCGGCGCGTGGGCGGCATGGCGGCGAGTGCAGCGTCGCCCGAAACCTGCTGCTCGGCCACGATGGGAGCGATGGCGTCGATCAGCGGATCCAGCCCGCCGCGGCGCTCGGCCGTGGGCACGGGCAGGTCCAGCGCATCACGCAGATCCACGGCGTGGCCGTCAAAGCCGGGCTCGGCCTCGCCTTCGGCGCCGCTCCCGGCAAGCACCGCGCCGGTGAGCCCCGCGCCGGTAAGCACCGCGCCGGTAAGCACCGCGCCATCAAAGGCGGGCTCATGGCGCGCCACCGGCTCCTGCGCGGGATCGGCCTCGGCCGGCCGCGGGCGCTTGGGCGCGTTGCGGTGGGTTGTCCAGGCGTTGTAGGCGACGACGACGATCAGCACGAGCGCGCCGGCGATGATGAGACCAAGTTGGAAGTTGCTCATGGTGAATACGGGGTCAGGCCTCGGCCATGGACAGCGCGGACTCCATGTCCACGGCCACGATGCGCGACACGCCCTGCTCCTGCATGGTGACGCCGATCAGTTGCTCGGCCATCTCCATGGCGATCTTGTTGTGGCTGATGAAGAGGAACTGCGTTCCCTTGGACATGCTGGACACCAGCTTGGCATACCGCTCGGTGTTGGCATCATCCAGCGGTGCGTCCACTTCGTCCAGCAGGCAGAACGGAGCGGGGTTGAGCTGGAAGATGGCGAACACCAGCGCGATCGCGGTGAGTGCTTTCTCGCCGCCCGACAGCAGGTGGATGGTCTGGTTCTTCTTGCCCGGCGGCTGGGCCATGACCTGCACGCCGGAGTCGAGGATCTCGTCACCCGTCATGATGAGCTTGGCCTGGCCGCCGCCGAACAGTTCGGGGAACATGCGGCCGAAGTGCCCGTTGACGGTCTCGAAGGTGCCCGACAGCAGGGTGCGCGTCTCGCCGTCGATCTTGCGGATGGCGTCCTCCAGCGTGGTCATGGCCAGCGTCAGGTCTTCGGTCTGCGCGTCCAGGAAGCCCTTGCGCTCGCGCGCGAGCTGCAACTCCTCCAGCGCGGCCAGGTTCACCGCGCCCAGCGCCGTGATCTCGCGGTGCAGGCGGTCGATCTCGCCCTGCAACCCCGCCATGCGCACGCCACCGTCCTGGATGGAGCGCTCCACCGCCGCCAGGTCGGCCTGCGCGTCCGCCAGCAGCGTGCTGTACTGCTCCAGGCCCAGGCGCGCCGCCTGCTCCTTGAGCTGGAACTCCGTGATGCGTGCGCGCAGGGGCTCCAGCGTGCGCTCGTTCTGCATGCGCAGTTCGTCGCTGGCGCGCAGCCGCGCCGTCAGGTCGTCGTACCGGCTGCGCTGGGCGGCCAGGTCTTTTTCGCGCTCGATCTTCAGGTCCAGCGCCTGCTGCAGGCCGCCCTGGGCGGCGGCATCGGACAGGCGCGAAAGCTCGTCCTGCGCGCGCTGGCGCTCATCGTGCAACGCGCGTGCCTGGGTGGCCGCGGTGTCGATGGTGCGCGCCAGCTCGGCACGCCGGGCCTGCAGGCTGCGCTGGGAGAACTGGGCCTCCTGCGCCTGGCGCTCCAGCGCGCGCTGCTGCTCACGGCATTCGGCCAGGCGGCGCTCGGCCTCGATCACACGGTCGCCCAGCTGAGCGTGGCGCTCCTGGCTGTCGGCCAGTTGCATGTCCAGTTCTTCAAAACGCGCCTCCGCGGTGACGCGGCGCTCCTGCAGGTCGCCCAACTGCGCCTCGACCTCGGACAGATCGGCGCCAATCTGCTCGCTGCGCGCCCGGGTCTGCTCGGCCAGTTGCGACAGGCGCAGGGTCTCGACCTGCAGCTCGTGCGCGCGGCCTTGGGCCTCGCTGGCCTCGCGGCGCGCGGCCACCAGGCGCTGCGCCGCGTCGGCGTACAGGCTCTCGGCACGCACCAGCGCCGTGCGCGCCTCCTCGGCGATCAATGCCTGGGCACGCAGCTCCTTCTCCAGGTGTTCGATCTCCTGCGCCCGGGCCAGCAGGCCGGACTGCTCGGAGTCCTGCGCATAAAAACTCACGCTGTGCGCGCCCACGGCATGGCCCGCTGCCACATAGATGGCCTCGCCCGGCTGCAACTGCGCGCGGCGGTTCAGCGCATCGTCCAGCGTCTGCGCGGTGTAGCAGCCCTGCAGCCAGTCCACGAGCACGGCGTGCAGCCCGGCGTCGTGCACGCGCAGCAGATCCGACAAGCGTGATGAACCAGCGGGGGCTTCGGGCGCGGGCGCAGACGGCGCGCTGTAGAAAGCCAGCCGCGCCGGAGGCGCATCCTGCCCGCCCGCGCCCAGGAAGCCGCGCACCATGTCCAGCCGGCCCACGGGCAGCGCGGCCAGGCGCTCGCGCAGCGCGGCCTCCAGCGCGTTCTCCCAGCCGGGTTCGATGTGGATGCGGCTCCACAGTCCCTGCAGCCCTTCCAACCCGTGCTTGGCCAGCCAGGGCTGGAGCTTGCCGTCCACCTTGACCTTTTCCTGCAAGGCCTTGAGCGCTTCCAGCCGCGCGGACAGGTCGGCCTGCCGGACCGTTTCCTGGTTCACGACCTGCTGGCGCGCGCGGCGGTCCTCGTCGAGCTGGGGCACGCTGTCCTGCAGCTCGGCCAGGCGCGCCTCGGCCATCTCGGCGCCCTCCTCGGCCTGCTGCAACTGCTGGCGCAGGTTGGCCAGGCGCGCCTCGTCGGGCGCAGCCAGGGCATTGCGGTCGGTGCGCAGGCGCTCCAGGCGCGCCTCCAGTTGGCGGCTTTGCTCGTCCAGGCTGCGCTGCTCGGCCGCCAGCACCTGGATCTGCTGCTGCACCTGCGCCACGGCGGCGCGCTGCTCGTCGCTGCGCTGCTGGCTCTGGCGCAGGGCGTCTTCCAGCTCGGGCAGGCGTGTCGCCTGCTCCTCGACCTGTGCGGCCAGGATCTCGGCCTGCTCCTCGGCATTCATGCCGGCGCCTTCGATGCTTTCGACTTCCGCTTCAGCCTCTTCCTTGCGCGCGGACCACTGGGCGATCTGCTCGGCCAGTTGCACCAGGCGCTGCTCCACGCGCTGGCGGCCCTCGACCACGTAGCGGATCTCGGCTTCCAGCTTGCCGACCTCGGCCGTGGCCTCATAGAGGCGCCCCTGTGCCTGGTTGACCTTGTCGCCCGCCTCGTAGTGCGCCTGGCGGATGGTCTCCAGGTCGGCCTCCACATGGCGCAGGTCGGCCATGCGCGACTCCAGGTCGTTCACGGCGGCCAGGCCCTCGGTGCGCACGCGGGCCTGTTCGCTTTCCGCCTCGGCGCGCTTCAGGAACCACAGCTGGTGCTGCTTGAGGGTCACGTCCTGCTGCAGCGCGTTGTAGCGCGCGGCCACCTCGGCCTGCTTTTCCAGCTTGTCGAGGTTGGCATTGAGTTCGCGCAGGATGTCCTCCACCCGCGTGAGGTTCTCCCGCGTGTCGGACAGGCGGTTCTCGGTCTCGCGCCGGCGCTCCTTGTACTTGGACACGCCCGCGGCTTCTTCAAGGAACAGGCGCAGTTCCTCGGGGCGACTTTCGATGATGCGGCTGATCGTGCCCTGGCCGATGATGGCGTAGGCGCGCGGGCCCAGGCCCGTGCCCAGGAACACGTCCTGCACGTCGCGGCGACGCACCGGCTGGTTGTTGATGAAGTAGCTGCTGGTGCCGTCGCGCGTGAGTACGCGCTTGACGGCAATCTCGGTGAACTGGTTCCACTGCCCGCCCGCGCGGTGGTCGCTGTTGTCGAACGTCAGCTCCACGCTGGAACGGCTGGCCGGCTTGCGGCTGGTGGTGCCGTTGAAGATCACGTCCTGCATGCTCTCGCCGCGCAGCTCGCTGGCCTTGCTCTCGCCCAGCACCCAGCGCACGGCGTCCATGATGTTGGACTTGCCGCAACCGTTGGGGCCCACCACGCCCACGAGTTGCCCCGGCAGCATGAAGTTGGTGGGCTCGGCAAACGACTTGAAGCCGGCGAGTTTGATCGAGTTAAGACGCACGGGTCAGGCGTTGGACAGGGCGGTTCGCAGGTGCAGGAAAGACCGGAATCATACCGTGGCGCTCGTGTCGGCCCCATGCCCAGCCGGGCATCGTTCGATTGCAAGCAAAAAAGGCCTCTAGCGCTTACCCAGCAAGCGCCAGCAGCTATTCTTACGAGAGCATCCTACGGCAGCTCAGCCCCCACGCGGGGCGAAGGCAATGATGGCCATGCCGCACAGCGTGACGGCCACGCCCAGCCAGTCCCATGGGCCGGGGCGCACGCCGTCCACCGTCCACAGCCAGACCAGCGCCACGGCCACATACACGCCGCCGTAGGCCGCGTACACACGCCCCGTGGCCGCCGGATGCAGCGTGAGCAGCCAGGCAAACAGCGCCAGGCTGGCGGCCGCCGGCACCAGCAGCCAGGCGCTGCGCCCCTGGCGCAACCACAACCAGGGCAGATAGCAACCGACGATCTCCGCCACGGCAGTGAGCAGGAACAGGGCCAGGGTCTTGAAGGGCAGCATGCGTGAATGCGTGATGGAAAAGAAGGCCGCAGCGATCAGACGCCGGCCCGCTTCAGCACCAAGGCCTCGAACGCCGCGGCCTGCAGCGGTGGGCTGAGCAGATAGCCCTGCCAGGCGTGGCAGCCGTTGCGCTCCAGAAAGGCGCGCTGCGCCTCGGTCTCAACGCCCTCGGCCACCACCCGCAGGCCCAGGCTGGTGCCCAGGGCGACGATCGTGCGTGCGATCACGGCATCGTTGGGGTCGGTGAGCACGTCGCGCACGAAGCTCTTGTCGATCTTCAGTTCGTGCAGGGGCAGGCGCTTGAGGTAGGCCAGCGACGAGTAGCCAGTGCCGAAGTCGTCCAGCGAGAAGCCCACGCCGTAGCCACGCAACTGCACCATCTTGGCGATGGTGTCCTCCACGTCCTGCAGCAGCATGCCCTCGGTCAGTTCCAGCCGCAGGCGGCGCGCGTCGGCGCCCGAGGCGGCCAGCGCCTCCAGCACCTGGGGCACGAAGCTACCCTCGTGGAACTGGCGCGGGCTCACGTTCACCGCGACGGTGAGCTCACCCAGCACGGGGTGCGCGCTCCACTGCGCCAGCTGTGCGCAGGCGCTGCGCATCACCCACTCGCCCACGCGCAGGATCAGTCCGCTTTCTTCCGCCAAGGGAATGAATTCCGCTGGCGAGATGAAGCCCCTGTCCGGGTGGCGCCAGCGTACCAGCGCCTCGGCGCCCGTGATGCGGCCCTGGTCCACCTTGGGCTGGTAGAACAGTTCTAACTGCCCCGCATCCAGTCCGGCGCGCAGGTCCGCCTCCAGCGCCGCGCGTTCGGACACCGCAGCCTGCATCTGTGGATCGAAAAAGCGCAGCGTATCGCGCCCGGCGGCCTTGGCCTCGTACATGGCAAGGTCGCTGCGCTTGAGCAGCTCGTCCGCCGATTCGCGCACCCCGCGGAAGATGGCGATGCCCACGCTGAGCGCCGTGTGGTGCTGCTGACCGTCGATGTCGAAGGGCGCGCGAATGGCCGCCAGGATCGTCTGGCCCATCTCCTCGGCGCGGTTGGCTGCCTCCTGCGGGTCGGCGCCCAGGTCCTTGAGCACCACGACGAACTCGTCGCCGCCGTGGCGCGCCAGGGTTTCGTCCTCGGGCACGCAGTCGCGCAACCGCCGGGCCACCTCGCGCAGCAGGCGGTCACCCATGTCGGGGCCTTGCGTCTCGTTGATGGTCTTGAAGTTGTCCAGGTCCAGCATCATCACCGCGCCGCACAGCTGATGGCGGGCGCTCATGGCCAGCGCCTGCTCCAGGCGGTCCAGCAGCAGGCGGCGGTTGGGCAGGCCGGTGAGCGGATCGTTGTAGGCCAGGTAGCGCACCTCTTCCTCGGCCGCCTTGCGCTGGCTCTGGTCCACCATGGTGACGATGTGCGAGTCACCCAGGATCATGCCGGACAGCTCGACCGCGCGGCGCACGCCCGACTTGGCGGTGATCACGCATTCCACGGTACGGATGGCACCGTCGGGGTTCTCCAGCGCCGCCGTGCATGCGGCGTGCCATGCCTCGCGCGCATGCTCGCGTTGGTGTGCGTCGGGCATTACCAGGCGCCACCAGGTGTCCACGTCGGGCGCCTCGCGTATGTCGTAGCCGCAGATCTGGACATGACGGTCGTTGCGGAACACGATCTTGCCGTCCTGCACCTGGTTCACGCCCACGGGCATGTGGTTCAGGATGTTACGCAGGTGCTCCTCGCTCTGGCGCAGCACCTGCTCCATGTGCTTGCGCTTGCTGATGTCCTGCACCACCGCAAGATGGTGCTCGGGCTGGCCTTCCAGGCGCAGCGGCGAGACCATGAGGTCCACCCACACCTCGCTGCCGTCCTTGCGGCGGTAGCGCTTTTCCATGCGGTATTCGCTCAGCTCACCGGCCAGCATCCGCTGCAATTGCTCCAGGTCCGCGGCCAGGTCGCTGGGCTCGCTGAAGTCCTGAAAGCGCATCTGCTGCAGTTCCTGCGCGCTGTAGCCCAGCAGGTCGCAGAACTTCTGGTTCATGCGCACCAGGCGGCCGGTGCGCGAGTCGGTCTGGGCGATGCCCACCGCGGCCTGGTTGAACACGGCGCGCAGGCGCGCCTCGCTTTCGCGCAAGGCCGTATCGGTCTCCTTGGCATGGTCCAGTGCCTGCGACCGCCGCAGCACCAGCATGGATACCAGCGCGGTGAGCAGTGCGGTCACCAACAGACCGCCAGAGCCCAGCAGCCAGGGCAGGCGCGACTCCTGCGGCGAGAGGAACGGCACGACGGGCTGGAACTGCAGGCTCCAGCGCCTTCCGCCTACGCGCACGCTTTGCTCATATTCCATGGCAGAGGTGCCGACGCGCGTCTCCGATTCAAAGAGGGATTGCGGCGGAGCAGGCACCTCGCTGTTGAAGGGGCCCACGTCCGCCATGCGCAGCGCCAGGCCCTGCATGTTGCCCGCGGTGCGCACGGCATGCACGATGTCGTAGATGCGCAGGCTCACGCCCACCGCCCCCAGGAAGCGCGCCGGCCCCGCCTGTCCGGCCGCCGGCTCGGCAAACACCGGCATGCGGATGATGACGCCCGTGCGGTGCTCGGTTTCCTGGTGCAGCTCGAACGGCGCGGAGGCGACCAGCCCGCCGGTGTCGCGCGCACGGCGCATGGCTTCGAGGTTCGCCGGCTGGGAATGGATCTCCAACCCTTGCACGCCGCTGTTGCCCCCCTGGGGCCAGAGGTAGTCCACCACGAAATAGTCGGGCAATACGGCCTGTGGATGGATGGCGAAATCCCGCGGCAGGTCGCCGTCCAGATGCGGGTCGGAGCGCGCCTGCTCTTCGAAGGCCGCCCGCCGGGGGCCGGGCACGTACCGCGTAAAGTTGATGTTCTTCACGCCGGGGTGGTAATGCTGCAGATCCAGCTCACGCGCCACGCGCTCGAAGTCGGCGCGCCGCAGCTGCGGATTCACCGTCAGCAGGCCGCGCATGCCCTGCAGCAAATCCGCGTGGGATTCCATGCGCCGCTGCAGCGTCTCGGCGAACAGCCGGGCCTCCTGCTCGAAACGCACCCGCGCGATGGCCTGCATGGAGGACTGCTGCTGGTGGTACAGCGCGTAGCTTGCCGCGCAACCGGCCAGCGCCACGGCCGCTCCGGGGAGCCAGTGCCAGGGGAACGAGCGCTGTGCGTGGGATGTCGGCATGCGGGCAGATGGACAGGGAGGACAACGGGTGATAGGACGCCGCCTCGCCGCAGAGCATAGCGGCATTTACCCGTGCGGGGGCAACAGACACCGCCAACGTCTGCTGCGACCGCGCGGCTGCGGCGCCTGCGCAATTCCCCACGCCGGCGTCGCCAGCCGCCGGCCCGTACCATGGCCGCATCAGGAGTGTCCGCCATCGTGTTGTTTCGGTTGTTCGAAAATCGTGTCCCCCCGTACCCTGCGGCCGAGCCGACCGTGCCGCCCGCCGGGTTCCTCGCCTTCGTGTGGGCCAGCACGCGCGGCCTGCGCGGCTATGTCGGGGCCATGGCCGCCCTGTCTGCCGTGGTGGCCATCTACGAGGCGCTGCTGTTTGCCGTGCTGGGACGGGTGGTGGACTGGATCGCCGCCACTGCGCCCGAGCGCTTCTGGGCCGAGCGCGGCACGCTGCTCGCCGGGGTGGCTGCGGTGCTGGTCGCCAGCATTGGCATAGTGGCGCTGCAGACCACCGTGCGCCACCAGGTGCTGGCCATCAACTTCCCGCTGCGCCTGCGTTGGAACTTCCACCGGCTGATGCTGGGCCAAAGCATGGCGTTCTATGCAGACGAGTTCGCGGGCCGCATCACCACCAAGATCATGCAGACCGCGCTGGCCGTGCGCGACATGATCTTTACCACCTGCGACGTGGCGATCGGCATGGGCGTCTACCTGGTCACCATCCTGGCACTGGCGGGCGGCTTTGAATGGCGGCTGCTGCTGCCCTTTCTTGCGTGGGCGCTGTGCTACGCGGCCGCGTGCTGGTACTTCGTGCCACGCCTGGGCCAGGTGAGCAAGGCCCAGGCCGACGCGCGCTCCGTCATGACCGGCCGCGTGACGGACGCTTACACCAACATCGCCACGGTGAAGCTGTTCTCGCACACGCGGCGCGAGGCCGAGTTTGCCCGCGCGGCGATGGACGCGTTCAAGACCACGGGCTACGCACAGATGCGGCTGGTCAGCCGCTTCGAGATCGTGAACCACGCCCTGGTGGTGGGCATGATCCTCGGTGCCTGCGGCACGGCGCTATGGCTGTGGTCACGGGGCGAGGTAGGCGCCGGCGCGGTGGCCGCGGTGACCGCCATGGCACTGCGCGTTTCAGGCCACGCCCACTGGGTGATGTGGGAGATGACCACGCTGTTCGAGAGCGTGGGCACCATCCAGGACGGCATCAACACCCTCACCCGCCCGCGCACGGTGGTGGATGCGCCCGATGCCCGCCCGTTGCAGGTCACGCGTGGCGAGGTGCAGTTTGAGAACGTGCGCTTCGGCTACCGCGACGGCGCGGCAGTGATCGACGGGCTGAACCTCACCATCCGCCCAGGCGAGCGCATCGGGCTGATCGGCCGATCCGGCGCGGGCAAGTCCACGCTGGTCAACCTGCTGCTGCGCTTTCATGACGTGCAGGGCGGACGCATTCTGGTGGACGGGCAGGACATCGCCCACGTCACGCAGGACAGCCTGCGCCAAGCGATCGGCATGGTCACGCAGGACACTTCGCTGCTGCACCGATCAATGCGCGACAACATCCTGTACGGCCGCCCCGATGCCTCCGAGGAAGACATGCGCCTGGCTGCCGAACGCGCCAAGGCCGCGCAATTCATCGACGAGCTGACCGACCTGCAGGGCCGCCGCGGCTACGACGCCCAGGTGGGCGAGCGCGGCGTCAAGCTCTCGGGCGGGCAGCGCCAGCGCGTGGCGATCGCGCGCGTGATGCTCAAGGACGCCCCGATCCTGCTGCTGGACGAGGCCACCAGCGCGCTGGACTCCGAGGTGGAGGCCGCCATCCAGCAGAGCCTGGACGGACTGATGCAGGGCAAGACGGTGATCGCCATCGCGCACCGCCTGTCCACCATCGCCGCCATGGACCGGCTCATCGTGCTGGACGCCGGCCGCATCGTCGAGGAAGGCACGCACGCACAGCTGCTGGCGCAAGGGGGTGTCTATGCGCGGCTGTGGACGCACCAGAGCGGCGGCTTCATGGGACAGGACCCGGACGAGGCCTGAGCGATACAGGATCGGCCGCGCACGATCATGGCAATCGGGATAGAAATAGGCCTCCGAGGCAATACTGGCAAGCGCCAACAGCTCTTATAACAATAGCACAAGAGACCGACGAGTCCCGGTTCAGCTCTGCTCCTCGGGGCCCAGGGGATGGGGGCGCTGCGGCTCGTGCGGCGGCAACTGCAGGAACAGCGCCGTGGCCGCCAGCGTCAGCACACCCATGCAGGCAAACGTGGCGCGGAACGCGTGGAGCGTGTCCTGCGCATCTGCGGCGCCAAAGTAGCCCTGGAAGCTCGCCAGCACCGCCCCGGCAGCCGCCACCCCCATGCCCATGGCCAGCATCTGCACCATGGACAGCAGGCTGTTGCCGCTGCTGGCATGACCCGTGTCCAGGTCCTTGAGCGTGACCGTGTTCATGGCCGAGAACTGCATGGAGTTCACGCCACCAAACGCCGCCAGCTGCACCATCAGCAGCCACGGGGGCTGGCCGGGCGTGATCAGGCAGAAGCTGGCGATGAGCAACGCCAGCGCGCAGGTATTGACCACCAGCACCTCGCGATAGCCCCAGCGCCGCACCATGAAGGTGACCGCAGGTTTCACGGCCATGCTGCCCAGCACCGTGGGCAGCATCATCATGCCCGCCTGCATGGGTGCGTAGCCCAGGCTGACCTGCAGCACCAGCGGGATCATGAAGGGCATGCACGAGCTGCCCAGCCGCGAAAACAGGTTGCCCAGCAGCCCCACACGCAGCGTGCGCACCGCGAACAACCCCGGCACAAACAGCGGCGCATCGCTGCGCAGCGCATGCAGCCAGTAGGCCGCCAGACTGGCCAGGCCAAAGATCATCATCACCAGCGACGACGCGCTGCGCGCACCACCGCCGGCCATGCCCTCCACCGCCAGCGACACGGCCGCCATGCCAAAGGCCAGCAGGCCATAACCCACGGCGTCGAATCCACGCACGGCCAGCACCTCTCCCGCCGCCATGAAGCGCCGCGCGGCCATCAAGCCCACCAGCCCCACGGGCACATTGACCCAGAAGATCCAATGCCAGGAGGCGTACTCCACCATCCAGCCGCCCAGGGTCGGCCCGATCAGCGGCCCCACCAACCCGGGAATCGCCACGAAGCTCATGGCGCGGATGAACTCGTCGCGCGGAAACGCCCGCAGCACCGCCAGCCGCCCCACGGGCAGCAGCAGCGCACCGCCCAGCCCCTGGACCACGCGCGCGCCCACCAGCAGCGGCAGCGTGGACGACAGCGCGCACAACACTGAGCCGAGCACGAACAACGCGATCGCCGACATGAACACCCGCCGCGTGCCGAAACGGTCCGCCAGCCAGCCCGACGCCGGAATCAGCACCGCCATGGCCAGCGAATACGCCACGATCACCGAGTGCATCTGCAGCGGGCTCTCGCCCAGGTCGCGCGCCATGGCCGGCAAGGCCGTGTTGACGATGGTGGCGTCCAGCGTCTGCATGAAAAAGCCCAGGGCGACCAGCCACAGCAGCGGCTGGCGCGAAGTGGGGGAAACAGGTCCACGCGTCATGAAATCGCCCATGGCGGGCTCAGAAAAGAAGGCCAAAGTGTGCCATTGGGGCCCGTTTGCGGACTGATGCGCTGGTCATATCCGTCAAAACGGTGTTGGGCCCTGTCCACCAAACACGAACCGCTATCAAAGTAGAAGCGTTTTCCCGAGATGGTGAGTGGCCGGCATGCGAAAGGCAGTGCACCCCATCACCGGGCAAAACCCAGCAAGACGTTGCCTATCGCCGCGGGCACGTTCATGAAAATCCACGTAAATCAACTATTTACTATCACTTGTCGGCAGATTTCCCGTCATGCCGTGGTACCCTCGCGCCCCATGTTTCGTCGGTTGTGCCTGCTGCTGCTGCTTTGCTCGAATGCCTACGCCGCTCCCTCCCCCGAGGTAGAGCGGGCAGCCGCCACCCCTGCAGCCAGCATTGACCGCAGCCTGCTCGTCCAGTTACAGGACGTTCAGCACAACGTGGCAGACCGCACCTCCTCCCTGATTTCCACCGCCATGGGCTTCATCGGCGTGCCATACCGCCGGGGTGGCAGCAGTGCCGAGACGGGTTTTGATTGCAGCGGCTTCGTGCGCGCCATCTATGAGCAGGCCAAGGGCATGGTGCTTCCACGCCGCGCCAACGAGCAGGCCGCCGCCACCGAAGTCATCGACAAAAAAGACCTGCAGCCCGGCGACCTGGTGTTCTTCAACACCATGCGCCGCGCGTTCAGCCACGTAGGCATCTACGTGGGCGACGGCAAGTTCATCCATGCCCCGCGCTCCGGTGCGCAGGTGCGCGTGGAAGACATGGGCGCTTCCTACTGGCAGCGGCGCTTCAACGGTGCACGGCGTGTGACCACGGACGAAGACACTGCCGCCATGGCCATTTCCGCGCGCGCTCCGGCCGCCAACTGAGACCGGGGCCGGCACCCTGTCCGGCACTGCTGTAGTAATGGCGGTAAGTAGCTACGCACCGGGCCAGCGTTTTCAGTGCCTGCACATGGGGTGACGGTGTGCAAGCCACACAGGTGTCCTGAGTCCTTCCAGCCATGACCACACCCACGACGCGCTTTTGGCTCATGAAATCGGAGCCCGACGAATGCTCCATTGACGATGCATTGGGCGCTCCGGGCGCCACCGTGCCCTGGACCGGCGTGCGCAATTACCAGGCGCGCAACTTCATGCGCGACGAGATGCAGGTGGGGGATGGCGTGCTCTTCTACCACTCAAGCTGCCCTGCACCCGGTATCGCCGGCATTGCACGCATAGCCTCGGGCGTACGCCCCGACCCCACGCAGTTCGACCCTGAATCCCCTTACTACGACCCCAAGTCACCCCTTGAGAAACCCCGGTGGCTGCTGCGGGACGTGCAAGCCGTGCGCAAGACACGGCTCATTGGCCTGGCGGAACTGCGCGCCCATCCCGAATTAGCGTCGATGCGCGTACTGCAGCGAGGCAACCGGTTGTCGATCACGCCGCTGCAGCCGCAGGAGTGGACCTTCATCACGCAGGTGCTCGCGGCAGACTAGCGGGCCGCGCGGGTGTCCCCGTCACGCATCGACAGGCTGGAGGCGGGAGGACTGGAGGCGGGAAGAGGGAATCCCCGCCAGAAGTCCAACCTTCATCAACCCGTCCCCTTGGCGCGCAGCAGCGCTACCAGCTCCGGCACCAGCGCCTGCGGCCCACCCTCGGCAACGGCGGCGGCAAAGGTGTCGTGCACGGCCTGGGCAATGCCATCGGCCGCGCCGCCGTCGTGCGCCATGGCGGTGTAGTAGCCCATGTCCTTGAGCGCGTTGGACATGAAGAAGCGCAGCCCAGAGGGGTCCTGCTGCAGCAGGTAGGGCCGCAGGCGCTCCAGCGCCACGCCGCCGCCGCCGCCCTTGGCGAGAACATCCAGGAACACCTGCGGCGCCACGTCGGCCGCCAGCGCGCACGCGGCAGCCTCCGCGATCAGCGCCACGCTGCCCAGCGACACATAGTTGTGCAGCAGCTTCATGCGGTGGCCGCTGCCCACGGCACCGGTATGCGTGATGTTCTCGGCAAAGCACTGCAGCACCGGGCGCACTTCGTCGAGCAGTGCGGCCTCGCCGCCCACCAGCAGGTTCAGCCGGCCCTCGGCGGCCTCCTTGGGGGTGCGGGTCATCGGCGCATCCAGGAACCGCCCTCCGGCCGCCGCCACGGCGCGGGCGACGGATTCGGTGGACGAGGGAATGGCCGTGGAGCAGTCGATCACCACGGTGCCGGGCTGCAGGGCGGCCAAGGTGCCCTCCTCGCCCAGCAGCACCGCCTCTACCTGGGGCGATCCCGTCACGCACAGGATGAGCACCTGCACCTGTCGCATCAGTTCATGCACCGATGCGGCGCAGGCCACGCCCTGGGCGCGCAGTGCATCCAGGGGCTGGTTGCCAGGGTGCTCCAGCACCGTCAGCGCATAGCCCTTGCGGGCGATATTCATGGCAATGCCGTGGCCCATCAGGCCTACGCCGATCAGTCCGATGCGAGGGGTGTTCATGTGCTGCGTTTCAACCGGTGGGTGGGAAGCGGTGTCCACCGCATTGTGGCGCGCGGAGCCCCTTCAACCCACCGCCGCCGTATCCCGGAAAACCAGTACCTTCAGCGACCGCTCCTCGTCCACATCGGCGAACACCGCCGGGTTGGGAACGCGTTCCACGAACGCCAGCGAAGGCGCCTGGGATCGCATCTGCTCGCAGAGAAACTCCATCCCCAGCTCCGGCGCGTTCAGGCACAGCAGGGCGTGGCCGCGCGGTATCAGCAGTTCCGGCAGGCGCCGCATGAGCCGCGCATAGTCCTTGGTCGCGACGAAGCTGCCCTTCTGGTAGGACGGCGGATCCACGATCACCAGGTCGTACGGCCCGCTGCGCGTGATCTTGCCCCACGAGCTGAAGATGTCATGCGCCAGAAAGCGGGCACCGGCGCCCAACCCGTTGAGCTGGTGGTTCTGCTGCCCGGTGGCTATGGCACCCCGGCTCATGTCCACATTCACCACCTCCGCCGCGCCCGCCTGCAGCGCGGCAACCGAGAACGCACAGGTATAGGCGAACAGGTTGAGCACCCGAGCGCCGCGTCCGGTGCGTGCGCGGTGGTTCGCCACATGCGCGCGCACCCAGCGACGCCCTTCGGCCATGTCCAGGAACAACCCGTGGTTCTGCCCGCGCAGCACCTGGACGCGCAGGCGTGCGCCATCCTCGGTGACCACATGCGGCTCGGGCACCTCGCCCGCCATCAGCCGCGTATCGCTGCGGCCCTCGATGCGCAGCGCCTCACCGCGGTGCTGGAACACCCAGTTCAGCGGCTGCCCTGGCGCCACCTGCTGCCAGCGCGCGCGCAGGGCGCCGTCGATGGTGGCGAGTGCGTCGTCCGTCACCGGGGCGAAGCTGGTGAGCACCAGCACGGGTGGATAGGCATCCAGCGTCCACTGCTCGCTGCCGGGAAACCGCCCGCCACGCCCATGGAAGATGCGGCAGGCCTCAACGGGCGGAGTGAGGGTGGCGATGGCGTCGAGCAGGGCTTGCATGAGGGGTCGGGCGCAAAGAAAAACAGGCATCAACATGCCCTCTAACGCAGATTGTGCCAGCGCTAACAGCTATGGTTTTTACGTTATCGTCACGGTTTCATCCGCTCCGTTCAAGGCTTTTGCATGACCTTCGCTGACAACCTGCGCCAATTGCCCTCCATTGCCCACCTGGCAGCCCTGCAACTGCTGGACGACGCCGGCCAGGTGGTGGCCACCATTCCCAACCAGCCGGGTAAGACGGGCTCACTGACCGTGTACGCCGCGCTGGCCGCCAAGCACGGCGGCATCACCGTCGCCGCGGCGCAGGAAGGCCTGGAACTGTTCGCCGAACACACCGCCGATGCCCGCCAGCATCCCGGCAGCCATCCCAACATCGACCGGCTGCTGCAGGTGGTCGCGACGGGCCAGGGCTACCGCGTGGCACTGGTGCAGGCCTGAGCTGCCATGCACACTCGCCAACCCAGCACCTCATACTCAAAAACGCCTCCAGCCCTTGCACAGCAAGCGCCAGGCGCTATCAAAAGCATAAAAAAGGCAGCCAGAGGCTGCCTTTTTTGCTACGGCCGTGGCCTTTACCTGCGCTGCGGCGGCACGTCCGTGCAACTGCCGTGGGCAATCTCCGCCGCCATGCCGATGCTCTCGCCCAGCGTGGGGTGCGGGTGGATGGTCTTGCCGATGTCCACCGCGTCGGCGCCCATCTCGATGGCCAGGGCGATCTCGCCGATCATGTCGCCCGCATGCGTGCCGACCATGCCGCCGCCCAGGATGCGGCCGTGGCCGTGCGCCTCGGGGCTGTCGTCGAACAGCAGCTTGGTAAAGCCCTCGTCACGGCCGTTGGCGATGGCGCGGCCGCTGGCCGCCCAGGGGAACAGGCCCTTCTTGACCTTGATGCCCTGCGCCTTGGCCTGGTCCTCGGTCAGACCCACCCAGGCCACTTCGGGGTCGGTATAGGCCACGCTCGGGATCACGCGGGCGTTGAAGGCGGCGCTTGCCAGTTCCTTGTTGCCCTGCAGTTCGCCGGCGATGACCTCGGCCGCCACGTGCGCCTCGTGCACCGCCTTGTGCGCCAGCATGGGCTGGCCCACGATGTCGCCGATGGCGAAGATGTGCGGCACGTTGGTGCGCATCTGGATGTCGACGTTGATGAAGCCGCGGTCCGTCACGGCGACGCCAGCCTTGTCGGCGGCGATCTTCTTGCCGTTGGGGGTGCGGCCCACGGCCTGCAGCACCAGGTCGTACACCTGGGGCTCGGGCACCGCGACGCCGTCCTTGGCGGGCGCGAAGCTCACCTTGATGCCCTCGGGCGTGGCCTCGGCGGCCACGGTCTTGGTATTCAGCATCACGTTGTCGAAACGGTGCTGGTTCATCTTCTGCCACACCTTGACCAGGTCGCGGTCGGCGCCCTGCATCAGGCCGTCCAGCATCTCCACCACGTCCAGGCGCGCGCCCAGCGTGCTGTACACCGTGCCCATTTCCAGGCCGATGATGCCGCCGCCCAGGATCAGCATGCGTTTGGGCACGTCCTTGAGCGCCAGCGCGCCGGTGGAATCCACCACGCGCGGATCGTCGGGCATGAACGGCAGGCGCACGGCCTGGCTGCCGGCGGCGATGATGGCGCGCTTGAACGCCACCACCTTCTTGGCGCCGGTCTTGTCCTGGCTGGTGCCGGTGGTTTCCTCCACCTCCAGGTGGTTGGCGCCGACGAAGTGGCCGTAGCCGCGCAGCACGGTCACCTTGCGCATCTTGGCCATCTGCGCCAGCCCGCCGGTCAGCTTGCCGATGACCTTTTCCTTGTGGCCGCGCAGGGTGTCGATGTTGACCTGCGGCGCGCCGAAGTCGATGCCGGCGCTCTTCAGGTGGCTCACCTCGTCCATCACCGCGGCCACGTGCAGCAGCGCCTTGGAGGGAATGCAGCCCACGTTCAGGCACACGCCGCCCAGGGTGGCGTAGCGCTCGACCAGCACCACGTTCAGGCCCAGGTCGGCCGCGCGGAAGGCGGCGCTGTAACCGCCGGGGCCGCCGCCCAGCACCAGCACATCGCACTCCACGTCGGCACTGCCGCCGAAGCTGGCCGCTTCGGTTTTAGGAGCTGCTGGCGCTTGAGCAGCGTGCGCTGGAGCCGGTTTTGACTCAGATGGCGGTGCGCTGGGCGTGCTCGCCGCGGCAGGGGCCGCAGCCGGCGCCGCCGCTCCCTGCGCCACTTCCAGCGTCAGCAGCACGGAACCCTCGGCCACCTTGTCGCCCAGCTTGACCTTGAGCTCCTTGACCACCCCGGCGTGGCTGCTGGGAATCTCCATGGAGGCCTTGTCGGACTCCACGGTGACCAGGCTCTGCTCGGCCCGGATGGTGTCGCCCGGCTGCACCAGCACTTCGATCACGCCCACCTCGGCGAAGTCGCCGATGTCGGGCACCTTGATGTCGATGATTGCCATATGTTGTGCTCCGTCCTTACAGCAGGATGCGGCGGTAGTCCGCCAACACCTGGCCCAGGTAGGCGTTGAAGCGCGCGGCAGAGGCGCCGTCGATCACGCGGTGGTCGTACGACAGGCTCAGCGGCAGCGTAAGGCGCGGCACGAACTGCTGGCCGTCCCACACGGGCTTCATCTGGCTCTTGGACAGGCCGAGGATGGCCACCTCGGGCGCATTGATGATGGGGGTGAAATGCGTGCCGCCAATGCCGCCCAGCGAGCTGATCGACATGCTGCCGCCCTGCATGTCGGCCGCACCCAGCTTGCCGTCGCGGGCCTTCTTGGCCAGCTCGGCCATCTCGGCGCTGATCTGCAGGATGCCCTTCTTGTCGGCATCTTTTAGCACGGGCACCACCAGGCCGTTGGGCGTGTCGGCCGCAAAGCCGATGTGGAAGTACTGCTTGTAGACCAGCGCGTCGCCGTCCAGGCTGGCGTTGAACTCGGGGAACTTCTTCAGCGCCGCGACCACGGCCTTGA